>CAZBXY010000108.1:0-22977 GCA_964495365.1 uncultured Frigoriglobus sp. | reverse complement strand
CCGACACACTCCTGGAACCCTACGTGCACGAAGGTTAACCTACACCTGCAAGGGGCTCCGGGGTCACCAACCGCGAGCCGCTCGAAACACGCGCTGACCGGCGTCGGTTGTTCTGGGTTGTCCATGAGTGACACTCGAACGGAAGTGTTGAGACTCGGATGATAGTACCTGCTTTCTCTTCGGTTTCCAACAATTCGTTGACCCCTTTTTCCTCCGGTTCACGCTCTTGGTGCAGACCCGCGACCGTAGTTCGCACCTTCGGCCGCCCAGGAACGCAATCAGCTGCACCGCGGTGCGGGCGCCGAGTTCCCGCCCCGCGCCCATCTGTTCGGAGGATATTCCGTGCGCCAGCGACTCTATTGCACCGCGACGACACTGGGGTTTCTCTTCGTGGTGATGCTGATCGGCACGCCCATCTGGCGCCCCGATTCTCACCAACCCGAGCCGCGTGCTCGCTGGAGCGAGCCGGACGATTCCATCGACCACCCCGAGGAAACCGAAAGCAAGCGCGCCGCGGTGCTAGCCGCCATCGAAGCAAAGCAGGCGGTCGCGCGGGATCTGGCTCTCGGTCGCCTCACGCTGCTGACTGCCGCCGCCCGGATTCGCACGATCGATCACGCCGCCCCCCACTTTCACTGGGAGGCGTTCCGATCCGTCGATCCGTCAGCGTCCGACGATGAACGTCATTGCCGAGAGGCGATCGGGTGGGTTCGCGCGGTCCTCCCGGACAACGAAGAGACCGACAAGCGGGTCCGGGCCTTGGAGGACGAACTGAGCGGCCACCTGTGCGAAGGGCTTCTGCGGTTACCAGAACTTCCGTAAGCCGCTCGACAGCGCCTGTACTGCCCGAAGAAATTCCTGTTGTACAAATGTCTGTTTTTTCGCACATCACTTACGGGCCGCGTCTCGCTCGCGCGACCCGCGAGCGCGCCCTTGCCCGGAGGCGCGGCGGGACCACATAATAGCTTCATCACCCCGGTCGCGGTCCCACCCTGCTTCTCCGAAGGACACCCGCATGTTCAGGTCGTTCCGCCCGCTCGCGGCCGCAGGCGCGCTCGCGGCGATTCTCGCGCTGGTCAACTCCGCGGCGGCCCAGAAGCCGTTCGACGATCCCGTTCTGGAGCGGATGCGCAAGGACATCTTCTTCCTCGCCAGCCCGGAGTGCGAGGGCCGCGGGATCGAAACGAAAGGCATCGAGAAGGCCGCCGAGTACATCGTCAACACGTTCCAGGAAGCCGGGCTGAAGCCCGCGATGAAGGACGGCAGCTTCTTCCAGCCGTTCACCGTCAAGATGGACCCGGCGCCCGCCAGGCCCACCACGTTCACCCTTCACCTCGCCGACGGGCTGAAGGAGTTGAAGCTCGACACCGAGTTCGCCGTGATGGGCGCGAGCCGGACCAGCAAGGGCAAGGGCGATCTGGTGTTCGCCGGGTTCGGCATCACCGCGCCCGCGCTCAAGTACGACGACTACGACGGGTTGAACGTCGAGGGCAAGATCGTCATCGTCCTGCGCCGCACCCCGCGGTACGGCGAGACCGGCGACAAGCGGTTCGACACCACCATCGGCAAGGACGCGGACAGCACGCACGCCGCGTTCGCCACGAAGATCGCGCTGGCCGTCAAGAACAAGGCCGCGGCGCTCGTCATCGTCAACGACACGACCGCCGCCGGCGGCGCCCCCGACCCGCTGCCGAAGTTCGGCGAATATCTCGGCCTCGTACCCGCCAAGATCCCCGTGCTGATGATGAAACGCGCGACCTTCGACACCATCCTGAAGGGCGCGGGGCAGAAGCCGCTCAAGGAACTCGAGACCGGCATCAACGACACGCTCAAGCCGAACTCATTCGAACTCAAGGGCTGGTCCGGCGACGTGGTGGTGACCGTCGAGCAGCCGGAAGTGAAGTGCAAGAACGTCATCGGCGTGCTGGAGGGCGCCGGGCCGCTCGCGAACGAAACCATCGTCATCGGCGCGCACTACGACCACGTCGGGTACGGGCTGTGGGGCAGCATCGGCGGCCCGGCCGCGGCCGGGAAGATCCACTACGGGGCCGACGACAACGGCAGCGGCACGACCGGCCTGATGGAACTGGCCCGCCGGTTCGGCGCGCAGAAGAACCGGCAGGGGCGGCGGCTCGTGTTCATCGCGTTTTCCGGCGAGGAACACGGGCTGGACGGCTCGAAGTTCTACTGCAAGGAGCCGCTGTTCCCGCTCGACAAGACCGCCGCGATGATCAACATGGACATGATCGGCCGCACCAAGCCGGTGCCGACCGACTGGCTCGGGCTGTTCCCCAAGAAGGACAAGCTGGTGGTGTACGGGACCGGCACCGGCACCGGGTTCGACGAACTGGCCGAGGAGACCACGAAGAAGGCCGACTTCCGGCTGTTCAAGGTCGCGGCCAGCGCCTCGAACAGCGACAACGACTCGTTCTACCGCAAGAAGGTGCCGGTGCTGTTCCTGTTCACCGGGCTGCACGGCGAGTACCACCGCCCGACCGACGTGCCGGAAAAGATCGACGTACCGGGCCTGAAGCGGGTCGTGGACGTGGCCGAGATGATGGCCGTCGATCTCGCCGCGCGGGCCACCGCGCCGAAGTACTCGGTCGTGCGGACCCCGGCCCCGCTGGACCCCAGCAGCCCGCCGCCCCCGGAGCCGAAGCGGATGGGCACCGGCCCGCGCCTGGGCATCTTGCCGAGCTACTCTTACGAGGGCGCCGGCGTGATGCTGGAGGGCGTCAGCCCCGGCGGCGCGGCGGAGAAGGCCGGGCTGAAGGAGAACGACGTGATCGTGGAACTCGCCGGCAAGCCGGTGCCCAACATCACCGCGTACATGACCATCATGGGTGGCCAGCGGGCCGGCACCTCGATCGACATCGTGGTGGAACGCGGCGGCAAGAAGCTGACGCTGAAAGCTGATTTGAAATGACCGGGCGAACCCCGCACGCAAGTGCGGGGGTGTTGCTCCACTCACCGCACGCAAGTGCGGGGGTGTTGCTTCACTCGCCGCACGCAAGTGCGGGGGTGCCGAGTCGGATACCGCCACACCTCACCCCCGCACTTGCGTGCGGGGTTCGCCGGAGCATCCCGTGAACCTTCCGCGCGTGCAGCTCGTTCGCCAGGTCGCCCCGCAGCCGACCGTCGCCGATGTCGCCGGCGAGGTGCGCCGGCAGTGGCTCGCCTCCAAGACCGCCAGGCGCATCAAGCCCGGGATGCGGATCGCCGTGGGGTGCGGCAGCCGCGGCATCAAGAACTTCCTCACGCTCGCCAAGGCGACCGTTGACGTGATCGCGGAACTCGGCGCGAAGCCGTTCGTCGTCGCGGCGATGGGGTCGCACGGCGGGGCGGTCGCCGAGGGTCAGCGCGAGCTGCTCGCGAGCTACGACATCGACGAGGCCCATCTGGGCGTGCCGGTCGTGACCGACATGGACGCGGTGAACATCGGCTTAAACTCGTGGAACCAACCCGTTTGGTGGGACAAGAACGCACTCGCGGCCGACGGCGTGGTCACGGTGTCGCGGGTGAAGCCGCACACGGACTTTCGCGGCAAGTTCGAGAGCGGCATTCTCAAAATGCTCGTGATCGGCCTGGGCAAACAGCGCGGGGCCGATCAGGTTCACAGCTACGGCACCCGCGGACTGCGGGACATGATCCCCGAATCGGGAAAGGTGATTCTGGCCAAAACGCCGTTCATGGGCGGCCTCGCGACGCTCGAAAACGCGCAAGAAGAAACCGCACACCTCGAAGTGGTCGATCGCGACGACCTCTACGACCGCGAGCCGGTACTGTTGGAGATGGCGAGCAAGATGATGGGCCGCCTGCCGTTCAGGGGTTGCGACGTGCTCGTCATCGGCGAGAGCGGCAAGAACTACTCCGGGGCCGGGATGGACCCGAACGTGATCGGCCGGATGCTCGTCGAGGCGACGCCCGAGGCCGAGACGAACGACCCGCGAATCGTGCGGATCGCGGTACTGGACGTGTCGCCGGAGAGCCACGGCAACGCCACCGGCATCGGCCTGGCCGACATCACCACGACGCGGGCGCTGGACTCGATCGACCCGATTCCCTTCCGCATGAACAACTTCACAGCCCGGTCGCTGTGGCGCTCGAAGCTGCCGTTCGGGTTCGACACCGACCGCGAGGTGATCGAGAAGTGTATCGAGACGTGCTGGCAGCCGGAGTACGAGAAGGTGAAGTTGTGCGTGATCCCCAACACGCTCGAAGTCGCCGAGGTGTGGGTGTCCGAACCACTCGCGGCCGACCTGAAGAGCGACCCGCACCTGGCGTTCGTGGGCGAGCCGATCGCGTTACCGCTCGACGCGAGCGGAACTCTGAACCAGGAGAAGCTGTTCCCGCATAGCGTTCGTGGGAGAAGGGCGAAGGGGCACGCGTAAACGGTCGAAATAGAGCCGCGACCGGTAGGGAGCGGGCCAACGACCCACCGCAAAGGTGGCTGGCCCGCTCCCTGCCGGTCGCGGCTCTATGAGCGTTCGCCCCAGCCGCCTTCGCTGCGCACGTCCCGATAACCGGCCGAAATGACCACGTCCGCGCCCAACCGAAGCGCGCAGCATTTGGGGTCGCTGTAGTCGCGGACGTGTCGATTGTCCGCCGACTGTGGGCCGTAGAGCGTGAGGTTGTACCCGCGGGTGTTCAGCTCCGCGACGATCGCCTCGAACCGCGCGCGAACCACCTCACCGAGTTCCGCGAGGACCGCGGCTTGAAGTTCGTCGGCCATGAGCCGGGCGGCTTCCGCGTCGGGCGCGAGCGAATCGAACATCGCGCGCGAACATGTCGAAGTTCATCGTGCCCCTCCGTTCGCGGTCATCTTACCCACGCCGCCAACCCTTCGCAGTCCGCACAACCGGCAAGTCCGCCACGCCGAGCAACCGGAATCGTGCATCGACACCGCAAGTCGCATAGGTCGGTAACATTTACAACGTAGAATCGGAGGTCAGGGGCCGAGACCCCGCGGACCGCGCAGTTTCGGTTTGATTGGTGCGACCGGCGGTCGGGCACCGCCTTTGCTGGGTTCCCGACCGGCACACTGAACGGACCGAAACGCGACCAACGGAGGACTTTCCCATGCGTCGAATGATGATTCTGACCTCCGTCGCGCTCGTCGTCGCGTTCGCTGGGTGTCGCCACCGCTGCCACAAGCTCCACCGCGACGACTGCTGCCCGCCGTCGGGTCCGGCGGGGTCGCGGGCGCCGATCCTGCTCCCGCCCGCGGGCGTGCCGACGCAGCCCGTGCAACCGGGGCCGAGCGGGTTCCTCCCGCCGGCGGGCGCCACCCCTTCGCCCGCGCCCAAGAGCGGGCCGGAGGTGCTGTTCCCCGACCCGCTGCCGCCGGGCAGCCCGTCGGCGCGGCCGACGCAGCCCGCGCCGAGTTTCCTCGGCGGGCCAACGGCCCCGCAGTCCAAAGAACCGCCGAAGGCCGCGGGCGCGACCGGGCTTTCCGGCTACACGAAGGTGAAGGACGGGCTGTTCGCGGGGAGCAAGCCGACGCTCGACGGGTTCGATTCGCTCAAGGCCGCGGGCTTTCGCAGCGTGATCTACCTGCACGCGGCTGGTGCGGACGTGAGCGCCGTCAAAGATATGGCCTCGACCCGCGATCTGAACTTCGTCGCGATTGAGACGACCCCGGAAACGCTGGACGCGGCGAGCAAGCAGTTCGACCGCACGGCCGCCGACCGGCTGACGCGCCCCGCGTACGTGTTCGCGGACGACGCGGCGCGGGCCGGGGCTGTGTGGTACCTGCACTTCCGCGCCGCCGGCGAGGGCGACGACGTGGCCCGCCTGCGGGCGAAGGCGCTGGGGCTGACCGAAGCCGGCGACGAGGGCCGCGCCTTCGCGCTGGCGATCCAGCGCGTGCTGGCGACCCGCTAATGTTGCCCTCGTTGTAGCGCCGCGCATCGGCCCGACATTTCTCCAGCGAAGCCGCGAACCTCGCGGCCGGCGCGCGTGTCCGTGAGGGGATCGGCCCCCACTCACGGGTTGGTAAACCCCATGGCGCGCGACAAGAAGCCCCAAAAGGCGAACAAGAAGAAGTACGCGGACCCGAAGACCGGGGAGTTCCGGCACTCCGACGGCGACCGCCGGCACCGCCACAGCTTCGGCTCGACCGCCAAGGACGCGATCAAGCACAAGAAGCTCATGCAGGAGTTGGGCGGGTTGCCGCCCGAAGAGCCGGACGAAGAGCCCGCGGACGGCGCGAATGGCTGACGCCGCGGCCGCTCGCCAAACGTAGTCACTTCTTCAGCTTGTACTCGCCCTCGACAACGTCTCTGGCTGCGTCGGCGCCGTCGCCGGCGAAGTTCGACAGTGTCGCCTTGTCGCCCTTCACCACCCACTTGAACGTCACCTTCTCGCCCTTCTTCGGCGCGCCGGGGAAGTTCCCCTTCACTTCCACATCCGTCACCTCGCTCGACACCGTGTCCTTGTCCCACTTCAGCTTCGCGGTGATGATGGCGGCATTCTCGCCGGCGGCCACCGTGTACTTCGCTGTCTCCTTGCCGATCTCGAACGTGAGGGTGATCTCGCCGACCTCCTTCACCCAGGTCGTGAACTTCTCTTTCTCCTTCTTGTCGTCGGCCGAACCGGGGCCACCGGCGAGCGCCACGAGGGCCAGGGCGAACCCGCCCGCGAACAGTCGGAACATGAGAGCCTCCTCCTCGAGACGTGATGTGCGACGGGCGAACCCCGTCGCGGGAAGAGTAGCGGGCGCGCGGGCCGCCGCCCACCGGTTCATGCAAACATCACGGGGCGGCCGGTTGCGTGCCCGCGATTTCCGCCAGTGCCGTTGAAGCCAGCGCTCGACGTCCTCCCGGCCGCTTTCTCTTCCGGTTCGCTCAGAACGGCATCGTAAGCCGCCTTCCCGTCGGCGGCCCGGCCGAGTTCGAGGGCGGTCGTGTGGAACAGGTCGGCAAGGTGAAACGCGGCCTTGTTGCCGCTCACGCCCCCTGCTCACACATCTCGCTCAGCGCGCGGTACTGTAGCCGGTGGAGCAGTTCGGCGAGTTATTTTTGGTCGTCTTGGTGAGTTGGTGTGGGTGGGTAAGTGAGGCGTTCCCGGTTACGGAGGTCGTCTCACGTCCGCGGCATCTTCGTATGGCGAGTTGGCGATGGTTCCTGATCCTCGTTGGGCGGGATGCGGAACGATCCGGTGGGCCACCGGGATCGTTTGCCTTGCGCTTGCGGCGTGGTCAGACGATCGGCAGCGTGCTGATCGCAGGAACGGCGAAGGATCCGAGCGGCCGGCGTCTGAGGGCGAACAATGCTCGGCGGGTACCCGAGAACGTCAATCGCGTCGCGGGCACCTGCTGCCCCTCGACAGCGGAACTTGGGGCGCCTACTGGCAACCGAACTGACTCAGCAAACTGGAGCGTCACCAGGAATCGTTGCTACACCCCGCTTGACATAGATTTGCACTTGTGTATACTATTCGGATCGGCGCGGCGCTTCTGCCTTGACCGCGCGGCCCTCCGGCGCGTATCTGCGCGGGCGTTTTCGTTCCGCCCGCGAGGAGACACTGTATGGGCCACCGTGCCGCGCTGGTCGTTGCGATTGTTGCCGCGTCCGGATGGCTCAAACCCTCGCCCGCCCGCGCGCAGGTCACGCTCGCGGAAGCGCCCGCGGTCGGCGAGTGCGCGCGCTACAGCGTCGAACTCGACCTCGCGGGCAAGATGTTCATCACGCAGGAGGGCAACAAGGAGACCGTGCGGCTCGAAGCGAAGGCCCGGCACGTGTTCAGCGAGCGGACACTAACTGTGGCCGACGGGCTGCCGGCCCGGTCCGCGCGCCACTACGAGGACGCGGTCGCGTCGGCGGTCGTCGATGGCGAGAAGGTGAACCGCGCGCTGCCGAACGACCGGCGGCTGGTGGTCGCGGTGCGCAGTTCGGAAGGGCCGTTCTGCTTCTGCCCGGCCGGGCCGCTGACGCGCGACGACCTCGACCTCGTCACCGAGCACTTCAACCCGCAGTGCCTCGCGGGGTTGCTGCCGGGCAAGGCGGTGAACGTGAACGACACGTGGAGCGTTTCGCCGGCGGCGGCGCAAGCGGCGTGTCAGTTCGACGGCCTCATCAAGCACACGCTCGCGGGCAAGCTCACGTCCGTTGCCGACGGCAAAGCGACCTTCACAATCGAGGGCACCGCGGAGGGCATCGAGCACGGCGCGAAGGTGACGCTGGCGATCACCGCGACCGGCGTCTTCGACATCGCCGCGAAGCGCGTCGTTTCGCTCGTGTGGAAGCAGAAGGACGACCGCGAGCAAGGCCCGGTCGCGCCCGCGTCGCTCGTGGACGTGACCGTCACGTTGAAGCGCCAGCCGCTGGCCGACGCGCCGAAGGAACTCGCCGACGCCGCGCTGGCGACGGTGCCGAAGGGCGACGTTCCGCCCGCGATGACGCGGCTCCGCCACACCGACCCGAAGGGAAACTATTCGCTGACGTACCCGCGCGACTGGCACATCACCGGGCTAACCGATCAGCACCTGATCCTGCGGTTGCTCGACAAGGGCGAGTTCGTCGCGCAGGCGACGGTGGCACTCTGGAAGAAGGCCGAACCGGGCAAGCACGCTTCGACGGAGGAGTTCAAGAAGGCGGTGGCCGCGACCCCGAGCTGGACCGCGACGCGCGTTCTCGAAGACGCCGAGGCGACAACGCCTGACGGGCGCTGGCTGTACCGGCTGGCGGTCGAGGGAAAGATGGAGGACCTGCCGGTCGTGCAGAGCTTCCATTTGCTGGCCGGCGCGGGCGGCGATCAGGTCGCGGTGACGTTCGCGATGAGGCCGGAGAAGGTGAAGGCGGTCGGCCCGCGCGACAAGGAGTTGGTGAACGCGATCGCCTTCCCGAAGAGGTAGCGCGAAGAAGAAGGACCGCACGACAAACGCAGAAAAAACACGATCAAGGCCGCAGAGAAAGAGTGATTTCAACACTGCATTCGGTCTTTGTTTTGATCGTGTCTTTCTCGGCGTTTGTCGTGCGGCCCTTCTTCGGTCTTCTCTCACGGCACATGACATACCCGAACCGTGAACGGTTTGTTAATGTAGAATGGTGTGGGCGCGGAACTGTACCGGGGCGCGGCGGGGGAACCATGCGGATCGGGGTCGTCAGCGACACCCACGACCGCCAGGAGGCGGTCGCGGAAGCCGTTCGTCTCCTGATGGAGCAGCACGTCGAGCTGATCCTACACTGCGGCGACATCGAGTCGCCGGAGACCGTGCGGGTATTCAAACCGGTCCCCACACACTTCGTTTACGGCAACTGGGACAAGGACAAGGCGAAGCTCTCCGCGGCGATCAAGGACATCGGCGGCACGCACTACGACTCGTTCGGATTTTTGACGCTGGCCGAGAAGCGGGTCGCGTGGGTCCACAGCCACGAGCGGCACCAGTTGCGCCAGTTGGAGAACGCGGACTACTTCGACTACGTATTTTACGGTCACACCCACGTTCGCGAGCAGCACCGCACCGGCCGGACGCTCGTGGCGAACCCCGGCGCGCTGTTCCGCGCGAACCCCAAGACCTGCATCGTCCTCGATTTGCTCACGGGCGAAATCAAGCCGATCATCGTGCCGGTGAAGCCGCCGGCGAGCGCGGCCCCGCACGCCCCGAGCGCCGCCCTCGACGACGTCACCGGCTCGATCGTAATGCCGCCGGGTGCGCTGCCCGCCCTTCCGACCCCCGGCACGCTCCCGGCCCCCGACACCTCCCCTCCCAGCCCGCCGGGCTGACCGCGCTTTCGACCGCGAGGTGAAGCGTGGCGGAAATTGTCATCGACGTCATGGATCTGATCGGCCCGCCAGCGCCCGGTGAGGGTGCCGCCGCACGTGCGGAGCTTTCTACGCGGTTTCGGAGTCTCTGGGGGTTGGTACTCTGTATGTCCGTCCGCGACCGCGCCACGTCCGTGCATTACCACCCGTGGCGGAGTGATCCGTTGTCCTACGTCATCGACGACGTGCGTTACGAAGTCGGCTTGAACAAGGAATACTTCGGCTTATCCGAGGGGCGGCCGATCGTCATCGACAACGTTCGTTACGAAATGGTGCCTCCGCCGGTCGAGTACGCAGCCGGGATCGTGGAAGAGGCACAGTTGGCGTTCACGCCGCTGCCCGGCTCGGTCGCGCGGCTATTCGGCCGCCGTCGCGCAGCGTGCGGGACGTTCACCTTGGTCGTGGGCGGGAATCCGGTCCTGTGGGACGCGGTTGTTTGGTCGAACGGTGAGCGGAGCGGGGTCGAACTGTTCCGCGTCACACCGCTGGAACCACGCGAAGAGGCATGACACGGCTTCCGCTTACAGTCACAGGCAACAACCTCTTGCCCCGGCGCGGGCGCGTCCGCATCCGGTTACTACGGTCCGTTGACCGCCGGCCCCGCGCCCTGGCGGTCGCGGCTCGCCAGACCGACCTGGGAACCGTTCTCAACACCCAATGCGCCGCCCGGCAACAGCCGCAGTGTGTCCACCGCGGCGCGGATCACGTCGGCCTGGTCCCACGGTAGCGTGAACGACTCGCCGCGTTGCCACAGCGGGAGCTGGTCGGCGTGGTGTGGCGAGAGCGGGTTGCCGCTCTGCCCGCCGGCCAGCACGAACGTGCTTCGAGACAGGTCCGCGAGGTCGAACACGCACCGCAGGTTCGCGACGTTGTGCGTGAAGCCGATCGGGTTCCCGGGTTGCGCCGCGGCCTGACTCACTGTGTTCTGGTCGCCGCCCCACGGGATCGGCCCGCGGTTGAACACCGGCCCCAGCCACCGGTGCTTGCCAAATAGCGGGTGCTCGAGCCGCAGTTGTCGCAAGTGGCCCCACGCCCAGAACCCCGGCCCCGGTCCGGCTTCGCGGCGCAACGTCTTCACCGCGACCGCGAGCGCCGATTCCATTTCCTCGGCCCAGGACGCGAACCACCCGCCCCCTTGCTCGCGGACGAGCCGCAACAGGTGCCCGACGCGCCGGTCCACGAACAGGTTGGTGGTGACGACGCTCAGTCCGCCCTCGCCGATCGCGGAGCGCCACGAGTGGGGCGCTTTGGCCCGCGCGACGCGCACGCACATCTCGGCGACGAACAGCTCGAACACCGCGGCCTCGGGCGAGTCGGCGTCGATGCGCCCGTCCCACGCGGCGAGCAGTTTGAGCGCCTCGCCGGCGTCGGGGTCCATCGGCTTGAGCGCCAACACCGCGTCGCGCATCTCGCGCCAGGGGATCGATTGCACGTCCATTTGAAGCGCGGAGCAGTCCGCCGGTGCCCAGTCGGACACGCGCGCGGCGAGCTGCTCGCGGATGCGCCGCGCGCGGTAGGGATCGATGAAGTCGGCCCCGAGCCAGGGGTCAGGAGACAGAGAACAGGAGTCAGAAAGACCGGTCGCGGCTCGGCCGTTTTCTGATTCCTGCCTCCTGACCTCTGACTCCTGGGGAGAATCGTTCGCGGTTGCGAAATATCCCTGTTCGGGGTTCGTCACGAACGGCATTTGCTCGAAGGGCACGGTGCCGGTCCACCCACTGTCGCTCGCGTCGGCCGGGCGCGGGAGCAAGCCGTTTCCGCCGCGCCGCGTCGGCACCTCGCCCACCAGTTGCCAGCCGATCGTGCCTCCCTGATCGGCGTAGAGCACGTTCAGCGGCAGCGCCGGCCACGCGGCGAAGTGCTGGCGGAACTCGTCGAACGAGCGCGCCGCCGGCGCGCCGAAGAACCCGACGAGCGGGCGGGCATCGAGCCAGATCGCCGAAAGTGAAAGCGCGAGCGGCATGTTCGGGATGACGGGCGTGAGGATCGGCCCGCGCGGGGTGACGAGCACCTCTTCCACCGCGTCCGGTGCGCCCTTCACCGGAATGACTTCCTTCACCACCTCGCACGCAACGAAGCTGCCGTCCGGTTGCCGAACGGACTTTCCCTCCGGACCGAGCGTCTCCACGAAGAAGTCGCTGTTGTCGGTCAGCCCCGCGGTGACGCCCCACGCGGCGAACCCGTTGTGCCCGATGGCGACGCCCGGCGCGCCGGCCAGTGCGGCCCCGGCCACTTCCCACTGCGGCGTGCGGACGTGAACCAGATACCACGGCGGCGGGCACGTCGGCGCGAGGTGCGGGTCACTCGCCAGGAGCGGTTTGCCGCTCACGGTGCGCGAGCCAGCGATCACCCAGTTGTTCGATCCGCCGCCGCGCGGCAGGTAGGCTTGTAGGGCGCTCAAATCGCTTGACAGTTGCGTTAGCTGCGAGCCGATGGCGCGCGCCACCGCTTCCGCGCTCGCCCTCGGCTCGCGGCTAACGGCTTCTGCTGTGGGATCGAGGGCCACCAGCGCGTCCGCGCCGTCGGCCAGCAGGATTCGCAGCCGAGCGAGTTCGACGTCCCAGTTCGACGGCAGCATGAACGATTGCAGCTTCAGCAGGCCGAGCACGTCGGCCGCGTCCCACGCCGACGGTTCCCCCCCGACGATGGCGAACTCGTGCGGCTTCTTCGGCAGCCCGAGTGTCGCTCCCGCGATCACGCCGGCGGCGAACGACTCGAACGCGCTTCGCACGTCCGGCGCCAGCACCGCCACCTGCGCCTCGGCCGCGCGGCGGAACCCGATCCGCCGGCTGGCGCGGTCCGCGACGAGCGCTTCGGCCCCGACCCACTCCGCGAGCCGCCCGCGGACGAGCCGCCACAGCACTTCGAGCTGCCCGGCGCGGTCCTGCCCCTGGCAGAACCCGACCGCGAAGTACGCGTCCGGTTCGCTTTCGGCCGCGATGTGCGGGACGCCCCACTTGTCGCGCCGGATGGTGACCGGTGCGGCCGGCCCGCGCACGCGGAGTTCGCCGTGGGTGGTGGGGAGCCGGCGCCCGAGCGCGAGCCGGAGCAGGAAGCGCGAAATGCTCATTCGGAAAGGATACGGCGCGCCTACTTCAGTATCTGCGGTACCGCCTTCACCACGTTGGCAATGGCCTTGTCGTCGAGCTCGCCGGCGCGGAACGCGAAGTTTGCGACCACCTTCTGCTTGGTGAACAGGATCACGGTCACGTCCGCGTCCTTGTGGAGCTTGTACGACGGCGGGCCGTCGGCGTCCTCGAACGCCCCGACCGGAGCGCTCTTGATGCCCTGCTTCTGCGCCCATTTCGCCAGCGCGTCGAGGTCGGCCTTCTCCGCCAAGAGCGTCATCCACACCTTGCACCCGCTGTCCTTGTTCGCGATCGCCTCGGCGTCGAGCTTCACGAGCAGCTTGCCGAGCGCGTCCGACGTGCTCCGCGCGAACACCACCACCGCCGGCTTGTTGCCCTCGTGCTGCTCGCAGATGTAGCACGTCTGCTGCCCGCGCTGCGGGCCGGTGGCGACGAGGAAGCTGTACGGCCCCGGCCGCTTGCCGACGGGCGTACCGGAGGTCGGCGGCTCGGCCGCCGACAGCGTGAGTGCGAGTGTGAGTGTGAGAGAAAAACAGATCAGGCGGCGCATCGTGGTTGGTGCCTTCTTTCGGATTTCGTTCTTGGAATGTCGTGCTTCTCTCACTCCCCGGCCGCGGCGATCGATTTCGTGATCTTCGCGGCGCGCCGGGCCATGTCGGCTTGCAGCCCGGCGAAGTCCTTCGGGTCGGCCCGCGCCCAGACCCGCTGCGCGAGCTTCAGGTAGCGGTCGGCTTCCTCGGCGCGGCCCAGGCGCTCGCACAAGGCCCACATCCCCAGCGCCCCGCGGACGCTCCCGGCGTCGTGGGCCAGCGCCTCCTGGAACGCCTCTTCCGCCTCGACCGCGTTTCCGCACTCCAGCGCGCCGATGCCCCACGACTCCATGTACACCGCGCCGTTGCCCCAGGCGTGATGGTAGAAATCGTTCTTGGTCGCGTTCACCACCTGCTTGAGCAACTTCAGCCCGGCCTCGGCGTCGCCCTTCTGGCACAGGTGGCGGCCCTGTACCTCCCATACGCGGCGCTCGAGCGATTTGTCGCTCTTGCGCGTTTGCGACGCCTGACGGAGCGTGTCGATCTCGCGCCCGGCTTGCTCGGTGTCGCCCCGTTCGAGCGCCACGAGCGCCGCGTAGTACGCCCCGTTCGATTTGTCCGTCCGGCGGAACCCCTCGATCTGCTTTTGGGCCTCGTCCCAGTCGCGCTGACTCAGCGCCATCCGCATCCACTCCGGCCGGAAGGTGTACTTGTGGCTCTCGGCCAGCGCCTTGATCTTCTTCGCCTCCGCGAACCGGCCGTCGTGGACGAGGCTGCGCGTCAGCGTTTCCATGTGGTGGTTGAACTGGTGGTCCTCGCTGGCGGTGACGCCTTGAATCTTGTGATACTCCACCTGAAGTTCGATCGCCCGCGCGCTCCAGTCGCTCGTGACGCCCCACTTGCCGATCCGCATCCCGAGGTGCGCCTGCATGTGGAAGGCGTGCGGGATGCCCGGCGACGACCGGATGTAGTTCTCCGCGTAGGGCCAGCCGAGCGCCGGGCGGCGGATGTTCTCGTAGAAGTGGACGAACTCGTGGTTCGCCCCGGGGTGGAGCGGGTTCACCTTCAGCAGCGCCTTGTAGAACACCGCACCGGCGGTGGCGTTGTCGGCGACTTGTGCCCGCCAGAACCAGCCCTCCTCGTCGTCCTCGTAGAGCATGAGCAGTTCGTCGAGCGACTGCTGGGCCTTCTTCTTCCGCTCGTCCGGGCCGACCCCGGGCCACATGCCGCGTTCTTGCAGCCGGGCTTGAATGAGCAGTTGTTCGCGCTGGTTGGCCTTCGGCATCAGTTCGCGGGCCTTGTCGAGCGCGTATTCCTGGGCGTTCTTGCCGATGCGACTCGGGAACTTGCCGTACACCGCGCCTCCAAGTACCGCGACGAGCGGCCCGGGTTGCACGACCGCGCCCGGCCGGCCCCACTTCTCCAGCGACCGGTGGAGCATCAGCCACGCATACGCGCAATCGGGATCGTACCTCAGCGCCGTCTCGAAGGCGCGGGCCGCTTCCATCCACACATACGAGTAGTACTGCCCCAATCCCTGGTTCACGAACGCCTGACACTCGGGGCTAACGGTGCTGACGCGGTACTGATAGATGCACGCGTCGAACATCGGTTTGGCGGGCGCGAGGTTCGTCAGCGGCATGGCGTTCGCCGGCGGGCGCGGGGCGGTCGCCCCCGGCGTCTTCTTTTCCACCTTCTCGCGCGGCGGCGGGGCCTCGTCGGCGGACCGCGAATCGGCCCGGGGCAGCAGGAGCATCGCGGCGGCGAGGAGCAGGCAGCCTGACGTGCGGATCATGACAAAATGGCTCGCAGGAGGCGCATGGCGGAGGGACTGAGTGAAAGTTTACCGAACTGGTGACGATTGCGAAAGAGTTTGCGTCGGATTCTCAGAAGGCGCTCCCGTGCGACCCCCGAGTTGGCCGCCTTGCCGCCAAGGCGGCCAACTGGCCGCCTTGAGAAAAGTGCGTTTTCCTAGGGGTTTTCGCTCAAGGCGGCCAAGGCGGCCACTGGCACACGGGCCACCCCTACGGCCGCGCTTCCGGTCGCTTGGGCGGGGTGAGCAGATCGAGCTGCGGCTGGTGCTTCTGGGCGTACTCGACGAACTCCCACTGATCCTTGAACGGTCGCTTGTAGGTGAACTCCAGCGCATCGAGCACGGCCCGCCGCGCCTCCCCGACGCAGAACGGGTGCTTCAGCAACTCCACCAGCGCTTGCGGCGGAAGTGGTCGCGGCTGCGGTTGAAAGTGCGGGTACAACAGCACCAGCGAAGGAAGGACGTTGTGCGGGGTGGAGAAGGCGCCGGTCGCGAGGTAGGTGGCGCAACCGGAGCGGTTAACGGTGCTGAATGGGAGCCCAACGGTCAGTATTCTGAGCCCGGCCGCGTAGTATTGCCGATTGCCGGCGAACGGCTGCTCGGGAATCGCCCGGAAGAGCAGGCAAGCGGCCCGGACGCGCGTCTCCTCCCCAAGGGCCGGTTCCATTTGTCCGGCAACCACGACCAGGCGCTCAGCGCAGCCGAGTGGGTCGAACGGTTGCCCCCCTCGTGTCACCCCCGTGTCAGCAGAGTCGATGATTTCAGCGATCAGGCGTTGGGCTTCTTTGACCGCTGCTTCCCGTCCCATCACCCGAGGCGGATCGTCCGCGGACGCGTCGCGTCGAAATTCGGCTTTATGTTTGTCGAGCAGGTCGGGCAGGATTCGGGCGACCGGGGCGCAGACCCTGCTTGCTTCGGACAGTTCCATCCGATTCGCCACCTCGGAAAGGGCCACCGCCAACCGCCGGGCAACGGGTTCATCCTTCTCGATCTCCAACACTTCGACCAGCGACCGGGCGGCGGCCACAGGCTTCATTTGCCAAGTCAGCCGAGAGAGGCTCTCCGCCAGTTCGGAGCGGAATCCGGTGGGCGGCTTCCTCTCGAATTTTGTGTTGAGCGCCCTGACCAAGTGCCGGGCAACCCGGGCACACACCTCGGCCGCCTCGTTCGGTTCCATCCGCCGGGCAACCTGGGATAGGATGTCCGCCAGTTTACTACGAATGCTCGGATCTTCCGTCTTATCGATTGCTTCGACGAGAAGTCTCGCGGCTTCAGCGGGCTTCATTTGCCGGGCAACTTCGGCGAGAACCTGCGCGGTGTCATATCGATCGGGTGTCCAATCCGGGTAGTCGGTTCGCGAAGTGACGGTATCGATCAGCCGAGGGGCAACCCTCGCACAGAGTTGAGCCGCCTGATCCGGTTCCAACCGCTGCGCTGTTAACACCAATTCACTCGCCCGAAATCGGTGCGTGTACTCATCCCGTTCGTTGTCACACGCCTCGGCGAGGACGAGCGCAGCCGCTTTTGACACAGTTGGTGAGGTGAAATCCGCCTGAGCGATGACTCGCGCCAGCGCGACTCCCTTGTCCTCTTGGTTACGTGCTTCACTCAGCCGCGAGCCGAGGAGTTGGTTGGTCGCGTCGATCCGCAAGCGGTCGAGGCCGATCGCGGCGTGCAAAGCCAGTGAGGCGCGGTTCGCTAACTGCATCCTGGTCAGGGCCGTCCGGGTCGCCTCGTCCAGAAACACCGGGCCGATGGTCGTGCCCTGCATCTCTGTGAGTTGCCAGAGCGCGTTCTCCTCGTACGGTGTCACCCGCTTGACGCTAGGGTCTGCCGAGAGGGGTGCCAGCAGCAACCGCGCCAAAGTAACCTGAAGCTCGTTCCGCGCCTTGATCGCATCTTGCTTCTCGCGCTTCGCGATGCTTTCGTTCTGCTGTGAGAGTGCGTTCGCACTATCGGCTTCCTGCTTTTTCTTCTTCGCTTCCTTCGCTTGCTTGTTCGCTTCCAGCCCAAAGCCGAGCGAAACACTCGCACCCACCAGCAGCGCCAGCGACACCGCGGCCATTGCGCCGGCGACGACCTTGTTCCGCTTCACCCACTTGTAGCCGCGTTCGAGCGCGCCGGCGGGTCGAACGCTGATCGGTTCGTTGCGGAGGTAGCGTAGGAGGTCGGCGGCGAGAGCCTGGGCCGTGGGGTAGCGCTTCGCGGGGTCTTTTTCCAGGCACTTCAGGCAGATCGTTTCCAGGTCGTGCGGGATCGCGGGGTTGTGCTTCCGCGGGCGCAGCGGTTCCTCATTGATCACCTTGTGGAGCGTGACCGCCTGCGAATCGCCCGAAAACGGCGGGCGACCGGTGAGCACGTCGTAGAGGACCGCGCCCAGCGCGTACACGTCGGCCGCGGTGCCGACCTCGCGGACCTTCCCCGCGGCCTGTTCCGGCGCCATGTACGCCGGCGTGCCCAAGACCTGTCCCGTCACGCTCAGGTTTTGCTCGGCGCGGCCGACTTTGGCTAGCCCGAAGTCGGTCAGCCGCGGTTCGCCCTCGGCCGTCAGGAGGACGTTCAGCGGCTTGATGTCGCGGTGAACGACCCCGCGGCTGTGCGCGTGGGCCACCGCGTCGGCCAGCTTCGCCAGGAGTTCGGTCGCGGCGGTCGCGGGTAGTGGGCCGTTGGCCTTGATGCGGTCGGCAAGCGTCCCGCCGGGCACGAACTCCATCGCCAGGTACGGATGGCCGTCGGCCGTCTGATCGACGGTGTACACCTTCACGATGCCGGGATGCTCCAGAGCCGCGACCGATTCGGCTTCGAGCAGGAAGCGGGCACGCAGGTTCGGGTCAGCGAACTGCCCGGCCAGCAGCATCTTCAGCGCGACAACGCGATTCAGGCCGGTCTGCTTGGCCTTGTACACGACGCCCATCCCGCCGCGGCCGAGCGTGCTTTCGATCTCGAACCCGGCCACCGCGACGCCCCCGACCGGCGCCGCGGCGTCTTGCGGCCGAATCTGCGTGATGTCCGGGTCGGGTTCGTGTGCACCGGTGCGGTTCGGGTCGTTCACGGGGCGACCTCCGGGCAATATGAGGTAGCGGCACTGGGTCTTTCGCTTCTGGCGGCTAACTGGATTCTACCAACTTGTCGCGTGAGTCCCGCGCCCTATCATCATGCCTCGTCCCATCGGCGCGAGCGCCTCACGTTGTGCATCTGAGACAGACACCCACGGTCGAACACATGGCGACGCCCGCGATCAACGTTCAAAACCTCACCAAGAACTACGGCCCCGTGCTGGCCGTGGACGACGTGTCGTTTCAGGTGCAGCCCGGCGAACTGGTGGGCTTCCTCGGCCCCAACGGCGCCGGCAAGTCCACCTGCATGCGCATCCTGACCACCTGGCTCCCCGCCTCCAGCGGCTTCGCGTGGCTCGCGGGCTTCGACGTGATGTACCAGTCGATGGAGGTCCGCCGGCGGATCGGCTACCTGCCCGAGAGCGTGCCGGTGTACCCCGAAATGCGGGTCCGCGAGTACCTCTCGTACCGCGCCCGCATCAAGGGCGTCGATCGCTCCGGGCGCACCGCCCGCATCGACTACTGCCTCGGCAAGTGCCAGATCAAGGAAGTGCAGACGCGGTTGCTCAGCACGCTCTCGAAGGGCTACCGGCAGCGCGTAGGGCTGGCCGACGCGATGCTCGCCGACCCGCCCATTCTCATCCTCGACGAACCGACCAGCGGTCTGGACCCGGTGCAGATCAACGAGACGCTCGCCACCATCCGCGACCTCCGCGGGGCACACACCGTGTTGCTCTCGACGCACATTTTGCCGGAAGTCGAGAAGGTGTGCGAGCGGGTCATCATTATCGACAAGGGCCGGATCAAGCTCGACGAGACGATGAAGGCGATCGAGGCCCGCGAGCCGAGTTACGTGATCGAGGTGCGCGGACCGGCCGACGTAATCACCGCGTTCCTGAAGCTGCAATCCGACCTGTCCTCGGTGGAAACCAAGTCGCACGACGGCGACCTGATCGGGTTCGAGGTGCGGGCGAAGGACGGGAAAGACCCGCGCGAGGCGCTGGCGGCGAAGTTGATCGCCAAGGGCTGGGGCGTCCGGCGGCTCGGGCTGCGCCGGGTCGATCTCGACGCGCTGTTCAACGAGGTGGTCCGCAACCGCTACGCCCCGGCGCCGGCACCCGCGGTGGCTCCCGCGCCCGAACCGGCCCCGGCGCCCTCGCTGCCGCCGCTCGAACCGACGCATCCGCCCGCGGCGTAGATGGCGAACCCCGACCGCGAGGTCGGGGGTGTGCGATACTCAATGCCGGGTGCGACACCCAACGCCGGGTGCGATACTCAACGCCGGGTGCGACCCCCCCGACCTCGCGGTCGGGGTTCGCCAAAACCAATAACACGAACACCATGAGCACGATTCCCCCACCGACAACCGATCCGACCCCGCCGGCGGGCGACGCGCTGGCGCCGCCCCTGCACACGGGCGCGGTCGAGACCGCCCCGTCGGCGGTGTTCGTCGAGGGGCCGGCCCTCGCCCGCATCGTCGGGTTCCTCGGCCTGTTCGCGTTCGTCCTCGGCACGGTCGTCGTCGTCACCACGCGGGCCATCGCCCCGCGGTGGGTGCCCGAGTGGTTCGGGATGCTGTCGGCCGGCGTGGGCCTGGCGCTGATGCTTTACCACGCGGTCAGCGACGGCGAGCAAGAGGTCCGGCGCATGTACGGCGGGCTGTCCGTCGGCCTGCTGCTGCTGGCCATCGTGTCGGGGATCCTGCCCGGCCCGTTCGACGCGGCCAGCAAGACGATGGGCTACTACCTGCTCCCGTGGGGCGTCGGGGCCGGGCTGGTGGGGCTCTTGTTCGCGGTGCCGTTCACCCGGCACGAGACCGACGAGTTCCTGCGGAACATCGTCACCTACGCGCTGCTCGGCGTCGGGTCGGTGCTGTGCGTCGGGGTCGTGCTCTACGGGGTGTTCTACGGCCAGCGCGACCCCGACTTCCTCACCGGCAAGGGCATCGCGCTGGCGCTGTTGGGGCTGGGGTTCGTCTGCGCGTACCTGGGTCAGGTGGAAACCGCCGACGGGCTGGGGTTCACGGTCGCCTGCGCGCTGGGCGCGGTGGGCGCGGCGGTCGCGTTCTACGCGTTCGGCCAGTCCGTGTTCCCCACCGTCCTGTATGAAGGCCCGGCGGTGCTGCGGAAAGCGGACCAGTCGCTCGACCCCTGGCGGGTGGCCGGGCGCGTGCTGGTGGTCCTCACGTTCCTGGCGGTGGGCGCGGCTGGCGCGCTGGGCAAGTTCCCGGTCTGGCTACGGGCGGTATTGGTCGCGATCGGGCTGATCGGGGCCGGGGTGTTCGTGGCCGCCAGCCTCGGCACGCAGGTGACCACCTCGCCGCGGCCGGTCCTGGTGCCCGGGGGTCTCATCCTCGGCGGGCTGGGGCTGGCGTACCTCGCGGTGGCACTGGGGATCTGCTCGGACAACCTGTTCGTCACCCTCACCCGGCGCGAGCTGGCCTCGTACTTCCTCTCGCCGGTCGGCTACCTGGTGCTGCTGGGCATGGTGCTGATGCAGTGGCTGTCGTACCTGTTCTTCGTCGACGAGCTGATCGGCCGGTCGGCCGGCGGGCGCGGCGCGGCGCCGGAGCCGATCGTTCGGTTCTACTTCGTCGCCATCTTCCCGGTGTTCGCCCTCATCATCCTGGTCCCGCTCCTGACCATGCGGCTGTTCGCCGAGGAGAAGCGGACCGGGACGCTGGAGGTGATGCTCACCGCCCCGGTGGGCGAGTGGGTGGTGGTGCTGAGCAAGTTCTTCGCCACCTGGCTGTTCTTCATGCTCTGCTGGCTGCCCTCGGCGCTCTTGCTGGTGGCGCTGCGGATGGAGGGCGGCAGCCCGTTCGACTACCGCCCGCTGCTCGGGTTCTACCTGGCCCTGGGCGCGACCGGGGTGGCGTTCGTCGCCATCGGAATGTTCCTGTCGTCGCTGGTCCGCGACCAGATCGTCGCCGCCACCCTGACCGCCGGCGTCATGACCTTCTTCGTCGCGTGCTACCTGTCCCGCCGGATGGAACTCGGGTTGGGTTCGGCGCTCCAGGCGTTCCTGGACAAGTTCGCGTTCCTCACCCTGTGGATCCAGTCCCTCGGCGGCCAACTGCCCGTCCGGGACGCGATCCTGTGGGCGTCGCTGGGCGTCTTCTTCCTGTTCCTGACGATCAAGGTGCTGGAAACCCGGCGCTGGAGCTGACGGGCGCGCGGCCCTCCGGGGCGGCCGCTCAACATCGATCGCACTCGAAACATCCGGTGGCTTAATCATGGACCCGACCCCAACGCCGACCCCGCCGCCGAACGCGCCCGCCCCGGACACCTTCGCGCCGGTGGTCGAGCTGATCCGCACCCAGCGCCAGAACGTCGGGTTCGGGCTGACCGCGCTCGCCGCCCTCTTCCTGATCGCCGCCGTGATGCTGGGGGTCAAGAGCCAGCAACTGGCCGCGACCGCGCCCTCGACGGCCACCGACAAGGACGGCAAGGACAGCCCGGACGACATGCTCAAGGGGCTGAAGGTGGACGGCTCCGAGGTCACCCAGCCGAACCGGTACGATTACGTGATCGGCGCGTTCGGGTGCGTCCTGGGCCTGTTGATCCTCGGGGGCGGGGCCGCGCTTTTGGTCGTCGGGCTGCCCAAACCCACCGAGGCGCTCCAGCGGCGTGAGGCCCGGGTCCTGCTCCTGGCCGTCGGCGGGCTGCTCGGCGTGATCCTGTTGCTCGTCGGGATCTGGTTCTTCTACCGGTGGAGCGACAGCCTGATGAAGTGGCTCGACAAGGGCGAGCTAAAGGAGGCCCGGTGGGTGCTGATCCCGCTGCTCATGATCGTCGCCGGCGGCGGGATCGTGTTCGCCGCGATCCAGCCAGCCCGCGCCGAGGAGCGGAACAACACCCTGATCCGCCGGCTCGTGTACGGGTCCAACTTCGGGCTGACGGTCCTCATCCTGTTCGTCGTCCTGGTCATCGCCAACGCGGTCGTCGCCATGCGGGTGCCGAACAAGCTGGACACGACCAGTACCGGGTTCTACACGCTCAGCCCGCAAACGGAGCAGGTACTCAAGTCCCTCGACCAGCCGGTTCACGTCTACGCCATCTTCCAGGAGAGCGGCGACCTGGTGACGGCGGACCTGAAGCGGATGCTGGAGAACTGCCGCGACACCAACCCGTCGAAGTTTCAGGTAACGTTCCTCAGCCCCGCGCTGAACAAGACCGACATCGCCAAACTGAAGACCGACTACCCGCTGGCCGAGATGAGCCGCGAGGGGGTGCTCCTGGTCGCCGGCGAGGACACCGGCGAGCGCAAGCGGCACTCGTTCATCCGTTCCGACGAGTTCGAGGAGACCACGTCCGGGCCGGACGGGCGCCCGACCCTCGCGTTCAACGGCGAACCGAAGCTGCTCCGCGAGCTGATGTTTTTGGCCGAGAACAAGCAGAAGCCGAAGGTGTACTTCACCCAGTCGTCGGGTGAGCTGACCCTCGGCGCCGCGCGGCGCGGGGCGAACCCCCGGCGCAGCGCCGCCAGCCTGCGGAGCTACCTGGAGAAGAACTACTTCGACGTGGCCGAGCTGAACTTCGAGGTGGCCGGGACGGCGAAGGTGCCCGACGACGCCGCGGTGGTGGTGGTCGCCGACCCGACCGCGCCGCTGCCGCCCAACGGGGTCGAGGCGATCCGCAAGTTCATGAGCGAGCCCCGGCCCGACGGCAAGAAGGGCAAGCTGGTCGTACTCGCCGGCGCGCAGGCCGGCCCCGACGGCAAGG
>CAZBXY010000107.1:7855-22985 GCA_964495365.1 uncultured Frigoriglobus sp. | reverse complement strand
CGTGCCTCGAGGGGCGCGCCGCGCTGCCGCCGGAGCAACAGGGCCAACTGAAGCGCCAGCCGCCCAAGCCACCGGCGCCGGGGGCCGCAGCGATCCCGGAGACGAACCCCGCCCCGGCCGGAGCTGTCTAATTAGTTAGTTCCAAGTTCCAAGTTCCAGAGTTCCAAGTTGAAGACGCCGCGTGTACGGACGCGCGGCGGACGGCGACGGGAATCGTGGATAACTTGGAACGTGGAACTTCTGGAACATGGAACTTTGGAGGCAGTTATGCCGGCCGTGACCCCGCAACTGGTGAAGCAACTGCGCGACCGCACCGATCAGCCGATGGGCCTGTGCAAGCAGGCGCTCGACCTGAACGAAGGCGACATGGACAAGGCGATCGACTACCTGAAGTCGCTCAACAGCAAGATGCAGGCGAAGCGCGAGGGCAACGAGACCGCCGAAGGCCGTATCGGCGTCTTCTACGACAACGCGGCGAAGGTGGCCGCGATCGTTGAGATGCGGTGCGAGAGCGCCCCGTCGGCCAAGAGCGACCAGTTCATTGCGCTGGCGGCCGATCTGGCGAAGTTCGTCGCCTCCAGCAAGGCTGCCGACGTGCCGGCCGTTCTCGTCGAGCCGTACGGCAAGGGGACGGTGCAGGACCGGATCAACGACACGGTCGGCGTGATCCGCGAGAAGATGATCCTCCAGAAGTTCCAGCGGCTCGCCGGCGGCGTGTACGGCAGCTACATCCACCACGACGGCACGGTCGGCGTACTGGTGGAGTGCAAGGGAACTGCGGCGGCCAACACCGACGAGTTGCTCCGCGACGTGGCCGCCCACATCGCGGCGCTGAACCCGCCGCACGCCGGCCCCGCGGACGTGCCGGCCGAGCAGATGGACAAGGAGAAGGCCGCGGTCAAGACGGAGATGGACGCCCCCGAGATGGCTAAGAAGCCCGCGAACATCCTCGAAAAGATCACCGCGGACAAGCTGTCCAAGCGGTTGAGCGAGTACGTGCTGAGCGAACAACAGATGGCGAACGACATCAAGTACCCCAAGACGACCGTCGGCGCGGCCCTGAAGAAGGCCGGGCTGGAGCCGGTGCGGTTCGTCCGGTTCAAGGTCGGCGCCGTGGCCCTGTAGAATTTTCGATTGATGATTTGTGATTGATGATTGGAAGGCACAACCCTGTCTTTCAATCATCAATCACAAATCATCAATCACAAATAGTAACCCGATACCGACCCACTCCGAGAACCCCAATGCCTCACACACCGAGCGCGTGGAAGCGGCTCCGCAAGACCGAGAAGCGCCGGCGCCAGAACCGCGCGATGGCCAAGAAGATCAAGCTCCAGCGGCGCGACGTCGCCGAGACGCTCGCGAAGGTCGAGTCGTCGAAGGCCGCGATCGCGAACGCCAAGCCCGACACCGACACCACGAAGGCGAAGGCCGATCTCTCCGAAGCGACCGCGAAGGCCCCGGCCGACGTGAAGAAGACGCAGGAGATGCTCGACCGCGCCGCGACGAAGGGCTACATCCACCCGAACAAGGCCGCCCGGCTGAAGTCGCGGCTGGTGAAGCGGACCCGCGCCGTCACGAAGTAGGTCACTTCACGCGCGACGTGCGAAAGCTCGCCTGTGGCGGGCTTTCTGTATTTGCACCCATCGGCTCTTCTGTCTACTTGGGGAGGCTTGCGCGGGGACAATCTCGGCGACGTGGCATCGCTAAACCTGCTCACGCAAATTCAACGAATTCAGCTTGAACGGCAAACGGATCGGTTTTCAGTTTGCCCACTGTCGTGCGTGCCTTCGCAGTGAGTGAGAACTGATGGCCTGACCATGACGTGTCTTCCTCTATCCATTTGGCTTTCACAAGTTTCGGCAAGATACGGGCGAGGACATCACGAAAGGCGCCTTCGCGAAATCTCTCTTGCTGATTTTGTGTGGTAGTCGATTGAAGACCTCTGCACACAGCGCCAGGCTGTTCCAACTTAATGTCCATTTGCGTCCGGCAACCTCGACCTCAGCACCGTCACGGACCAATCCGGCAAAATCCCAGACGAACCCGGGAACGGACAAGACGCCAGCCGGCCCCTGCAACGGGTTGACGGAGTTCGCCCAGTTTGGGAGAGTGCCAAACACGACTCCAGATCCATGAAATGTGCAGTCACTGAAGCGCGGTTGATCGATCCCATCCAGACGCAGCTTGCAGTCCTTGAATTCACAGCAGGAATTTGAGGTCGTCGGTCGAGCGGAACAGGGTGTCGAGGCGGTCAGCCTCGGCTGGGGTAATTGGACGTGGATCACGGTGGGATCCTCAAACGGAGGGGCTACCTACTGTTGGAGGATGCGACACCGTCGGCGGGTTCATGTATCAGGCGGTCCGATCGTTGTTTCGACACCGCGAACGG
Source organism: uncultured Frigoriglobus sp. (assembly GCA_964495365.1). Classification (GTDB taxonomy): domain Bacteria; phylum Planctomycetota; class Planctomycetia; order Gemmatales; family Gemmataceae; genus Gemmata. The sequence goes on along the minus strand of CAZBXY010000107.1, from coordinate 20,593 downwards.
TGTACGGCAGGCCCAAAAAGCCCGATGGGGATTCGACCTTGCGGCACTCGATCACGCGACCGACCGGCGGGCAACACTCATGCGCCGTCCTCGTTCGGGTGATTCAGCGTAACAGCGAGCAGTGTCAGGGGAGCACCGCGCGCACCTTCAAGTCGCCGACCTCTTCCCAATCGAACTGCACCAAATCGGCGGGCTGGCCGACTTCAATCGTCGTGACCGGCAGACCGAGCAACTGACGCGGGCGCGCGGACGCCAGGTCAATCGCCTCTGCCAAGTTCACGCCGGTCATGCGGATCACGTTCGCCACGCAAACATCGGTGAAGTGCCCGCTGCCCGCGAGGAACGGCGTGCCGCTCACCACCACCTTCCCCGACGGCAGCACTTCCAGATCGGTGTCCCACGCGCGGTACTTCCCCGGCGGCAGACCCGCGAGGCTGCTCGCGTCCGAGGTGATGAGCAATCGACTGATACCCTTCACGCGCACGATGCACTTCACCAGCGTTGCCGGGAGGTGGTGCCCGTCGGTGATGATGCTCGCCTGGAGGTCGTCGCAGGCAAGTTGCTCCCACACGTAGTTGTCGTGCCGCGGGAGCGTCGCGTGACACCCGTTGCCCAGGTGTGTACTCGTCTTCGCTCCGGCGCGCACCGCGGCGCGGATCTGCGCGCCGGTCGCCGCGGTGTGACCGATCGCGACCACCACGCCCGTTGCGGTGAGTTTTTCAATGAACGCGAGCGCCCCGGTACGCTCGGGGGCAACCGTGACCATCCGAATGCGCCCGCCGGCGGCGTCCTGAAGGCGCTGGAACTCGTCCCAGTTCGGGTCGCGGGCGTGTTCCTTCGGGTGCGCGCCGCGCGGGCCGTCCTCGCCCGACAGGTACGGCCCTTCGAGGTGGAAACACGGCATCCGGCGGGCGAGTTCCGCGTCTGCGTGGAGCGCCTTCGACAGCGTAACGAACCCGTGCCGCAGAGCGTCGAAGCCGTTGGTGATGAGCGTCGGGCAAAACGCGCCGATCCCGTGTTCGCGGCACACGTCGGACACTTTCCGCACCTCGTCGGGCGTCAACGTCGGTGAGTTGAAGCTGATGCCCAGACAGCCGTTGATCTGCGGATCGAAGAACGCCGGCGCGAGCCACGCGCTCGGGTTCTGGTCGGAATCGGCGATCAGGGTGATGTGCCCGGATTCGACCGTGACCGCGATCGGGCGCCCGGTGGCGTAATGTCGGCCGTGGAGAATCATGAGAGTTTGCCGGTGGTACGGGCCAACGGACTACGGTAAATTGAGTTCATATTACCCCGATCACTTCACCACAAGCTCCGGGTGATTGCCATGTCTCGCCGCGCGATTCCGTTTCTGGTCGTCGTCCTCAGCTCGTGTTGGGCGATGCCCGAACACGCCTGGAACGGTCGGGCGTGCGCCGCGCCGGTCCCGCCGACGCCGAAAGCGGACGACTCGGTGCCCGCGTCCGCCAGCCGGTTGCTCCAGCACCGCAAGGTGCAGAAGGAACTCAAGCTCTCCGCCGAGCAGCGGATTCGGATCGTTGACGAACTGGCCGACCTCGACGACGAACACGAGAAGAAGATCAACGAGCTGGTGCGGATGCCCAACTTCAACGAAGAGGAGTTCGACAAGCTCAGCAAGGAATACCAAAAGAAGACCGACAAGGTACTCGCGGAGACTGCCGCGAAGGCGCTGACCGCACCGCAGCGCGGGCGGTTGCGGCAGCTCGACCTGTGGGTTCGCGGGCCGACCGCGTTCGCCGACCCCGCGGTTGCGAAGGCGCTCGCCCTGACCGACGCGCAGAAGAAGAAAGCGGTCGAGGTCGCGGAGCAGATGAAGGAAGAGATCGAGCGGTTCATCGACGGCGCGGGCGACGATAACGACGACAAGCGCAAGGCCCGTCTGTTCGAGTTCCGCAAGACCCAACTCAAGGAACTGGAAGCGACGCTGACGGCCGACCAAAAGACCACGTGGGGCACCCTGCTCGGCCCCGCGCCGACCGGGTTCGCAGTCGATGAACTCTGGCTGAAGATCGAAGAAGAGATGGATCTGCTGGCGCCACCGCCGGGGTAGGAGTCAGGGAACAGGGGCAGGAGTCAGGAAGCAGGAGTCAGGAAGCAGGAGTCAGGAAGCAAGACACAACGGGCCGTGGTTTCAGCCGCGGAGCGGCGCCGGCGGGTAGCCAGGGGTGAAGCGAGCCGAAGGCGAGCGCAACCCCTGGGAACGTGGACGAAACAGATTGAAGCCCTGGAAGGGCGACGGAGACCTTCTCCCGCGGTTCCGTCGCCCTTCCAGGGCTTCGATTCATTTTCCGCGTATATTCCAGGGGTTGCGCGGGATCTTCGATCCGCACTCCACCCCTGGCTACCATCAAGCGCCCCTCCGGGGCTCAAAACAGTGCCTTCTGTCTCCTGTCCGCTGCTCGCTGTCCGCTGTCCGCTGTTTCCTGACTCCTGACTCCTGCTCGCTCACTCCTGCTCGCTCACTCTTCCCCCTCCGGGCGCCGGCGGAGCAACCGGGCCAGTCCGTAACCGAGGCCGACCGCCGACAGCACGCCGGTGGCCCCGGCCGCGAGCATGATCCAGTCGCGCCGGTCCGGGGGCCACAGCGGGCGCTCCGGCGGTGCGGCGCGAACCGGCACCGAGATCGGGAGCGGGCCTGGCACCAGTTCCGTCACCAGTTCCACGTCCACTTCATCGGCCGCCGGCTCCGGGTCAGGCAGCGGGAGCGGAACCACTTGCGGTGCCGGAACCGGCACGGCCCGCGTCGTGACGGTCGCCGCTGCGGGCTTCACGGATGCGGGTCGGGGCGCCACCACCGTTGCGTCCGCGGGCGCGACCGGCTTGAGCGGTTGCGGGAGCGGTTGCGGCTTCGTACCGGCGGGCGGCGGCTTGGGCATCTCCAACTGCGATTCGCTCTCCAGCCAGTCCTTGAACGCGGGCACCATCCGCGACCCGACGACCGGGGCGCCGCCGGACGCGAACGGCTGGAGCGCCTCGGCCGCCTCCACCGGCGTCTGATACCGGTCCTCGGGCTTCTTGGAGAGGAACCGATCCACCACTGCCTGGAACCCGGCCGGCACACCGCCCTCCACCAGTAGCCCGAGCGGCGCGGGGGTCTCGGTGGCGTGCTTAAGCATCTGGGCCATGATGTTCGGTTCGGGAAACGGCGGGCGCCCGGCGAGGCAGTGGTACAGCACGCACCCGACGCTGTAAATGTCCGACCGAATGTCGGCCGAGCGCGCGTCCTTCGCCTGCTCCGGGGCCAGGTAATCCGGCGTGCCCAGTACCGATCCCTCCTGCGTGAGCTGGGTCTCGATCGCGGCCTCCGGGGCGTCCTCGTCGAACAGTTCGCGGCCCAGCCCGATGTCGAGGATCTTGACCGTGGCCTCCCCGGTCGTGTCCGGCTTCCCCTCGACCGGCCCCGGGACCAGCATCAGGTTCGACGGCTTCACGTCGCGGTGAACCACGCGGCGCTCGTGCAGGTGCTGGAGCCCGTCGAGCGCCTGACGGACGAGCCGCACGGCCTCCGCAACGGGCAACCGCGACCGCCGGTCGAGCACCTCGTCGAGCGTCTCGCCCTCCAGGTACTCCATCACGATGTAATGGACCCCGCCGCCCTCGCCGACCTGGTAGGCGCGGACCACGTTGGGGTGGTCGAGCTGGGTGAGCAGCCGGGCCTCGCGCTGGAACCGGCCCAGCGTGTGCGTGTTCTTGGCCCGCGACGCCGGCAGGATCTTCAGCGCGACGAGCTGGCCGAAGTTGTGAACGGCCTTGTACACGCCGCCCATCTGGCCCTTGCCGATCTGGTCGAGGATCTTGTAGCCGCCGAGGAAGAACCCGTCCGACCGGCCCCGCTGGATGAGCGCGGCCTGGTAATCGGTCAGCGCGCGCCTGGCGATGAGGAACCGGCGGAACGAGTCCACGCGGGTGTCGCTGCCGGGCCGCTCCTCCTTCCACTTCCGGTACAGCGCGTCCACCTCCTCCGTCGTCAAGAGCCGGCTCTTGACGATGAGCGTGCAGTAGTCCAGCGCGGTCGTAGCGGCAGTAGCCATAGCAGCCCAGAGATCAGGAAGCAGGGAACAGTGGTCAGGAAGCAGGAAACAGGCAAAGACCGCAGACAGCAAAGACAGGTGATTCGATCCCGTCTTCCCTGCTTCCTGACCACTGATTATCGCAGCATCTTCAGGCCGGCGCGGGCCAGTTCGACCCACCGGCGGTCCGCTTCGTTGGCCCCGAACGTCGCGATCAGGCCTTCCCATGTGGCCCGGGCCTCGGCGGGTTCGCCGTCGCGCGCCAGGCGCAAGCCCCGCAGGTACGCCCGCTCGGCCGCGGACCGCGGGTCGGGCCTGGCGCCCTCGGCCACCGCGCGGCGCAGCTCGCGCATGTCGCGGGCCTTCGCGCGGGCCACCGCGATCTCTTCCTTGTACCGGTCCGGGTACTTCCGCGCAAGCGGGTCGAGGTATTTCTCGATCGCCTCATCCCAGTCGTCCGGGTTCTCCGACGCCAACAGCGGTTGTGCCGCCGCGAACAGTTCGTCGGCCGATTTCGTGGGCCACGCGAACGGCAGCACGAGCGCCGTCACCGCGATCAGGAACAGCGGCACCACAACCAGTGGACGCTTCAAGAGCGGCCGGGGTTCCGGTTCCGGCTCGCGCCCCTCGGGCACCCCGGCGAGCGCGGTGGGCAGGGCGGGGGTTTCGGCCGTGTCGGGTGTCAGCTTCGCGGGCCACGCGAGCTTTTCGCCCTTGCGTTCGAGCTTCCCCCGCAGGCGCTCCAGTTCCTCGATCACGGCCGCCGCGGTGCCGGGCCGCCGTGCCGGATTCTTGTCTAACAATGTACAAATGAACTCATCGAACTCCGGCGGCAGGTCGGGGACGAGGTTCGCCGGGCGCTCCGGCAGCGTGTAGCACTGCTTGTGCATCAATTCGACGATCGACCCGGCCGCGAACGGTGGGCGCCCGGTCACGAGAGTATAGAGGACCCCGCCGAGCGAGTACAAATCACTGCGGCGCGTGAGCGGTTTGCCGCTGGCGGTTTCGGGCGGCAGGTACGCGCTCGATCCGATCGCCGGCGTGTGCGACGGCACGGGCGGGAACACCTTCGCGATCCCGAACGCCAGGATCTTGAGTGTGCCATCGGCGGCAAGGAGGAAGTGGGCCGGCTTGAGGTCGCGGTGGAGGACGTTGCGGTTGTGCGCGTGCTTGAGGGCGCGGGCCGCCTGCACCGCGACGTTGAGTACCTCGCGCCAGGGTCGCCGGCCGCCCTCCAGGAGCTTCGCCCCGTCCGTACCGTCGATCAGCTCCGAGGCGACGAACGCCAACCCGCCGTGGATGCCGGAGTCGAGCACCTTGACGATGTTCGCGTGGTCGAGCCGCTGGAGCGGGAGCAACTCGGCGTTGAACCGCTGCACCGCGGCCGGGTCGCGGGCCTCGGTGAACACCTTGACGGCGGCGCGCTGGTCGGGGTCGTCGTAGGCGCGTGCGCGGTACACCACGCCGAGCGGCCCGCGCCCGATCTCCGCCTCGACGTACCAGTTCCCGACCCGCGCACCGATCATGACGATACTATAGGCAGACGGGTCTCGCTCGCCTTCGGCTCGCGGCTAACAGGTTCACTGATGGGTACAACCGCACTTCTTCTGATCGCCCACGGCAGCCGCCGACCCGAGGCGAACGCGGATCTGGAGTTCGTCGCCTCCGCGCTGCGCGAGCGAGGGCGATATCCGATCGTGGGCGTGTCGTACCTGGAATTGGCCGAGCCAAACATCGAAACCGGCGGCGTTCAGTGTGTCGCCGCCGGCGTAACCGAAGTGATCCTGGTGCCGTACTTCCTCTCGCCGGGCGTTCACGTGGTCGAAGACCTGACCGCGGCCCGGGCCGCGCTCGCGGCGCGGTTCCCGCACGTGCGGTTCGTACTCGCGGAGCCGCTGGGCCGTCACCCGCTGCTCGTGGACGTGGTCGAACAGCGCGCGGCGGAAGCGAGATAACTGCGCCGCAACCGGCGCAGGGCGAGCGGGGCGAGGCCCAGGGCCGCCAGCGCGAACGTGGTCGGTTCCGGCACCCATGGGAACGGCGGGTTGTCGCCCACCCACACCGACAGCACCGGGCGCTCGCCGGTGAACCGCTGCTGCCCCCACAACACGTACTCCTTCCCGCTGATGGTGTGGTACTGCGGGCCGTCGCCGAACCAGTACGTCACGCCGCCGTACATCCACTGGCCGTTGGAGTAGGTCACCTCCCCGTGCGCGCGGCCCCACATCGACAGGTCCGTCCCGTTGCCGGATTCGACGTCGATCAGTGTGAAGTCGAGGCGGAAGTTTCCCTTGTTGCGCCAGATCGAGGCGCCTTCGGGGTTGAGGTCTTCGGGCCGCGGGTGCGGCAGCACGGCGGGGAAGAAATCGACCAGCGGGCCGACCATCGCGGCCTGCCCGGTCGCCGGATCAACCGCGAACGCGCCGCCCTCGAACGTCGGGAACAGCGCGTCCCGCAGCATCGGCTGGCCCGGTTCGATCCAGAACCCGCGCGAGGTGAGCCGGAACTCGATCGGCCCGGCGGGCGCGGCCGCCGGAAGGCTGAAGAGGGTAAATAACGTCAACGCGATCTTCGGTAGGCGCATCGTCCGCTCCGGGTAAGTCGGGGCGGCGGATGATGCGGAATCGGCCCGGCGCGGTCAAGTCGAACCGCTCACGGAAGTTGTAACGCGAGGTTGTAGATCTCTTCGACGTCCAGCACCGCGTTGTTCGACTCGAACAGTTTCGCCAGCGCGGCCTTGTGGACCTTCATCTTCGTCCCGCCGACGCCCAGCGCGCCGTAGCGGACGATGCCGTTGCGGTCGGCCCCCTTGTCGTTGAGTTCGACGCCCTCGATCCCCGCCGGCGGGACACCGTTGAGGTCGATCAGCACGCGGATCGACAGCACGTCCGCGCGGAGCTTCCGCGGCAACAGCACCGCGCCCGCGGCGCCCGCGGCGATGACCAGGCTCCGGTCCGCGAGTGCCTGCGGCGCGTCCGCACTCGACGACACCCCGACGGCCTCGACCTTCGCCCCGGGGACGTGCGCCCGGATCGCCGCGCACACGCCCTCGGCCTTGTCCTTCTGCCGCGACCCGACGCGCACGTGCCCGCCGGCCTTCGCCAGGAGCCGCACGACCCGCTGACCCACCGGCCCGGTGCCGCCCAGAACCAGCGATTTGGCATTACCCAGGTCGAGGTGCCGGCCAGCGGCGCGAACCGCGGCGGCGGCGGTCGTGTTCGAGCCGTTGGAGTCGAGCATGAGCGACACGCTCAGCCCGTATTGCGGGATGAGGTGCTTTTTCACCTCCGCGAGGACCGCTTCGCCAGCGGTCACGTCGGACCCGCCGACGAAGATCGCGGTGCGGGCCAGATCCTTGCCGCCGCGGGTGAAGATGCACCCGTGAACGAGCGGCATCACGTTCTGCGGGTTGACGCCGCCGTAGCTGAAGATGTGCTGCACGCCCGCGTCCACCGCGACGACGCGATCGAACACGCTCGGCAGCGGGTCGGTGTCCAGTTGTACCAGAATTGTGGGTTTGTCAGACATGGCAGGTGGTGCTGAAGGCGAACGGCCGGTGTAAGCCGGCCGGTGAGTGTGACGACGTTCCACCGGCCGTTCGCCCGGCGGGTTACTTGGGGCTGAACGGGTGCTTGACCGTGTCCTTCTTGGCGGTGATGTCGGCGACCTTCGGCTCGCCGGCCATTGCGTTCTTGATCGCCATCTTGGTCGCGTCGTAGTTGTACTGGAAGATCTTGTTGTCGTCGGCCGCGTCCCAGTGGATGAACACACCGCAGACGATCACGTAGTCGTCGGCCTTGTTGGCCGGGATGACGCCGGCGGCGACGCTGTCGGCGACGGCGCGGGCCACGGCGGCCTGGGCCGGGCCGAACATCTGCACCGCCTGCTTGGCGCCCTTGATGGTCACCTTCGTAATCATCACCGTGGCCGGCTTGCAGATCAGGTTCGGGGCGATGACGGCCAGCAGGCTGGAGTGCCCCTGACTCTGGGTCGCCAGCGCGTTGGCGAACGCGACCCCGACCGGCCCGGTCTTTTCGCCGATGAGCAGGTCGATGTGGGCGATCTCGTTGCCGTCGCCCGCCAGTGCTTCGCCGATGAACATGGACATTCGTGTGACCTCGGTGTGTGGGAGGGTGATTCACGGACCGACGGCGTAGATGGTAGCGGGGCGCCGCCCGAAGGCAACGAGATTCCTCCCCAGAAGCCGCTTGCGGCTCAGCAAGTGTCACTTCTTCTTCGGCTCCGGGCGCGGCATCCGCACGCCGGGGTCGTCGCCCGGCGGGTCGTCGCCGTACCACTGGCCGCCCTCGTCCTTCCCGTTGGCCCCCACGCTGTAGAACCGGTAGCCGGTCGCGGTCGGCTGGTAGATCAGTTCCTTGCCGCTGAAGAGGTCGCCCGGCACCGCGGCCAGATACTTCGGCGCGAGGTCGGCGAGCTGGGCCGGGTAGCGGCCCTCCGCCTTGCGGTACGCCGCCAGCGCGAGCGCCACCTGCACGTTGCTGTTCACCTGCTCGGTCCGGTCGGCCGCGATCTGCACCTTGCGGATCGCCGGCATCAGCAGCCCCATGAGTACCTCGCCGACCTGCTTGGACACCATCTTCCCGGCCCCGACCTCCTTCATGAGCTTCTGAACGTCGGCGTCGCGGTACTTCTTCATCCGCTCGTTCAGGTCCGCGTCGATCTTGTCGAGCGCCTTCTCGCGGTCGGGGCGGTCCTTGATCCGCATCGCCCCGGCCATCCGGTCGTACTCCGCGTTCATGGTCTTCATGATCGCGCCCCAGTCCATCGCCGCGAGCGCCTTCTGCTCGTCCGCGGCGAGCTTCTTGCCGTCCCCGCGGCTGAGCATCTGAACGGTATCCAGGCCCATCATCCGCTCGCTGATGTCGATCTTGTCCACCAGCGGGCCCATCGGCGGCAACTCGCGCAGCTCCTTGAGCCGGGCCAGATACTGATCGGCCGTCAGATTGGTGTGTTCGATGTAGGTGAGGGTCGCGTTGCACGCGATCGCATGAATGGCGTACGCGACGAGCGTTTCGATGAGCGTGCCTCCGTGGCTGAGGTGTCGCGAGAGCCGGTGAACCGCCAGCAGGTCGGCCCACGCGTCGGCCGGCTTGCCCTCGCCCAGCCGCAGCATCGCGCGGAGCGTGAGCGCCGAGGCCAGTTCGCGGCACATCTGCACGCTCGGCAGCAGGCAGCCGATGAGCGAACTCGGGCCGCCCTCTTCGCGCTTCGACACCAGCGGGTTGAAGTAGTGCGAGCGCCTGGTCGCCTCGATCACGTGCGCCAGCGGTTTCTCGTTGGCCTTGAGCCACGCGGCGACGTCCGGGTAGTCCTTCGCGGTCCAGGGCCGCGTCCGTGCCCGGTCCTGCTGGTCGTAGACGATCTGGAAGTCTTGCGGTTCGATCTTGAGCACATCCCGCAAATACCGGTGGGTGTTGATGAAGTAGTCGCCGCCCTCGGCCGGTTCGGCGATGCCGAGCCGCTTGAAGTACTCCGCCGGCATGTTCGAGCCTTCGGGCTTGGGGCCGAACGCCTTCCACAGCAGCACGTTCGCGTTGTTGTCGGCCGTGGCGCCCTTGCCGAGCCGGTCGTTGAGCGCGGCCTCGTAATCGATGTACCCACCCTTGTCGAGCGGGCCGGTGACGTAGGTCGTGTCCTTCCCGACCGGCACTTTCGGGGTCGGCGGTTTGTCGTCCGCGGCGCAGACGAGCAACAGCGCGGGGAGAATGAGCGCGTTCATGATGTCCTCGGATGACTCGGAACAGCGAAGTATGCAAAAACGCCTGGAAAATCGAAAGGTTGCCAAAGATTGCCAAAGATTGCCAAGTGGCAATCTTTGGTTTTCCCAGGGCTTTTGGGCCTTTTTTTCAAAGATTGCCAAAGATTGCCAACTGCGCCACGTGTCGGCCCCTGTCAGGAATCAGGGGTCAGGAAGCAGGGGTCAGAGAAAGCCAAGACTGCCTCCTGTTCCCTGACTCCTGATTCCTCATTCGCACCCAAATTAGTCAAACGATTGCTGACGTTCCACGGGGAACGTTTTGGCCGGTCAGAGGAAGCGACGCCTTGTTCTTGACTCCGTTTCACAAATCCGCGACCATTCTAGTACCCGCCTGAATTCCTCGTCGCTCCCGCCCGCCTACGGGTTCTCGCTATGCTGTCCCGCCTGCTATTCGCTTCCTGCGCGCTGCTATTGGGAACGACCGGGGTCCGCGGCGCGGAGCCGCCGGCGGGCGCCCCGCAGAAGCTCATCGTATACCCGAGGGACGTGAAGCTCTCCGGCCCGCGCGACGAACAGCGCCTCATCGTCCTCGGCGTGTGGGCCGACGGCCGCACCGGGGATCTGACCCGCTCCGCGACCGTTACCAGCACGAACGCGAAAGTCGCGACCGCCGAGAAGGGCGTGGTGCGACCGGTGGCCGACGGGACCGGCACGCTTGCCGTCGAAGCGAACGGGGCGAAGGCGAGTGTATCGGTCACCGTGGAGAAAGCGACCGCGGACGTGCCCGTCAGCTTCGCGCGCGAGGTGGAACCGATCCTCACACGGGCCGGGTGCAACAGCGGGGGCTGCCACGGCGCGCAGCACGGCCGCGGCGGGTTCAAGCTGTCGCTGTTCGGGTTCGACCCGGCGTTCGATTACACGCAGATTGTGCAGAGCAACGAGGGCCGGCGCGTCGTACTGAGTGACGCCGAGCGCAGCATTCTACTCGCCAAACCGGCCCTGGTGATGGAACACGGCGGCGGCGAGAAGCTCAAACTCAACGGCCGCGACTACACCCGCATCCGCCAGTGGCTCGAAGACGGCGCGCCGGCCCCGGCGAACCCCGACCGCAAGGTCGGGGGTGTTCCCGCCGATCCCGAAGTCACGAAGCTCGAAGTGTTTCCGCCGCACCGCATCATGACCGCGGGCGAGCAGCAGCAACTTTCGGTCACCGCCATTTGGTCCGACGGCCGGCGCGAGGACGTGACGAGTACCGCGCAGTTTGATGCGCTCAACGACGCGGTCGCCGCAGTCACCCCGGCGGGGTTGGTAACGGCAAAAGACGCCGGCGAGACGCACGTCATGATTCGCTTCGGCGGTGCCGCGGAGGTCGCGGCAGTCACGCTGCCGTTCGCGAAGTTGGAGACGTTCCCGGACGTGCCCGCGAACAACTTCATCGATCAGAAGCTCATCGCGAAGTGGAAGGATCTGGGCCTCACGCCGTCGCCGCTCGCCCCGGACGACGAGTTCCTGCGCCGGCTGTACCTCGACGCGATCGGCACGCTCCCAACGCCCGACGAGGTGCGCGCGTTCCTCGCCGACAAAGACCCGCAGAAGCGGGCGAAGGCAATCGACAAGGTTCTCGAACGGCCCGAGTTCATCGACTGGTGGGCGCTGAAGTGGGGCGATCTCTTGCGGATCAACCGCACGCAGCTCCAGGAAAAGGGGATGTGGAGCTTCCACAACTGGGTTCGCGCCCAGGTGCGCGACAACGTGCCGGTGGATCAGTTCGTGCGCGACATCATCACGGCCGAGGGCAGCACGTTCATCGACGGTCCTGCGAACTTCTTCCAGATCGGCCGGACGTTCGAGGACTGGTCCGAAACGACCACGCAACTGTTCCTCGGCGTGCGCATCGGCTGCGCGAAGTGCCACCACCACCCGTTCGAGAAGTGGAGCCAGGACGATTACTACGGCATGGCCGCGTTCTTCACGCGGATCGGCACGAAGAACAGCCAGGAGTTCGGCATCTTCGGCCGCGAGACGGTGATCTTCATCCGCAACGCCGGCGAGGCCACGCACCCGCGGAAGCGCGTCGTGGTGAAACCGATGCCGCTCGACGGCGACGCGAAGACCAGCTACGACGACGAGTTCGACCGCCGGAAGAAACTCGCCGACTGGCTCACGGCGCCGACGAACAAGATGTTCGCACGCAACATCGCCAACCGGTTCTGGGGCTACACAATGGGCCGCGGGCTGGTGGAACCGCTCGACGACATGCGCGCCACCAACCCCGCGAGTAACCCCGAACTGCTCGACGCGCTCGCCGACGAACTCGTAAGGTCGAAATTCGACCAGAAGAAGCTCTTACGAACGATCTTCAACAGCCGGGCGTATCAACTGTCGCACCTGAGCACGCCGGGCAACCGCGCCGACAGCGCGAACGTGCATTTCACGCGCTACACGATCAAGCGCCTGACCGCGGAGCAACTCGCCGACGCCGTGGACTTCGCCACCGGGACGCGGGAGAAGTATCTCGGGCTGCCGCTCGGCACGCGGGCGATCCAGTTGCCCGACAGCGAGGTGCGGTCGTACTTCATGGACACGTTCGGGCGCCCGCCGCGCCAGGTGCTCTGCGAGTGCGAGCGCACGACCAAGCCGAACATCGCCCAGGCGATGCACCTCTTGAACGGTGCCTTCCTGAACCTAAAGATCGCCGACAAGACGGGCCGCGTGGAGAAACTCGTCGCCGACAAGGTGCCGGTGCCGAAGGCGGTGGAGGAGCTGTACCTGGCGACGTGGGGCCGGCTCCCGACGGCCGACGAGCAGAAGAAGGCCGAGGGCTGGGTGAACTCCGCGCCGAACACCCGCGAGGGGCTTCAGGACTTGCTCTGGGTGCTGGTGAACAGCCGCGAGTTCTTGTTCAACAAGTGAGGCCGTTTCGGTAGTGAGCCGCCGCGACCGACGATGGAGCCGCGACCGACGATGGAGCCGCGACCGACGATGGAG
>CAZBXY010000107.1:0-7755 GCA_964495365.1 uncultured Frigoriglobus sp. | reverse complement strand
GACGATGGAGCCGCGACCGACGATGGAGCCGCGACCGACGATGGAGCCGCGACCGGAAGGGAGCGGAAGGTCAAAGGCCCGCTCCCTTCCGGTCGCGGCTCCATCGTCGGAAGGTCAAAGGCCCGCTCCGGTCGCGGCTCCATCGTCGGTCGCGGCTCCATCGTCGGTCGCGGTCGGTCGCGGCTCACTTCCCAAGTTCTATTCACTTACGGGGGCCTCAAACACGGCCATCGCCTCGCCCTGTTCGTCCACCGTGTACCGAATCGCGCGGTTGATCGTCTCGTCGGTGTTCAGCCACCGCGTCGAACCGTGCCGCGACCACCGGTGTTCGTCTCTACCCCCGAGTTCCGCGGCCGTCAACGCGCGTGAGGCATACGCCTTGAACGCGGTCATCATCCGTTCCGGTGGCGCATCCCCGGTGACGACAACGTGAACGTGGGTGGTACGAACGTGAACCGCGTGAAGGTACCACCGACGGAAACTCGCGTGTTCGCGAATCGCGGCGAGTACGATCGCGCGCCGCCGTTCGTCCATGCGGTACGGCGGCTGGGCCATGAGCTTTCGCTGCTGGGCAATTCGTTCGTCACTCGGCACGACGAGTGGCGAGCCGAATTGGTTGTTGTGCCGGTCTACCGAACCGCGCGTGTCGCCGTGCAGCCACTGCCCGTAAGTCGAAAATGTGATGAAATAGGTGGGCATAGGTGCATTTGGGGTGAGTCGAGTTCGGTAAGTGGAACCCATTGGGCCATAGCACCGCGACCCGTATAGAGCCGCGACCGCGACCGTGACCCGTATAGAGCCGCGACCGGCAGGGAGCGGACCGGCAGCGGGCCAGCCACTCATCGAAGGTCAAAGGCCCGCTCCCTGCCGGTCGCGGCTCTATACGGCATCGTCGGTCGGTCGCGGCGGCTCACTTATCGACCGGTTTGAGATTCACGTCCCAGAACACGTCGCGGCGCCGGGGGCGCATCAGGAAGTACAGCACCACCGCCAGCCCGAGAAACCCCAGCCCGATCCACTCCGGGCGCACGTTCTCCGCCAGCCAGTTCCCCGCCTTCTGGTACAGCGAGAACCCGTCGGCCTTCTGCGACTCGTAATCGAGTTTGAGCGACTTCAGCCCCATCGTCAGATACGGGGCCGCGAGGCTCATCAACCCGCACACCACCGCGAGCGTTTGCTTCGCGACTTTAATATCGAGCGGCACCTCCGCGAGGACGCGGTCGCCCTGGCGGATCAATACCCGCGCGCCCTGAATGCGCCCCAGTACCCGCGGGACAACCCAGAGCGTCGCGGTCGTGGGGCCGGACTCGACCGCGATCGGCAGCCGCGGCGGGTAACAATCGCACCCCGGCAGCACCGGCTCGATCTCGACCACCGACCCCTCTTCGACCTTGAAGGTTTCGCTCGCGGCCTGTTTCACCTTCGCTTTCACGACCTCCTGAATCTCTTCGGCCGACAGAATGACCAGGAGCGGGAACATGCGGTCCGGGTTCATGCGGGTGTAGTACCGCACGGTCGCCCGGCGTTCGGCGGGTGACGCCTTCTGTTGGCTCGCGCCCGCGGCCTTTCGCTTCGCCTTCGAGGGCAGAGGGGCCGCGCGATCGGGCGCGGCGAACACCCCGGAATCTTCGTCCGCGGGTGGCGGCGGCGCGGCCGGAGGGCGTCGGGATGCCGGGCGCGCCGGTGGGGCCGCGCGTGCCGGGGGCGGCGGCGCGCCGAGCGAGGGGAACGTTCCCGTCGGCGGTTCCGGGAGATCGAATTCTTCTTCCGCCGGCGGGGCCGCGCCCGGCGCGGGGGGCAGCGCGACATCGGGGAGCGTGGGCAGGACCGATTCCGACGACCGCGACCCGTACACCGGCGCCGACCCGGGCGGCCGGAGCGTGAAGTCGTTGCCGATCGGGCGCTCGGCGAAGTACAGCAGGTCGAGCCACAGCACGCCATCGGGGTGGTGGCGCGTGGCGGCGTATTCGGTGCGCAGGGCGCCGATGGTGGCGCCCCAGTCCAGCACCCGCTCGCCGATCTGGAACCGCCACGTCAGCCCGCGGGCCGCGCGGTGTTCCGGGGCCAGCGCAGCGAACAGCTCGTTGAGGGTGCGGTCCGCCGCGACCGTCAGCTCGACGTGCCGCTCGGTGCCGTCCGCGACGCCGAACTGCTTGATCGTGATGTGAACCGGCTGGAGTGGTTCCGACACGTGCGCCTCGCGGGGTGGTGCGGTGGTCTCACCCTCTTCGCTAACCGCCCCCGCGGGTTCCCGCAACCAAAAAGTTCGCGCTCACCACCCGTAGCCCATCCACACGCGACCCGCGAGGGTCGGGTACTGGTACGAGTACGGGTAGTGCGGCAGGTTGGTGGAGTACCACCCGTACCCGGCGGAATACGCCCCGGTGTAGTCCCAGGAGTACCGCCCGTACACCGGCCCGCTGGAGGCGAACGGGTACGGGTACACCACCGGCCCGTACCAGACGGTGCCGTGGCGCGTCGCCACCGGGGTCACCCAGTAGGTGCCGTAAACCGGCACGGCGGGGGCGTACCAGTAGTTGTTGCCCGGCTGGTACACATACGGGACGCCCATCGGCAGCGGTTCGGGGATCGGCTTGTCCCGCGGTTGTGCGAGGGCGGGCGCGGCGGAAACGGCGACCAGAAGGGCAACGGTCGCGGTGCGAAACAGGAAGTTCATCGGTGTCGCCTCGTGGGTGTGAAAGGAACCCGCCGGCGACCCGCGACTTTCGACTGCGATTACCGGCACCGGATGCCGTGGTACTCGAGCGGGAACTCGTAGTCCTTCCGCAGCGGATGGCCGACCCAGTCGTCGTTGAGCAAGATGCGCACCAAATTCGGATGCCCGGTGAAGAACACCCCGACGAGGTCGTACACCTCCCGCTCGTGCCAGTCGGCGGTCTTCCACACCCCGCTGACGCTCGGCACCTCCGGCAATTGACCCGGCGTATTGTCTTTCCACCGCGGCAGGATCAGTTTCAGCGTGAACCGGCGACCGGGGAACGCGAAGCTCGACAGGTGGTAGAGCACCTCCAGGTGCGGCTCGAACCCGGCCTTGGCGACCTTCTTGGCGTCGGTTTCGAGGTAATCGACCCCGGTGATGTCGTTCAGAAGCGCGAACTTCAATCGCGGGTCGTCGCGCAGAAACCTGCACACTTCGACGAGCTTGGCCGGCTCGACGGTGACGAACGGGTCGAGCGCGTCGAGCTTCTGGCCCGTGATCGCGGCCCCGAACGCCTCTTCCAGCGCGGCGGCGATTTCGGCAGCGGTCATGCGAAGGCTCCGGGGCGACACCGACATCGTATGACGCAAAGTGCTCGGTTAGAATAGCCCGTGAGAGGGTAAGCGTTCACGGGTCTGATCGGCGGTCTACTTGCCGGTGTGGGTCGGGATCGCTGATCCTGGGGTGATGGCAACAGCACCGCCGATTCCGGACCATCGGGTACTGGCGCCCGCGCCGGTCGCGCGGGTCGGTTAGTTCGGCCAGACGTTCGACCAGCGATCGGGCCATAACCGGCTCCAATACGAGGGGCCGACCACATACCCAACCACGCCAACTCACCCAGGATCAACCGCTGCGTAGCCCTGCCCTTTCCTGGCCTCCGGTGGAGCTTAACCGGCGGTCCAGTTTTCGGGGTCCACTCTAGAGTCTTGTGTCGGTGCGCTCCCCCGGTTACGCTGTTGGAATTGAAGCGGCAAACCCACCAGAGGGTAACGCAATGATTCGCAACATCATCGTGGCTTTGTTGCTGGGCGTGGCGTGCGTCGCGGCGGGCGTCGCGGCGGGCGACGAAAAAGACCCGGTGAAGGAGAAGCTGTTCGCGGCCAAAATCGCCTACGACAAGGACATGTCCGCCTACCGCACCGCGGTCGG
This sequence comes from uncultured Frigoriglobus sp., assembly GCA_964495365.1. GTDB lineage: Bacteria > Planctomycetota > Planctomycetia > Gemmatales > Gemmataceae > Gemmata. The sequence goes on along the minus strand of CAZBXY010000107.1, from coordinate 3,884 downwards.
GGAGTGGCTCGACTCGCGCGAAGAAGCGGCGCGCAAGGCCGGCGACAAGAAGGCGGTGGACGCGGTGAAGGCCGACCGCAAAGCCTTCGATGAAGACGGTATCTTGCCCAAGCCAGCGCCGGCGGCAATCCAACAGAAGCCGGCGCAGGCGCGGAAAACGCTGGAGGCGGTGTACGCGCAGGCCGTGAAGGATTACGTCAAAGCGAAGAAGGACGATGAGGCCGCGGCCGTCGAGAAGGAGTGGAAAGCGTTCATCAAGACCGCCGCCGGCACGCTCGACCTGCTCGCCCCCGTGGACCCGAAGGCCCACGGCGTCGATGGGGAATGGAAGAAGGACGGGAAGGTTCTGGTTGGTGTGGTGGGGAACTTCCAGGCGCACGTGCAACTCCCGTATGAGCCGGGCGAGGAGTACGACCTCGAACTTACCGGCCGGCGCGTGAAAGGGGTCGATGGCGTTGGCGTCGGATTGGTCGCGGGTGGTCGTCCGGTTCTGGTTTACATCGATGGGTTGTTTCCCGATCGTGGTTACGAAAGCGGTTTCGAACTCGTCGATAATAAACCGTTAACAACATTTAAAGGCTCGTTGCTCAAAACCGATAAGGATTTCACGATTACTTGCTCTGTTCGAACGGGCAAGATCGACCTGCTCGTTGGTGGAAAGGCGGCGGCCTCTTTCAAAGGCGATTTTGCCCGACTCTCGATTCCTCCCGCGCATCGCCTGCCGAACACGAAGGCCCTCTTCATTTTGCTTGGTGGTTCAAAGGGTGCCTGTTCTTATCAGTTCGACCGCGTCGAGGTGACGCCCGTCAAGGGAAAGGGCACGATCCTCAAGTAGCCGCTGCCATGAAAGCCTGGACCAGTTCCGCGTCGCGGGCCGACCGGTTCGCCGGGTGCCTCCTCGGGCTGGCCGTCGCGGACGCGGTCGGCGCGCCGTACGAGGGGCTGACGCACGCGGACATCTTCTTTCAGTTCGGCTCACCGGAAAAGTTCGTCACAAACCCTTCCGGCGAAACGCTTTACTACACCGACGACACGGAAATGATGATCGGCGTTGCGGAAACGCTCGCCGAGTTGGGCCGCATCGAAGAGGAGCGGCTGTGTCGGGCGTTCGCCGAGAACTACCACCCCGAACGCGGGTACGGCCCGAGCGCGCGGTACGTCATCGAGGCGATGCGGAACGGCGGCGACTGGCCCACGCTGGCGCGGACGCTGCAACCGGGCGGGTCGTTCGGCAACGGCGCCGCGATGCGAGTCGCCCCGGTGGGGTTGGTGTTCGCGGATTCGCCGGCGGAGTTGTGGGAGCAGGCACGGCTGTCCGCGTTGCCGACCCACACGCACCCGCTGGGGATCGAAGGGGCACAGTTGCTGGCGATCGCGGTCGCGTGGGCGCTGAACGCAACCGCCCTTAGCCGCAAGGAGTTGTGGCGTGAACTGCTCGCCCGCGCGACGACCGAAGAGTTTCGCTGGCACCTCGACATCGCCGCGCAACTGAAGCCGGGTGACTCGCTCGCGGGGTTGGGCAGCACGCTTCACGCGCACCGATCGGTGGTGACGGCGATCGCGTGCTTCGCGGCCACTCCGGGCGATTTCGAGATGGCAATCGCTCGCGCGATCGGCCTCGGCGACGACACGGACACGGTCGCGGCGATGGCCGGCGCGCTGGTGGGCGCGTTCGCCGGCGGGATCGCGATCCCGCCGGGGTTGTTGGCGAAACTCGAAGACGGCCCGGCGAAGGGAAGGGCACACATCGCGGGGTTGGCGGCGAAACTTGCGATTCGCTCGGGGTGAGGGTGTCGCTACCCGCCCGGAGGTTCCTCTCCCTCGCTCTCCTGCCAGTCGATTGCTTGCCTCTGCTGTGCCGTGAATGGGAGGGCTTTGTCCTGTTCGTGCGTCAGCTTTGCCCCTCGCAGATCGGCGCCTGTGAAGTCGCACTCCTTGAACGTGGAGAGGCGAAGGTCGGCGTTTCGCAGGTTCGTTCCCACAAACAGAGTGCGAGTGTAGAGGGAGGCACGCAGGTCGCACTCCGACAGGTCGGCGTCGGTGAAGTCAACCTCGATGAAGTCGTTCCAGCAGAGCGTGGATTCGGATAGGTCCGTGTTCTTGAACGAGATACGACTGATCTCTGATCGGCCAAAGTACGTTCGGGGGAGAGTCAGGTTTTCGAGATGGTGCTCTTCAGTGGGCCACTCGAAATCGGGATCGGAGGCTTCCAGCCCGAAAGGTTTGACGTTGCCGACCCAAGTGCGGAAGAAGTGGATCCCGTGCGTTAAGTCATCATCGAATCGAGGGCGACGGATCGGGAGCGGACGGATCGCCCCTTCAGCAAGGCGCCTGAGTTTCTGAAGCAATCTGTACGAGTCCTCGTAGGACAGGCGTGCGAGGTGTTCCGACTTCATTGCCTTCTCTCCGAGTTGATCCTCAATCCTTCTTGAAGAACTCCACCGCGTTCCTGAATACCTGCAACCCGTCGCCTTCGGGCTTCAGACCGTGGCGGGTCCATTGCGGGTGCTGTGTCGGGAACAGGTGGCGGTCGGGGTGCGGCATCAGACCCAGCGCCAGACCGGTGTAGTCGCACACGCCGGCGATGTCGTCCTGCGAGCCGTTGGGGTTCACCGGGTAGCCCCCGCGGTGGCCGTTCGCGTCCACGTAGCGGAGCACGATCTGACCCGTTTGCTCTAAACCCTTTGCGATCCACTCTTTACGGCACAGGAACTTCCCCTCGCCGTGGCCGATCGGCATTGCCATGCGGTCCATGCCCTTCAGGAACGGACACTTCCCCGGCGTCGCTTGCATGTGAATCCAGCGGTCCTCGTAGTGCCCGCTGTCGTTGTTCGTCAGGGTCGCGAGCGGGCCGTCCTCGTCCGGCGGCATCAGGAGGCCCGCTTTCAGCATCACCTGGAACCCGTTGCAGATGCCCAGAATCAGCTTCTCCTGGTCGCGGAACTTCCGCATCGCGTCGGCCAGGAAGTGTTGCATGTACAGGGCTTGCACCTTCCCTGCGGCCACGTCGTCGCCGTAGGAGAAGCCGCCGGGCAGCACGAGGATCTGGTAATCCCGGAGTTGCTTGGGGTTGTCGCGGAGGGCGTTCATGTGCAACCGCGTGCCGTGCCCGCCGACCATCTCGAATGCGGCTTGCACCTCGTGATCGCAGTTGGTGCCGGGCGCCCGGAGGATCAGTGCGTGTGGTGTTGCCATGACGAAAAATCCGAGAAGGGCGAACGTTTGTGCTTGACCCGCACAAGCTCAGGGGACACAGTGGTTGTAACGTACCCTCTCCCGTGACACCAGGGGATACGCGGATCGAGCGGTGGCGGACACTTCCTCGCGCCACCCAGTCGGAAGGAGCCGCAGAACGCTCCGGTGCCGGCTCCGACCCTCGCTTTCGAGGGGTCGGGACGCTTTTCGCATTTTTTTTCGCGCACCGGTTGACACATCCGGGCTTTCCCTTATCATTCCGTTACCACTGCGATGCGGTGGTGAACTGCTCCGCGACGACGAGCCGACAACCGCAAGGCCGACGCGAGTCCCGCGAAGCAAAACCGAAAGCGGACCCGCCCCGCAAGGGAACGGAGAAGCACTCGGAGCGGTCTTTGACAAGTCGGTAGCGAATGCCTTATGAGGTGGTTAATGCCGTTATCGCGGCGTTGGCCAACCTCGACAGGAATAGCAATCGAAACCTCGCGAGCGAGCAATCGCGAACGGGGGATCGAAAGCCAAAACTGTCAAGTCTTTTGAGTCAACGAAGCGAACAACGGCGCAGATTGAACTCAACCAAGTTCCGCCGCGGGCAACTGCGGTGGTTCAACAAAAAAACTTGAAGGGTTTGATTCTGGCTCAGAACGAACGTTGGCGGCGTGGATTAGGCATGCAAGTCGGGGGAATCC
>CAZBXY010000106.1:0-23025 GCA_964495365.1 uncultured Frigoriglobus sp. | reverse complement strand
AGGCGGCGATCAAGGCGAACAACCTGAACGCGAGCGGCGGGTTCATCGAAGAGGGTCAGACGGAACGCCCGGTGCGGGTGATCGGCCGGCTCGGTCCGCTGCCCGACAAGGTGGTGTCGGACCTCCTCAAGGTCGTGGTCAAGGTGAACCCCGACCGTGCGGTACTACTCGGCCACGTCGCCCGGATCGAGGAAGGCCCAGCCCCGAAACGCGGGGACGCGAGCATCGACGGCAGCCCCGGTGTCGTCCTGACCATCGTCAAGCAGCCGCACGCCGACACCCGCAAGCTGACCGACGAGGTGAAGGCGGCACTCAGGGAGTCCGAAGCCGCGCTGCCCGCCGACGTGGTGGTGAACACCGACCTGTTCAACCTCAAGAGCTTCATCGACCGGGGCGTGTACTACGTCGAGGAAGCACTCCTCATCGGAGCCGTTCTCGTCGTCATCGTGCTGTTCCTGTTCCTCCTGAACGTCCGCACCACGTTCATCACCCTGACCGCTATCCCCCTCTCGCTGGTCGTCACGACGCTGGTGTTCCGCCTGATCGGGATGCTGACCGGGCAGGAGTTGAGCATCAACGTGATGACGCTCGGCGGGATCGCGGTGGCGATGGGCGAACTGGTGGACGACGCCATCGTGGACGTGGAGAACATCTACCGCCGGCTGGGCGAGAACAACGCCCGGCCCGACCCGCAGCCGGCCCTCGTCGTCGTCTACCAAGCGAGCCGGGAAATCCGCTCGGCCATCGTCTTCGGGACGGCGGTTGTGATCCTCGCATTCATGCCCCTGTTCGCACTGTCCGGAGTCGAGGGCCGGCTGTTCGTGCCGCTCGGGGTCGCCTACATCGTGTCGATCCTGGCCTCGCTGGTCGTGTCACTCACCGTCACCCCGGTCCTGTCGTACTACCTGCTCGGTCGGTCCAAGCACTCCCACGCCCACGGCGACGGCCTTCTCCTCAGGGTGCTGAAGTGGGCGGCAGGGATCCTGATCCGGTTCAGTATGCGGCGGGCGGGCCTCCTGCTCCTGCTGACGTGGGTCGCGGTCGGGTACTGCGGGTGGCGTCTGTCCACCCTCGGGGCCGACTTCCTGCCCAAATTCGACGAGGGCAGCGTGCAGGTGAACGTCGCGCTGCCCGGCGGGTCGTCCCTGAAGGCGTCGAACGAGGCGGCGGTCCTGATCGACGCCCGGCTGAAGACGATGCAGAAGTCGCCCGAGAACCCGAACGGACCGATCCTCCACTTCGCCCGCCGGACGGGCCGGGCCGAGTTGGACGAACACGCCGAACCCGTGAACGTCGGCGAGTACATCCTGACCATGAACCCGGACGCCGGGGTCCGCCGCGACGAGTTTCTGAAGTCGCTCTTGGCCGACCTCCGCACGGCGGCACCGGGGGTCGAGATCGAAACCGAGCAACCGCTGTCGCACCTCATCAGCCACATGCTGTCTGGGGTCCGGTCGCAGATCGCCATCGTTATCTACGGCGACGACCTCGACAAACTCCGCGAACTGGCCGGGCTCGTCCGCGACGTGGTGGCCGAGGTGCCGGGGGTGACCCCGCCGATCATCGACCCCCAGGAGCGGGTGGACGAAGTCCACGTCGTCCTGCGACCCGACGACTTGGCCCACTACGGCCTGAGCCGGGAGTTCGTCGCCGAGTTCGTCCAGACGGCGCTCAAGGGGGAGGCGGTTTCGGTCGTGCTGGAGGGCCAGCGGCGATTCGACTTGATCGTGAAGTTGAAAGAACCGTACCGCTCCGACGCCTACAAGCTCGGCGAATTGCGGCTCGACCTGCCGAACGGGCGGGGCCAGATTCGCCTCCGCGAGGTGGCCGACTTCCCCGCGACGGCGAGCGGGCCGAACCTCGTCAACCGGGAGAACGTGCGGCGGAAGCAGGTCGTCCGGTGCAACGTCTCGGGCCGCGACCTTGAAAGCACCGTCGCCGAGATCGAGCGCAAGGTTCGGGGCCGGGTCAAGATGCCGGAAGGGTACTTCGTGGAGTTCGGCGGGCAGTTCGAGGCCCAGCGGTCGGCCACGCGGCTCATCGCCGTCCTCGCGGCGGTGTCGCTCGCCGGCATCTTCCTCGTCCTGATGATGCTCTACCCCTCGGTGCGGGTCACCCTGCAAATCCTGAACGCCATCCCGACCGCCTTCATCGGTGGGGTGCTGGCACTGGTGGTCACGCAGCAGACGCTGACGGTGGCGAGCCTGGTCGGGTTCGTCTCCCTCGGCGGGATCGCCGTCCGCAACGGCATCCTGCTGGTGACCCACTACTTCCACCTGATGAAGGAGGAGGGGCAACCCTTCTCCCGCGAGACGGTACTGCGGGGCAGCCTGGAGCGGCTGGCCCCGGTGCTGATGACCGCCCTGACCGCCGGGATCGCCCTGATCCCGCTGGTGGTGGGCGGCAGGAAGCCGGGGCTGGAGATTCTCTACCCGGTGGCGACGGTGATCCTAGGCGGGCTGATGACCTCGACGTTCTGCGAGTTCCTCATCCACCCCGGACTGTTCTGGAAGTTCTCGGGCAAGGACGCCGAGCGGCTGGTCCGCAGCGAGGGTTCCGACGCGGAACTGCTGCGGGCGGCGGCATGACGACAAGGATGCGCAACCTGTTTCTCCCTCTGTGAAAGGACCGATGCGATGAAGTACGCGACGATGTTCGGGCTGGGGCTGCTGGTCGCGACCCTGGCGGTGACGGGGTGCAGCGACAACAAGGCCGAGCCGACGAAGGCGGAAGAGAAGAAGGGCGGCAAGGCCGACGACCACCCCCCGCACGGCGAGGGGCCGAACGGCGGGGTAATCTTCGACCTCGGCAAGTACCACGCCGAGTTCACCGTCGATCACCCCAAGAAGGAATGCACGGTTCTGTTCCTGGCCGGCGAGGACAAGAACGCGAAACCCCTGCCGGTGGCCGCGAAGGAACTCACCCTGACCACGAAGGAGACGAAGACGAAGGAGGGCAAGGTCGTCCCCCCAATGACGATCAAGCTGCTGCCGACGGACGCGAAGGACGGCAAGGCGTCGAAGTTCGTCGGCTCAGACCCCGGCATCGGCAACGTCGCCGACTTCGCCGGCACGGTCACCGGCGAGATCGACGGCAAGCCGTCCTCGGGCGAGTTCAAGGAGTGACCGCTGCCGAAGGAGTTGCTTGTGAGTCGCAACCCGATTCCTGAGGGCACGACGCCCAAAGCTACTCACACGGTGCTCGTGGCGAGGACGAGAGGGCCTTCCGCGGGATGCTGAGGGCCGCCCTCGACAGGAGCGGGATGTGGGCGGCCCTCAGCATCCCGCGGAAGGCCATCGCGGTCACGCTCGCCGCCGGGTGTCCGAGCATCTACGGGGGCCTGCACCTGCCGCAAGGAGCCGCCCGCGGCGGTGCCGCCGCGAGCGCGCCTTATGGGGGCAGAAGACGTGCCCGGTGACCGGCGGGGAGCTCGGGTCCATCGGCAAACCCGTCCCCGCTGGAGCTTGAGCCACCGGGCGCGCCGGACCTAGCCGGGTCCCCATCGCCGACTTCGCCGGTTATGGTCGTCGGCGAGATCGGCGGCCGGCCCTCCCGGGGCAAGTTCAAGGATTAGACCAGGCGGCGGCGAACGGGCTAATGTGCCCACCGGGAACCGGTCCTTTTCGACCGACCCACCCAGGAGACACTATATGCACAAGTCTGACAATGCGCGGTGGGGAGAGAGCCACGACTTCGACACCGGGAACGCGAGCGGCGAGCGAGGCACCCGCCGGGTCGTCCTGCTGACCGCGACGATGATGGTGGGCGAGATCGTCGCCGGCTGGCTCACCAACTCGATGGCACTGTTGGCGGACGGCTGGCACATGGGGACGCACGTCGCGGCCCTCGGTATCACCGCGTTCGCCTACTGGTACGCCCGCCGCCACGCCTCCGACCCCCGGTTCGCATTCGGGACGTGGAAGGTCGGGGTACTGGCCGGGTACTCCAGTGCGATTGTCCTGGGCGTCGTGGCACTGTATATGGCCTACGAGTCGGTGGTCCGGGTGATGAACCCACTGCCGATCAGCTACGATCAGGCCATCATCGTGGCCGTCATCGGGCTGGTCGTCAACCTTCTCAGCGCGTGGCTCCTCCGCGGCCACGAGCACGACCCCTCCCAACTCGGCCACGGGCACGACCACGGCCACGACCACGGGGGCGGGTACCACGACCTGAACCTGCGGGCCGCGTACCTCCACGTCCTGGCCGACGCCCTGACCTCGGTCCTCGCCATCGTCGCCCTGCTCGGCGGCAAGCTCTTCGGCTGGGACTGGCTCGACCCGGTGATGGGGATCGTCGGGGCCGCCGTCATCACCCACTGGGCCGTGGGGTTGCTGCGGCAGACGAGCCGGGTGCTGCTCGACCGCGAGATGGACGACCCGGTGGTGCAGGAGGTGAAGGACGTAATCGAGGGGGACGGCGAGGCGGTCATCGTGGACTTGCACGTCTGGCGGGTGGGGCCGGGCAAGTACGCCTGCATCGTCGGGCTGGTGACGGCCAACCCCGAGCCGCCGGAACACTACAAGGACCGGCTCCGAGTGCATGAGGAACTCGTCCACATCACGGTCGAGGTTCACCACTGCCAGGGCGAACACCCGCACGTCGAAGACCTCACGGCCGCGGGTTGACGGCGGCCAGCCCGCCCCGCCCCCGGGCCGTGCCACCACAGGTTTTGACCTTGAGCTTCACGCTCCTCCGCCGGTTTTCCGCCGCCCCCGGCTAAAGTCGAAGGGGTGGTAAATAGGTCCCACGTCAACAACCACGGCTTTCGAGGATTGTGCCGCAAACAATCCTCACCACTCATCGAGCTGGACGACCCGGTGGTGCAAGAAGTGCGGGACGTGATCGAGGCGGACGGGGAAACCGTAATCGTGGACTTGCACGTCTGGCGGGTGGGGCCGGGCAAGTACGCCTGCATCGTCGGGCTGGTGACGGCCAACCCCGAGCCGCCGGAACACTACAAGGACCGGCTCCGAGTGCATGAGGAACTCGACCTCGCGGGCGGGCGCGGGCGGCACGCTCTGTGGCTGGCGAGGCGGGGCTGGCGGGTCTGTGTAGTGGACATCTCGGACGTCGCCCTCGGAAAGCTCGGCGAGACGGCCGCGCGGCTGAAGCTCAACGTTCGACTCGTTGCGGGTGACGTCACGGACTTCGCGTTCGAGCCCAATCGGTATGACCTGATCCTGCTCTTCTACCACTTCGATCGACGCCTGTTCCCCGAGATGGCACCCGCGCTCCGAACGGACGGCTTGGTCATCTGCAAGCTCGCCATTTCCTGGGACCGCGTCGCGGTCAGTGCGAACCCCACGGATCGCCCTTTGGACAGGGACGAACTCCCGACCCTCCTCCCCGAGTTGCAGGCTCCGAGGCCGGGGGGTGGTTGAGTTCGTGGGGCGGAAGTCGAACGCACAGAGCGGGTGATCGAGCGGGAGCGGGTCACGGCACACTGCACAGATCTCTTCCCCGACAAAGCGACGTGAATGCACGTGTCCTCCCCCTCTGGGCCGCCCCGGAGGGGGAGGACATCTTGAGTATTCATGGGATCAGTTTTTGGATGACATTCGAGTGCCCGTCCGTCTATAGTCCGCGGACGGATAGGGTACGATGTTCACGCGCGGCTTCACATTCATTCTCGCGGTCTCCTGGCTCTTGGTGGCCAACCACTGCGTCGTGTCCGCCGCCCTCGCGGCCCCGGCCAGGCCGGCCCACCACTGCGGCGGCAAGCCGGGCGGTCAAGCCCCCGCCGGGCCGCACGACCGCTGCACCAAGGAGGTCTGCTGCAACCCCTTCGCGCCCATGACGTCGGGCACGCACGACCTTTCATTCCCGGCCTCGTTCGACGTCCTGCCCGGTCGCCCCGTCCTCGTGCCGAGCCCCCTCGGCATTCCGGCCTCGTCGTGCCGGTGGGTGCGGCTTCCGCCGGCCGCCGGCCCGCCCGGTGAACTGCCCACTCTCCTCCGCTCACTGACCCTCGCCCAAAACGCCCCCCCGTTGATCCGGGCGGCGTAACGCCGTTCGGCGTCCCGGCCCCGGCCGGTCGTCACGCCAGCGGTCAGCAGTCGCCCGACAGCATTTGCGCCAGTAGCGCCAGTAAACCCGCCGACCCGTTCGCGAGCGGGTTCGTGACACAACCTGCACCAAGGAATGACCCGTATGAAAACGATCCTGATTACCACTACCCTTCTCATCCTCGCGGCCGCCGCCGGCTGCACGCAGTACTCGAACCGCCCGCCGGCGAGTGGTTACCACGGCGACGGTGACTCGCACGGGGGCGACCCCTACGCCCGCCCCAAGAACTCGAACCGGCGGGACGGCGCGTGGGGACACAGCCACTAAAAAGGGGCCGGCCCGAAAGGACGTAGGAACCAAGCAACACCGTGACACGAATCGAAGATGGAGAAACCTCATGAAACGACTCATTTCCCTCCTGGTCGCAACCGTTCTCGTCGCCACACCCGCCCTGGCCCACGACCCGAAGCTCCACCGGGGGCCGCAGGTCGAGGGGAAGGTGGTGTCGCTGAAGGGCGACGCGCTGGAGGTCGGCACCCGGGACGGTACCGTTGCCGTCGCCCTGTCGCCCGAGACGAAGTACGAGCGGGGGATGGGCGGGGAGAAGGCGACCAAGGGGGACCTCCAGGCAGGCGACCGGGTCATGGTCTCCGGGCACAAGCTGGAGAGCGGCAAGTTCGCGGCTGCCGAGGTCATGATCCACGGGGACCAGGATACCGACGAGCCGGACCCCCACGGTCACGACGACGACGGGGACGACTGAGCGGGCAGGAGCCGGAGGAACCCTATGAGCGTTAAAAGATGGGCCGTCGTCGTCGGGGTGGCCACGGTCGTGACCGCCGGGGGGGTCGGCTACCTCCGCGTCCACGGCCTCAGCGCCCGCGCCAAACCGAGCGCTTTGGAGGAGTGGGCCGCGCGGCACGTCCGGGACCTCGCGACCCCGCCGGCGGTCAAGCGGCTGGTGAACCCAGTCCGGCCGACCGAACTGGTGCTGGCGGAGGCGCGCGACCACTTCGCCGACCACTGCGCCACCTGTCACGGGAACGCGGGCGACGGGAAGACGATGCTCGGCGAGGGGATGTTCCCGCCGCCCCCGGACCTCCGCGCCGAGGCGACGCAGCGCCTCACGGACGGGGAGATCATGAACATCATCCGGGAGGGGATTCGGTTCACCGGGATGCCCGGCTTCGGTGGGAGCGCCGAGGACAATTGGAAGCTCGTCCACTTCATCCGGCACCTGCCGAAGCTCTCCGAAAAGGAGCGGGCACTGATGAACGAAATCAACAACCTCGAAGGGAAGCCCAATGAACACGACCACTAGACCCCGCCTGGGGATCGGCCTGTTACTGATGACCGCCGGCTGTGTCGGGCCGGTCGAGATCGCCCCGCTCCCGTACGCCCACCCGGCGAACCCCGGGGCACCGGCGGGGGCGGTCTCCGACGTCGGCTCGATGCTCGGTCCACAGGCGGATGCGGAGGGGGAGGCGACGGGCGGCGCGGGGATGCATTACGCCGGGAAGAAGACAGGCCCGGCCGCGGAAGACGGGAAGTACCAGTGCCCGATGCACGCCCAGGTTCGCTCGCACGAGCCGGGCAGGTGTCCGGTCTGCGGCATGCGGTTGGTAGAGAAGGGGGATGCCACAGACGGCCATGAGGACCATGAACGGTAGGCGACTCGTCATCACGTCCTTCCTCTTCGCCGGCGGCTGCTCCACCGTTGACCCGCAACCCGCGCTCGACCAGGTCCGCGCCGACGTGTCCGACCGGTCGGCCGTTTCCGTGGACTGGGACGCGGAGCAGCGGGGCGCGGAAGCGGTCGCGCAGTGCGTATCGGCCAAACTGAGCGGCGAGCTGTCGATCGATGACGCGGTCGCCGTATCGCTTCTCAAGAGCCCGCGGCTGCGGGCGCTCTACCGCGAGCTCGGCGTGGCCCAGAGCGACGTCGTCGCCGCGGGCCTCCCGGAGAACCCCGTGTTCTCAGCCGAGCGGCGGTTCCCCGGGAATGCCGCGGAGTTCGACGTGGCCGAGGAGTTCATGAGCGTCTTCCTCATCCCGCTCCGCCGCCGGATGGCCGGAAGCCTGTTCGAGCGGGAGCGGCTCCGGGTGACGCAGGAAGTCCTCGACCACACGGCGGAGGTCCGCGCCGCGTACTTCCGCGCCCAGGCGGCGGTGCAGTCGGTCGAGATGCGGCTTTCGATCTCGGCGGCGATGGACGCCGCCCTTGAGGCCGCGCGGGCGCGGAGGCGGGCGGGGAACGTCGCCGCCCTCGACGTCGCCCAGGAACGACGCGGGGCGAACCGGGCGAGGCTCGACCTCGCCGAGGCGGAGCTTGAGGCCGGCCTGAGCCGGGAGCGGATGAACGTGCTCCTGGGCCTCTGGGGGGAGGAAACGCGGTGGCGCGTCCCGCCCCGGCTCTCGGAGATCCCGGCGGACGACGTCTCTCCGGAAGAGCTTGAGCGGCGAGCCGTCATGGAGCGACTCGACCTCGCCTCCCTCCGGGCGGAGATCGAAGCGCTCGCCCAGTCCCTGGGGCTTACCAACATCACGAGCGTGCTCCCGGAGCTGACCCTCGGGGGCCACTTCGAGCGGGAGCCGGAGGGGACGAGCTCGGCCGGGCCGAGCCTGTCCTTCCCGATCTCGATCTTCAACCGCGGGCAGGCGGCCCGCGCCCGGGCGAAGTACCTCCTCCTCCAGGCGGAGGACCGGTACGCCGCCCTCGCCGTCGAGATCCGCTCCGCGGTGCGGGTGGCGTTCGCGCGGATGACACTCGCACGGAGAAAGGCGGAGTACTACCAGCGCGAGGTCCTGCCCGTTCAACAGAACATCACCGACCAGACGCTGCTCCAGTACAACGGCATGTTCCTCGGCGTCTCTCAACTCCTCCAGGCGAAGCAGGCGCAGATCGACGCGGGGCGGGACTACGTCGAGGCCCTGTCCGAGTACTGGTTCGCCCGCACCGAGCTGGAGAGAGCGCTCGGCCGGCGACTCCCGACGGGGCCGCTTCGCCCAAGCTCGCTCGGCGAACCGAAGGCGGAACCGGGGGCACACCGGAACCACGGATGAAACAGGGGGAACGACCGATGTACAAGAAACGGGGAGTGTCGAGGAGGGACGTGCTCGTTACCGGCGGCGCGGCGATCGCCGGCAGCGCCTTGCTACTGACGCGGCGGGGTGCGGCATTCGCCCAGGACGTGCCCGGCGCGAAGGGGCCGCGCCGGGAATCGGCCGGGGGCGTCGGCGGGAGCCACACAGGTGAGGCGTCCCTTCCCCCCGGCGAGGAAGGAAGAGACTACACGCCGGTCGTGGTCCCGAACGGGAAGAAGCTCCCCTGGAAGGTCGTCGAAGGGGTCAAGGTGTACCACCTCATCGCCGAGGAGGTTGACCACGAATTCGCCCCTGGACTGAGGGCCAAGTGCTGGGGGTACAACGGCTCCGTTCACGGCCCCCTCATCGAAGCGGTCGAAGGCGACCGGGTCAGGATCTTCGTGACGAACCGGCTTCCCGCGCCGACGAGCGTCCACTGGCACGGCATCCTGCTCCCGAACGGGATGGACGGCGTGGGCGGCCTAAACCAGCGGGCGATCAAACCGGGGGAAACCTTCAAGTACGAGTTCACACTCCGCCAGTTCGGCACCAACATGTACCACTCGCACCACGATGAGATGACCCAGATCGGGCTCGGGATGACGGGTCTCTTCGTGATCCACCCCCGCACCCGCCCGGAGCTCCGGGTTGACCGCGACTTCGCCATCCTCCTCCACGAGTGGCGGATCGACCCCGGGACCTCGCGACCGAACCCGAACGAGATGACCGATTTCAACATCCTCACCTTGAACGCGAAGGCGTTCCCGGGCACGGAGCCGCTCGTCGTGAAACTAGGGGAGCGGGTGAGGATGCGGATCGGGAACCTCAGCCCTATGGACCACCACCCGATGCATCTCCACGGGTATCAGTTCCGCATCACCGAGACCGATGGCGGCCGCATCCCGGAGGGTGCCCAGTGGCCGGAGACGACCGTCCTCGTCCCGGTGGGGAGTACGCGGACGGTCGAGTTCGTCGCGGACGAACCCGGGGACTGGGCGTTCCACTGCCACATGACGCACCACGTGATGAACCAAATGGGGCACGAGTTCCCGAACATGATCGGGGTGAAGCCGGGCCCGATCGACCGGAAGGTCCAGCCCCTCCTCCCCGACTACATGACGATGGGGCAAGCCGGCATGGGCGACATGGCGGAGATGGGGATGGGGGTGCCGGAGAACAGCATCCCGATGGTCGGGGGGCCGGGGAAGCACGACTACATCACGATGGGCGGGATGTTCACGGTGCTCAAGGTCCGGGAGGGGATCACCTCCTACGCGGACCCCGGCTGGTACGAGAACCCGCCGGGGACGCTCGCGTCGCCCGCGAGTGCCGCCGACCTCGAACGGAACGGCATCCGAGTGAGGAGCAAGAAGGGCTAACCTGGCACCGCGGGCACGCGGCGGGGACGGTGAGGAACACGAAATGAAGCCACGACGACGGTGGGAGTGGGTGGGCCGGACGATCCTGGGGGCGGTGATTCTCCTCGCGCTCGGAGCCGTCCGGGCGGGGGCGGCGCCCCCGGAGGTGGCCGTCCCGGAGCGGACGCGGGTGTGCATGATGCAGGACACGGTCATGTCGGTCCCCGCCATTCCCCTTGCGCGGGACGGTAAGACCTACTACGGGTGCTGCGCGATGTGTAAGGCGAAGATCGCGGCCGAGCCGGTGCGGTACACCCAGGCCCGCGACCCGGTGTCGGGGGCGGTGGTGGACAAGGCGACCGCGGCGCTCCTCAGCGTGGACGGCCGGGTCCTCTACTTCGAGTCGGACGATACGCGCGGGCGGTACGTGAGGCGGCTGGCGACAAGCCCGTAATGATCGGATGCCAGGTTACGAACCGGCCCCCGCAACCCCGGCGGGCGGTTGATGGAGTGGCCGAATGAAACGTCCCCTCTGCTTGTTCCTTTGCTCCGTCCTCGCCGGCTGCGGATTCCTCCACCGCGACCTCGTGTCGCGAGGCGTCTACCGGCTGGAGGCGACCGAGGTTGGCGGCTGTAAGGTCGTCGCGACCGCAGTCAGCCGGGGCGGGAAGTTGGTCGTGGAGGGCCGACTGACCGGAAGGCGGTTCGCCTCACCGCCCGCGGCCGCGGTCGAGGTGGCCGTCTTTTCTCGCGCGGGCACCACGCTGGGGAAGCGGTTCGCGGACCTCCGCCTCAGCCACAACCGCCGCGCGAGCCGGACCCACGCCTACTTCGACGCCGAGTTCGACGAGATCCCGCCCCCGGGGTCCGTCATCCGGATCCGTGCCGAGTCCCCGGAATCACTGACATCGGGCTGCGGCGAGCCGCACCCGGCTGGGTAGGGCGGGACGTGACATGCCGGGGGGAACCGTGGTCATATCGCGCAGCCGGGGCGGGGCGTAAGCAGCGGGCTGGCTGTCCGAACACGGAGATTGACGTCATGACCCCAATCAAGCGACTTCCCACACTGCTCGTGCTCGTCCTGCTCCTTCCGGCGCTCGCGTTCGCGAACGACCGGCGGGTGAGGAACACGACCCCGCCGCCGTACACCCCGCGAAGCGACGTGGACTTCATCGAAGCCCTGGTGCCGCATCACCAGTCCGCGCTGGAGATGGCCCGCATCGAGGTCGAGCGCGGCACGCGGGCCGAGGTCCGGGCGATGGCCCAGCAGATGATCGACCAGCAGGCGGCGGAGATCGCCCTCATGACGAGCGAGTACCGGGCGCTCACCGGTCGGAGCCGGGTGCCGCCGCCGTCCACCGACCGGCACATGCGGGGCGACATGGCCCTCCTCGAAGGGGCGAGCGGGGCCGCGGTGGACGAGGCCTTCCTCGAACACATGATCCCGCACCACGCTGGTGCCGTCTTGCTCGCGCACCGCGCCCTGCCGTTCCTGCGGCGACAGACCCTGAAGGACCTGGCGCTCAACACCGAAAACGGTCAGGCCGCGGAGATCGGCGAGATGCAGCGGCTCAAATCCAGCCCGTAGCACGACCCCGCGGGGGTCCACGTGCCGGTGCCGCCCGCTCAGTGACTGTGGCCGACGTGGCCGTCGCTCCCGATCGGACGGCCCGAGCCGCCGGTCGATTCGCACCCCACCCCGCCGCCGAGCACGGCCGCGCACACCGCGGCCAGCATCAACAACCGGACGACCCACTTCCTTGCGGTCATGATCCATCCCCCAGTTGGAACTCCCCCGCCAGCCGCCGGGGGCCTAACCGGGCTCGACCGGAATTGCAACCCGGGACCGGACTACGGGCGGCGGTGAAACCACCCCGCTTGCCGAGGCGTCGGCCGCGACCCGTAATGCCCACACCCGCACGTCCGCCGGACCCCCGAACGCTGGTAGTCTCTCCCACAGACCGCTCGTCACGGCAGTCCGCCCCTACGAGATTCTCCTAAAGCGGTTTGCTACTTCGGACGACCTCTCACGGTGGAGGCGCGAAGAGGGGAGCGGGCGTAACGGATTCTCTTCGCGAACGAGACTGTGGTTGTTCGGGTTGTCAAAAAGGGGTTCGGGCCGGTTGCCGCCTGTTTGTTGGCGCTCCTCTTCTCAGCGGGGCGGGCCTTCGCGCTGCCGCAGCAGCCGACGGGCGAGGCTGTTCCGGGACAGTTCCTCGTCAAGTTCCGCAAGGGCTCGACCGCGGACGCAACGCTCCGCAGGGGCCTCAACGTCCAGTTGGCCAGGCGGCTACCGCTCACCGGCGCGCAGCTCGTCACATCGCCGCAGCTCAACGACACCTACGCCAAGGAGCTCCTCGCCTCCGGCGAGGCGGAATACATCGAGCCGAACTACGTCGTGCATGCGTTCGGGATTCCGAACGACCCGCGCGTCGGCGAACAGTGGGGCATGAACAACACCGGCGCGTCGGGAGGAACCGCCGATGTCGATATCGACGCGCCGGAGGCGTGGAACGTCACGACCGGAAGCCCGGACGTGGTCGTCGGGGTCGTCGATACGGGGGTCGATTACACCCATCCCGATCTCGCCGCGAACATCTGGAAGAACCCCGGCGAGGTCCCGGGAAACGGCATCGACGACGACGGGGAC
Source organism: uncultured Frigoriglobus sp. (assembly GCA_964495365.1). Taxonomy (GTDB): domain Bacteria; phylum Planctomycetota; class Planctomycetia; order Gemmatales; family Gemmataceae; genus Gemmata. The sequence goes on along the minus strand of CAZBXY010000106.1, from coordinate 9,924 downwards.
GGGGTCGTCGATGACGCCTACGGGTTCAACGCCATCGCACAAAGTGGGGACCCGATGGACGACAACAACCACGGGACTCACGTCGCGGGGGTGATCGGTGCGGCCTCGAACAACGCCGCCGGGGTCGCCGGCGTCAACTGGCGCGTCAAGATCATGCCGCTCAAGTTCCTCGACGCCGGCGGGTCGGGCACGGTGGACGCGGCGATCTCGGCGATCCAGTACGCCGTGACGATGAAGAACCGCGGCGTGAACGTCCGCGTGCTCAGCAACTCGTGGGGCGGCTCCGGGTACTCCCAGGCACTCCAGGACGCGATTACCGCCGCCGAGAACGCCGGGATCCTGTTCGTCGCGGCGGCCGGGAACAACGGCACCGACAACGACTCGACGCCCCAGTACCCGGCGAGCTACGACAACCCGAACGTCGTCTCCGTTGCCGCGATCGACCGCAACGGAAACCTGGCGTCGTTCTCGAACTTCGGCCAATCGACGGTGCACCTCGCGGCACCCGGAAAGGACATCCTCAGCACCGTCCGCGGGGGCGGCTACGCGAGCTACAGCGGCACGTCGATGGCGACCCCGCACGTGAGCGGCGTCGCCGCGCTCCTCGCGGGCAGGGAGGCGTCCCTCACCGCCGACCAGATCAAGGACCGGCTGCTTTCGACCGTGAAACCCCTCCCGGGGTTGAACGGGCTCGTCGTCGCGCCCGGAACGGTGGACGCCTTCAACGCCCTCACCTCGGCCTTCGCGCCCCTGCCGCCCGGACCGCTCCCCGTCTTGTACGAACGCTCCGCGCCGGCGTTCTCGTTCGATCCGGTCTTCGGCGACCGGGTCATCGCCGCGGACGATGGCTACGTCATCCACGATCTCGGCTTTACCTTCCGCTACTACGGCACCGACTACCGCCGCGTCGTCGTCTCCGCGAACGGGCGAATCTTGCCCGTCGGTGAATCCGACGGCGTCCCCGCCAGCCCCGACTACTCGAACCGCCTCTTCCCGGGGATAAACGTCTTCTCCGACGACCTCGCGCCGAGCCCGCCGTCGCTCAGCCCGACGGGCGGGACGTGGTTCAAGTCGGACGGCAACGTCGCGACGATCACCTGGGACGTGGTGCCCTACGCCGCCCGCGACACGACCGACCCCGCGCGGCGGCTCGTCGTCCAGGCGACGCTCGGCGCCGACGGCGGGATACAGTTCCGCTATCAGGACACCGACACCGACGAGCCGAACTCCCGCTTCGGGAAGAGCGCGACCGTCGGGATCGCCCCGGCCGCGGGCGGGGTCGGTCCGAAGGTCCTCGTCTCCGACAACACGGAGAACCCGGCGCTCCTCGGCCCGGGCCGCGCGGTCGGCTTCGCCGTGCCGGTCGTGAACGCCGCCTCCGACTTCGACGGCGACGGGGCGAGCGACATCGCGGTGTGGAGGCCGGCTACGGGCATGTGGTTCGTGCTCCCGTCGAGCACGGGGTACGCTTTCGAGAGGCACTTCTACCGCCAGCTCGGACTTTCGGGCGACACCCCGGTCTCTGGCAAGTACGACGGCGACAACCGGACCGACATGGCGGTGTTCCGCCCCAGAACGGGCGAGTGGTTCTTCCGCTACTCGACGCAGAACTTCGACGGCGCGTACGCGACGATCCAGTGGGGGCTACCGGGCGACATCCCGGTGCCCGGGGACTACGACGGCGACCGAAGGACGGACGTCGCCGTCTTCCGGCCGCGCGACGGCAACTACTACGTGTTAAAATCGTCCGGTGCCTTCAACCGGGCGAGCGCCCTCAAGGGGAACACCGCCGCTCTTCTGCGTGTACGCGTGAGCGGACCGGCGAACCATCCGGTGGTCGCCGACTTCACCGGCGCGGGTCGTGATTCCTTCATGACGGTCTGGGCGCCGGTACGGTTCTGGACGCTCAAGGACGGGAACGGTGCTCTCGTCTACTCTCTGCCCTGGGGGGTTCCCGGAGACTTCCCGATGGGCTGCCAGTTCAACCGAGAAAAGGATGACCTCGCCGATCGCGTCGTCGTGCGCACCCATCCCGACGGAACCTTGACCTGGTACACGGCGCTCAGCGACGGGCTCGGACAAGTGGAGGGCTTCGGCTCCATCACCGACATTCCGCTCTGCCGGCAGTTCGGCGGGGACAAGAACGACGATAAGACGGTCTTCCGGGTCTGGACGGGGGAATGGTTCATCCAGCCCTCGGGGACGAAATCGGTGCTGAGGTACAGCTTCGGGCTACCGGGAGATATTCCGGTGTAATCGGCGATCGCACATTTCGTTAACGCTGCCGGAAAGGCGTCCCGCTCGGCGACTTCATTCGTCCTCGGCGGCGCGCCGAAGACATAGGATCCGTGCCCTCCCGCCGCGGCCCCGTGTGGCAACTCCCCGGCCCGCTCCCGCCGCGGCCCCGCAGCATCATGAGCACGGCCGGTCCGACGCAGCAGGCGAGTATTAGGACCGCGACGATGAGCCAAAGGGCGTCGGAACTCATTGCTCCCTCCGTCGAGAACGGCGCGCCCGCCGAGCCGTTCGGGTCGGGTCACGTCTCGCGTGCCCATCGTCCGACTCGCCGTCCCCGCCCCGCCATGCCCTCCGTCATGGTGCGCCGTCCCCGTCCCCCTGCGGGTTACAGCTTCACCCCCCGAAGGCGGAGCGCGTTAGCGACGACCGAGACGGAACTCAGGCTCATCGCGGCCGCCGCGATCATTGGGCTGAGGAGGAGCCCGAAGAGGGGGTACAGGACGCCCGCCGCGACCGGCACCCCGAGCACGTTGTAGGCGAACGCGAAGAAGAGGTTCTGCCGGATGTTGCTCATCGCGGCGCGGCTCAAGTGTTGTGCCTTCGCGATCCCCCGGAGGTCGCCCTTCACGAGCGTGACACCGGCCGACTCCATCGCGACGTCGGTCCCCGTCCCCATCGCGATCCCGACGTCGGCGGCCGCGAGCGCCGGGGCGTCGTTCACCCCGTCCCCGGCCATCGCCACCACCCGGCCCTCGGCCTGGAGCCGCCGGACCGCGTCGGCCTTCTGGTCGGGGAGCACCTCGGCCTCGATGCGGTCGATCCCGAGCGTCCGGGCGACGGCCTCCGCCGTCCGCCGGTTGTCCCCGGTGAGCATCACCACGGTCACCTTCTCCGCGTGGAGCCGGGCCAGGGCGTCGGCGGTCGTGGCCTTGATCGGGTCGGCGACGCCGAGGAGCCCCGCCACCTTCCCGTCCGCCGCGACGAAGACGACCGTCTGGCCCTCGCCCCGGAGCGCGTCGGCCCGCGCGGAGACCGCCCCGAGGTCACCCGCGCCGGCCTCCTCCAGCATCCGCCGGTTCCCGAGGACGACGGACCTCCCGTCCAAACGCCCGCGGACGCCCATTCCCGAGACCGACTCGAACCCTTCGACCCGGGCGGGGGAGACGTTCCTCTCCTTCGCCCCGGCGACGACCGCGGTGGCGATCGGGTGCTCGCTCCCCACCTCCAGCGCCGCGGCGACCCGGAGCAGCTCGTCCGCCGCGAAGCCCGGGGCGGGCTCGACCGTGACGAGCTTTGGCTTCCCCTCGGTGAGCGTACCGGTCTTATCCACCACCACCGTGTCCACCCGCTCCATCCGTTCGAGCGCCTCGGCGTTCCGCACGAGGACCCCCTCCCGCGCCCCGCGGCCGACCCCGACCATGACCGACATCGGCGTCGCAAGGCCGAGGGCACACGGGCAGGCGATGATGAGGACGGCGACTGCGTTCACGAGCGCGTACGCGAGGGCCGGCGGTGGGCCGAACGCCGCCCAGGCGATAAACGTCACGACCGCGACCACCACCACGGCCGGGACAAACCACGCCGCGACGCGGTCGGCGAGCCGCTGGACCGGGGCGCGGCTCCGCTGGGCCTCGCCGACGAGCGCGATGATCCGGGAAAGGAGCGTCTCGCTCCCGACCCGGGTGGCGCGCATGACGAAGCCGCCCGTCGTGTTGAGCGTCCCCCCCGTGACGGCGTCCCCGGGCCGCTTCGAGACCGGGATCGGCTCGCCGGTTACCATCGACTCGTCCACCGCGCTCGTCCCCTCGACCACCTCCCCGTCCGTCGGCACCTTCTCCCCGGGCCGCACGCGCAACCGGTCGCCGACCCGGACGTCGCCGAGCGGCACGTCGGCGTCACTCCCGTCCGGTTCGACCCGCCGGGCGGTCTTCGGCGTGAGGTCGAGGAGCGCCCGGACCGCCGCCCCCGTCTGCCGCCTCGCCCGGAGTTCGAGCACCTGGCCGAGGAGCACTAGGGTCACGATGACGGCGGCCGCCTCGAAGTAGGCGGGGAGCGCCCCGTGCGCGTCCCGGAACCCCGCGGGGAAGAGGTCGGGGGCGACGGTCGCGACTGTGCTGAACGCCCACGCCGCCCCGGTGCCGAGGGCGATGAGGGTGAACATGTTCGCCGTCCCGTTGCGGAGCGCCTGCCACGCGCGGACGAAGAACGGCCACCCGGCCCAGAGGACGACCGGGGTCGCGAGGGCGAACTCCAGCCAGGCCTTCCCCCCGTGGTCGAGCCACCCCGGGAGGGGGAGCCCGACCATCGGCCCCATCGCGAGGACGAGGAGCGGGGCGGTGAGAACCGCCCCCACCCAGAACCGCCGGGTCATGTCCCGGAGCTCCGTGTCGTCCTCCTCGGCCTGCGGGGTCATCGGCTCCAGCGCCATGCCGCACTTCGGGCAGGTGCCCGGTCCGTCCCGGACGATCTCCGGGTGCATCGGGCAGGTGTACTTCACCGCGCCGGCGGGCGGGGGAGTCAGCGGGGGCGGGCTTACCGCCTTCGCCCCGCCGCAACACGAGCCGCCCTCGCGCGCCGGCGCCGGTCCGGTGTACTTTTCCGGGTCGGCCTCGAACTTCTGCTGACAGTGCCGGCTGCAAAAGTAGTAGGTCGTGCCGGCGTGGGTGGCCGAGCCGGCCGCGGCGTCGGGGTCAACGGCCATCCCGCACACCGGGTCGGTCACCGCCCCAGCGGCGTTGGTAACCTCGGCCGTCTGCATCCCGTGGCCGTGGCGACTGTGGTCGTGGTGGTCGTGGTTCATGTGCTGCTCCTTTGGGGCCATGACGCGTTTGCTCGCAGTCTACGGTCCGGACCCAGGTACAGGGTCAAGGCGCCAACCGCACGAATCTTCGGGGGAGCGGTCACGAGACGCCGGCGCGACGGCACGGACTTTGGAGAACGCAACGAGAACGCAACCCATGTGCCGCCGTCCCGACGATATGAAGACGGGCGGAACCCACGCCGGAACTCAATTCTCAGGAAGTCGCGTCGGAAACGGGCTCTGACGGAGTGGCCAACGGGCAGCGGGTGTGCGGATGTGGCGCGTGGCCGCACAGGACGAGGTCAAACCCGCACACCCGCGGCAACGGGACCGGCTTGGCATTGACCCCAACGGGACGCGAAGTTGTGTCTCGCGTCAACGAACGACGCCTGGAGTAGGGACTCCGGGCGTCTTGATGTGTTGCCGACGGCTCACGTCGCGGCGGTCAGTCCGCCTTACAGCTGGTCGTACACTTCGCGCCCTCGCATTTCCCGCCGCTCGCGGGCTTCGGGGCGGCCTTCACCTCGTCCCCGTCGCAGCAGTTCGGCGGGCAGTCCGGCGCGCAACCCGGAGGGCAGGTCGGGTCGGCGCAGCAATCGACCTTCTTCGCCGCGTCCGGCTTCGCCTTCGGGCTGTCGTCGCAGCACGGGGAACCGGGGTAGCAGCAGGGCGAACCGGGATAGCAGCAGTCGTCGCAGCACGGCGACCCCGGATAGCAGCAGTCGGAGCCGGGGAAGCAGCAGTTGTCGGCCCTCTTGTTGGCGAGCGCCCACGCGCCGCCACCGAGAGCCGCGACGAGGACCAGCGCCCCGCCAACGGTGAGTTTCGTGAACATGGAAAAGACTCCACTGAGTTGTTGAGTAAGGAACCGTGGTAACCGGCAATCGGGGCGGTGCCGAGACACGCGCTCGGCCCGCCCGCGCCAGTCAACACAGCCAGACGCAGTGGAGAAGGTGGAGGGGTGGGAACGCCGAACGCGGCGGCGCGCTCAGAGCGACCGACTCGGCACGGGGGCCGAAGGGGGCGGTGAACGCGACCAGGACGCCGACCGCGCCCAGGTCGAGAGTCGGGTGTTCGACCTTCGGGGCAGCGGCCTGCGGACGTTCGCAGCAGGCGGTGTCGCAGGGGCGATCGGGTTTCTGGGGTTGAGTCGGTGCGGCAGAACTCCGAACCGGCACCGTCGGGCAACAACCGCCCGAACACCCGTTGCTCGAACACGCCTTGCCCGGACACGCGGGAGACTTGACGGGGACCGGGGCTGAGAGCGGCAGCGGGCCGCAGCACTCCCCGGCGGTCGCCCCGCAGCACCACCCAGGAGGGAGTGCCAACAGGACGCCGCACGCGAGGGCCAGGACTCGCCCGACGCTCTTCAACACAACTTCCCTACTGGAAACGCTAGTACGTTTCACCCGTTCTCAAGAGTACCCTGGAAGGCGTCTCGAATCAATCGCGCCCAGGTCCGAACACGAGAAGTCGAAGACAAACAGGGTCGGCTTCGTGAAACGCCGCCTCGACGGAACTCGGCGTTTGATAAACCGACCGGGACGAATCCGCACCAAAGCACCCCAAACCGCAATGAGTACCGAGCCACTGCCGCACCTGGAGACGTTCGCCGAGGCCGCCGAGCGGGGCAGCTTCACCGCCGCGGCCCGACACCTGGGACTCACCCAGGCCGCCGTCAGCCAGCGGGTCCACGTGCTCGAAGCCGCGCTGCGGACGGCCCTGTTCCGGCGCGCGGCCGACGGGGTCACACTCACCGACGCGGGCCGCCGGCTCCACGAGTACGCCCGCCGCATCCTGGCGCTGACCGCCGAAGCGCGGGCAGCTGTGACCGGGATCATCGCCGACGAGGTCGGGGGCGAACTCGTGCTGGCGGCCAGTTCCGTCCCCGGCCAGCATCTTCTGCCGCCGCTCCTGGCCGCATTCCGCGAGCGGCACCCGCACGTTCGGGTGCGGATGTCGGTGTCGGACACGGCCGCCGTGTTGCGACAGGTCGAACGCGGCGAGGCGCACCTGGGCCTGACGGGCGGCCAGGGCGACGCCCCGCACCTCGAATACCGCCGGTTGGCGGGCGACGAACTGGCGCTCGTGGTGCCGGACGATCACCCCTGGCGGCGGAAGCGCCGCGTCACGGTGAAGGACCTCCTGGCCCAGCCGCTCGTCCAGCGCGAGGAGGGGTCGGGCACGCGCCGCTGCATGGAGCGGGCGCTGGAGCGGGCCGGCGTCGCCCCCGCGCGGCTCGCCGTCGCGCTCGAACTGGGCAGCACCGAGGCGGTCAAGGGCGCGGTCCTCGAAGGGGCCGGCGTGGCCATCCTCTCCCGGCGGGCGGTGGGGCGGGAGGTCGCGGCGGGGCAACTCAAAACCGTTCCGGTCGAAGGCCTCGCGCTCGACCGGGCCATCTACGTCGTCCGGGATCGGCGGCGGGCGCTGCCGGGACCGGCGGAACTGTTCCTTGCGCTCGCGAACCCGGAACCGGAGTCGGCGGGGTGAGCCGCCCATCACGATCCCTTATGGCCCCGACCGGCGGGTATCACCACCAACCTCTCACGCCGCGTCCCGGCCGCGCCTAACGTGCCTGACGTCACGCCTCTCAACCCGCGTGAGGTTCGGTCATGTTCCGCTCAAAGACGCTGGCCGCGATTGCGGTCGCGGTCGCGGTGCTCTCTCGCCTGACGAACCCGACGGTCGGGCACGACAAGAAGGAGGAGACGGCGGCGCTCCACCGCCCCGACGCCCTCAAGTGGCAGGACGGTCCTCCGTCGCTGCCGCCCGGCGCGAAGATCGCAGTGCTGGAGGGCGACCCGACGAAGCCGGGGCCGTTCGTGTTCCGCGTCAAGGTGCCCGACGGCTACAAGATCCCCCCGCACACCCACCCCAAGCCCGAACGGGTCACGGTCGTCTCCGGGACGTTCAACCTCGGCATGGGGGAGAAGTTCGATGCGACGAAGACCGAGGCGCTGCCGGCCGGCACCTACGGGACGTGGCCGGCGGGCATGAAGCACTTCGTGTGGGTCAAGGGCGAAACCGTCGTGCAGTTCCACGGCGACGGCCCGTGGGTCATCGAGTACGTCAACCCCGCCGACGACCCGCGCGCGAAGAAGTGACAGGGCGACTTCTTCTCACGAAGTCGGGTCGGTCGGCGCAGGCGGTCTATGACAAGGGCCGTTCCGCATCACCCCGGTCTGCCCGGCTTCGGGCGGCCTTCGATCGCCCGCGGAACCAGTCGAGGACAAGGAAACAACCAGGCAGATCGAGTTGCAGTCGAGGTTGGCCCTCCTCAGACAAACCGACCGGCCCGGCGGTCGCGCCACGCGCCGCCGGGCCGGTTTCTCAACTCAGCGGCAGCGGTACGCCACGACCGGCCCGACCGGCGGACTGCTCGGGTACGCCCGCACGACCCCGTCGGGCCCCCGGACGGAGACGGTGGCCGGGGTCGGAGTCACCACGGCGGGCATCATCGTGACCGGGGGGTAACTGTAGAACCGGGGGTAACTGACGACCGGACCGACACGCGACGGCTGGCGGCGGTACGTCGTCCCCTGTACCGTGTCGATCCAGCGCATCCCCTCTGGGGGTGCGGCTCCCGCCGGGGATACGGTGCCGAAGGTCAGGACGGCCGCGAAGGCGGCGCCGAGCGCCGTTGTGAGTTTCGTCTTGAACAGGGACATGGACGTTCTCCAGTTGTTCCCGGCGGAACGCCGTGGCCGCCCCGCTTTTCGGGGAGGCGAGACCTGCGCCGCCGGGGTGTGTGAGGATGTTGACCCGAGAATCGGGAATGGCTGCGTTGTTCGCGGGCCTCTGGACAGGCCCGGGGAGATGCGCCCGAAGGCCGGCGACCCGAAGCGGTCGCGCGAACTTCGGCCGAAGGGTCAACAGGTGAAGTGGCAGAAGAGAACCACGCGGTCGGACGGGGGCGGGAGGGACCGCCGCTCGCCCCGGTCGGAGCCGGTCGTCTGTTTCGGGACGACCGAGTGCCCCACCCAGGCGACGGCACCGGCCTCGAACCGATCGCCGTCGCCCGCTTTCTCGACGGTGTACGCGAGGGCGTCGGCAACGAGCGTTCGCTGACAGCCGCAGGGCTCGACCGCCTGGGTCTGCCCGTCGCCCGCCGGTCGGGCAGAAGCCCCCGGCTTCGCGCGGGCGCAGCAGGAGTGCGGTTCGCCGCCCGTTTGGCAGCGGTTCGGCACGACCTCGATCGGGCGGGGCGCGGAAGGAGTGTCGCAACAGCATCGGGAGGTAGAGGAGCCAGGGCAGTGGAACTTCACCCACCCGTCGGGGCAGACGCACTGGACGCGCGGCGCGCCGGTGACGACGGTCAGCAGCGCCGCCGCCGTCGCGAGGAACTTGAACACCGCGCCACCCGCCGGGAACATCTCGTGGCCCTCCCCTCCTTCTCGTCGGCTCGGTCACAGATTCGGGTCGATTGTTCTTCGTGCAAATGAGGTGCCCGGCGGTCCGCGGCGGCACCACAACCGTCGCGCCCGCACCCGGCTCCCTTTCGACGGGTGGCCGGGTGAGGACCGCCGACGGCCACAAGCTCGGCCGTCTTACTTCTTCGCCTTGTTCAGCGGGCAGCAGTTCGGGCAGCCGAGCTTCTCGCCCGTGAGCGGGCAGACGTATTCGCCGCCGGTTGCACCCGGCTCACCGCCCTTCGCCTCGGTCGCCGACGGCCCCGACTCGCCGCTCAGCGGGCAGCACTTCGGGCAGGGAAGCTCCTCCCCGGTGATCGGGCAGGTGAACGTCCCGGCCTGCGCGTGCTTCGCGTAGGCCAGTCCCCCGACGACGACGGCAGGCACGGCCAGGAGCGCCGCCCACAGCAACTTCCTCCGGTTCATCTCACGTTCCTCCGACTCGGGCGAGCGTGTAACTGATGTGTTGGGGACCAC
>CAZBXY010000105.1:0-23746 GCA_964495365.1 uncultured Frigoriglobus sp. | reverse complement strand
AATAGTCTGGCCATGACCTCAGCATTTTGCACCCACATTCTCCGGACGCACCCGTAACCGAACCGCCGAACGGGGTCGCGTTGACTCGGGCCGGAGTGAGTGGTACATTTTCTAACACCCGCACTTTGTCCGCCCGGACTCACCCGAACTCGACATGCCTCCCTCGGACACCGCCACTGCCGGAAGCCGCGAACGCACCGTCCTCGCCGACTGTCAGGACGCGATCGGTTACCGCTTCAACCGCCCGGAACTCCTGCGGGCCGCCCTCACCCACACGTCCGGGGCCAACACCCGCGCCGCGAGCAACGAGCGGCTCGAGTTCCTCGGCGACAGCGTGCTGGGGCTGGTCACCTGCGAGCAACTCTTCGCCCGGTTCCCGGATTATCAGGAGGGCGATCTAACGAAGGTCAAATCGGTCGTCGTCAGCCGGAAAACCTGTGCCCGGTTCAGTCAGGAAATCGGCCTGGGCGAGTTCCTCTTCCTCGGCAAAGGCGTTCACACCTACGGCGAGATGCCGTCGAACATGCTGGCGGACGTGTTCGAGTCGCTGGTGGCCGGCATCTTCCTCGACGGCGGCTGGGACGCGGCGAAGGCGTTCGTGTTGCGGTTCATCACGCCCGAAATCGAGCGCGTGGCCCGCGACGCCATCTCCGCCAACGCCAAGTCGCAGCTCCAGACGGTGACCCAGCGCGAGTACGGCGGCACCCCGCGGTACTTCCTGCTCGACGAACAGGGGCCGGACCACAACAAGTGCTTTAAAGTGGCCGCGCAGGTGAACGACGAGCGGTTCCCGGCCGCGTGGGGCAACACCAAGAAGGACGCCGAACTGAAGGCCGCGATGAACGCGCTGGCGTTCATCCACGGCGACGAACTCCCGTTCCCCTGCGACTAACGTCGCGGAAATCTCAAATCCCAAAACCCAAATCTCAAACAAGAATACAGCGACTGATTGTCTTGTTTGGAATTTGGGTTTTGGGATTTGAATATTGGGATTTCCTGTGGCCATGTCTCCCTACCCGGTGGTCTGCTACGCGCCGGGCTGCGACGCCCCGGCGGTGTACAAGATCGCGGCCCGGTGGAGCGACGGCACCACCCACGAACTCAAAACCTACGCCCTCACCTGCGCCGCGTGCCTGGCGGGTCAGTTCGCGGCGGCCGTCACGAAGCGGGCCGCGTGTCGGCTCACCGCCGGCGAAACGCTCGACGCGCCCGGCGTGTACGACCTCGCCCGCGGCGCCCGCGACCGCGTCCTCACCCGCCGGCCCGACCTCGAAGCGCAACTCACGTAACCTGGACCGCGGGCATCTTGCCCGCGCGTCTCGCCAGCTCGGATACCAGCGGGCGGGACGCCCGCGGTCCCAGGAACAGTTCATGCACCCGTCGGAGTTCGTCATCGTCGGGCAGGGGCTGGCCGGCACGGCGCTGGCGTGGGCGCTTCTGCGCCGCCAGCGAAGTGTACGTGTTGTTGATCGCGAAAGCGGCGATTCCGCCTCGCGGCTGGCGGCCGGGCTGATCACCCCGGTCACCGGCAAGCGGCTGGCGAAAAGCTGGCGGTGGGACGAACTGTACCCGGCGGCGGTCGCGTTCTACCGCGCGATCGAGGCCGAAACCGACACGCGGTTCTTTCACCCGCGCCCGGCGCTGCGGTTGTTCGCCGACGAAGCCGAGCGCGACGAGTTCCGTCGGCGCGAGCCGACCGTTCTGCGCGGGCTCGTTCGCCCCGCGGAGGTGCCGGAGTGGTTCGCGGCCCCGTTCGGTGGGTTCGAGATGCCCGACGCGGCCCGGCTCGACGTACCCTGTTACCTCGATGCCTCCCGCGAGCACTTCCGCGCGCGGGGGATATACTTTCCCGTAACCCGACTCTCCGAGTCGGGTGTCTCACTCGTAGCCCGACTCTCCGAGTCGGGTGCTGAGCAGGTCGGACCCGACTCGGAGAGTCGGGCTACGGGGAAGACCGTCGTCTTCTGTCGCGGGTTCGCGCCCTCCGATCCGTGGTTCGGCGGGGTCCGCTTCAACGCCGCGAAGGGCGAAATGCTCACGCTTCGCGTGCTGGGTCTCGCCGAAGCGCGCGTCGTACATCGCGGCGTGTGGCTCGCGCCTCTGGGTGGCGAACTCTTTCGCGCCGGCGCGACCTACACCTGGGAACCGCTCGACTCGCAACCCACCGCCGAAGGGCGAGCGGAGATCGAGACCAAACTCCGCGCGTTCCTGACGTTGCCGTTCGAGGTGATCGACCATCGCGCCGCGGTGCGCCCGGTCATCGACGCAGGCTATCCGGTCCTCGGCCGGCACCCGCGGCACCCGCACCTCGCGTACTTCAACGGCCTCGGCTCGAAGGGTTCGCTGTTGGCCCCGTTCTTCGCGGAGCAGCTCGCGGCCCACCTTTGTGGCGAAGGGCCGATCGAGGAAGTGGTGGACGTACGGAAGTTCCTGGACTGATGGCGAACGGCCGGTGTCAGCCGGCCGGTGGCTTGACCGGTGGCATGAGAGGCGGAACACCGGCCGGCTGACACCGGCCGTTCGCCCGGCGGATCACAAGAACGTCCGCACCACGGCCCCCAAGAGCAACTTCCCTTTCGCCCACTTGCTCACCTCGGGCCGGCGCGCCCACACATCGTACCCCTGGCGCGCGATGGCGTCGAGGATCGCCCGGCCGCCGCGAATGAACAGATCGACGTCGATGCGCGCCGGGCGGGGCAACAGCGGCAGCAACTTCGAGCCGCGATCGAAGTACCCGCGCGCCCGCTCGACCTCGAACCGCATCAGCTCGCGGAACTGCGGCGTGAACCGGTGCGCTGCAAGGTCTTCGTCCGAGTATCCGAACCGCCGTCGGTCCTCCGCCGGAAGGTACACGCGGCCGATGGCGAAATCCCGCGCCACGTCCTGCCAGAAGTTCGCCAGTTGCAGCCCGGTACACACTTCGTTCGACAGCAGCGCGCGTTCGGCGTCGAAGCACTCGAACAGCATCAATACGAGGTGCCCGACCGGGTTCGCGGAGTAACCGCAGTATCCGGCGAGTTGGTCGAAGGTGTCGTACCGCTTGGTGTGCTGATCTTCCTCGAACGCGATCAGCAGCGCGAGAAAAGTTCGCGGCGGGATGTTGAACCGCCGGATCGTCTCGCGAAGCGCGATCATCACCGGGTGTCGCGGTTCGGGCGAACCCCGCCCTTGTGGGCGGGGGTAACACGCGAGCAACTCTCCGCGCCACCACGCGATGAGGTCGAGCGCCTCCTGCCCGCCGGCGGTTTCGTCGGCGAGGTCGTCGGACCAGCGGCAGTAGGCGTAGACCGCGTGGAAGTGCCGGATCAGGCGCCGCGGGAGGAGCAACGAGACGACGGTGAAGTTCTCGTAGTGCGATTTGGCGACGTGCGCGCAATAAGCACGGGCCGCGGCCAGCGACACCGTGGTGTCGCCCGACCGCGGCCCCCACTGCGCAAGTTCGCGCGCGAAGTCCCAACCCATCACGGCTTCTTCGCTTCCAGAATGCGGAGCTGGGTGCAGAGGGTGAACTTCAGCCCGTCGAGGTCGTACTCGGTCTCCGCGAAGAACGCCCGGAACCCTTTCTCCGGCGCGCGCACCTCCGCCGGCAGCGTCGCCTTCGTGTCCTCGACCCACCGCGCCGGGCGGAAGTCGCGCGTGCCCGACTCCGCCTTCCACACGCGCACCGCGACCGGCTTGGCCCCGTTCTGCGTCACACTCAGCCGGCACACGCCCGCCCTCTCGTCGCACACCCACGTCATCCCCGGCATCGGCTTGTCGAAAATCTGGCAATGCGCGAACGCCGAGAGCGTGTTCACGGCCCGCATCGGGAACAGGTCCGGCTTGTTGTCCTTGTCCCGCTCGCGGAGGTCGTGGCCGGCGTTGGGCACGTACAGCACCCACTTGTCACCCTTCAGATCGTCCCAGTACGAGTTCAGCGCGTCCAGCGGCCAGTACGGGTCGTTCGCTCCGTTGATAATCATCTTGGGCACCGTGATCTTCTCGCGGTACACCCACGGGTCGATCATCAGCCACAGCTTCCGCGCCTCGGTCGTGTCGGGAATCGGCACCAGCTTCCGCTCGGTGTAGTCTTTAATCATCTCACTCGGCTTGCCGAACGCGGTCACCTGGTTATTCATCTGCGCCGGCATGTTGAGCGTGTCGATGACGAGCGGGGCGATCGCCTTCACCCGCTTGTCGCCGGTCGCGGCCGTCAGCCAGCTCGTCCACCCGCGCTTGGAGGCCCCGGTAACGACGAACGACTTCACCTCGTAATCCCATTCCTGTTTGGCGAACGCCTGGAGGCAGTCCATCGCCTTCACGACGCTTTTGACCATCGGGAACAGGAGCGGCCACGAGCCGTCTTTCGTGTCGAGGTAGCGGACGAAGGTCTCGGCGATGAGCGCGTCCTCCACCAGAGCGCCCTCTCGCGGCTGGTCCGGGTTGGGGGCAACGGTGGTCAACTTGCCCGACCTGGCGTCCCGGTACAGCGGTTGCTTGGGGACGCCGTAGAGGAACGCGACCGGGGCCTTCACCTTCTCCGCGATCGCCAGCCCCAGCACCCCGGACGTGGCGCTCGGGCGCCCGCCCTGGTTCCACAGCACCATCGTCGCCTGTGGCTTGGCCCCCTTCGGTACGAACACCTGGAGCTTGTGGTCCCACTTGATGTCGTGCCACGTCTGCGAAACGAGGTCGATCTCGTACACGGTGCCGGTGTCGCTCTTCTTCGTGTCCACCAGCTTCCACGAGAACGAATCGTCCTTCTTGGTGACGTAATCGACCAGCTCGGTCGGCGGGCGTTCGGGCGCGGCCCGAACGAAACACGGGCACGCGAGCAGCAACAATAGGGAGAATAGGCGCACGGGCGGCTCCGGTGAGGGGACAGCGGACGGTGAGGGTGAAGCTATCGCGGAAGGGGCGGTGCGAACAGAGGGCCCGCACCGCGGTTCGATCGTCGTTCGAGAAAACTGGTACTTTTCACTAGTATCGGTCCCGTGAAAGCGGTATGAATGGGGCTGGGTGAGGGTCACGAAAAACACATCTACCCCCACCTCGCTCTTTGGGATTGTGATCCGATCGATTTTGGTTTGTTCCCGTTCATCTCCGGAGGTTCACGATGCTACTCCCCAGCATCCGGTCCCGCCGTCCGCGGGGCTTCACGCTCATCGAACTGTTGGTGGTGATCGCGATTATCGCGATCCTCATCGGGTTACTGCTGCCCGCCGTTCAGAAGGTGCGCGACGCCGCGGCGCGCATGAGTTGCTCGAACAACCTCAAGCAAATGGCCCTGGCGTGCCACAACCACCACGACGCGCTGGGCAAGTTCCCGGTCGGCGGCATCACCAACGGCCCGTGCTGCGGCACCCAGAGCCTGACGAACTGGGCCATCGAGATCCTGCCGTACATGGAACAGGACAACCTGTTCAAGAGGTACAACCAGGTGCTGTTCAACGAAGACCCGACCAACGTGACCAACGTCGGGCAAATGTTCGTGAAGCCGTACATGTGTCCGTCGGACCCCAACGCCGGGAAGCTGGCCCGGCCGGACAGCGGCCCCGGGAGCGGGCAGAATTACATGTCCAGCTCGTACCGGGCGATGTCCGGCCGCGGGTACGGCCCCAGCGGCGAGAGCTGGTGGTTCGACGACCCGCAAAGCGGGTCGAACCTGCCGCAGCAACAGCGCGGGGTGATCCACGGCACCTCGACCCTCTACCGGTTGAGCGCCGAGACGTTCGCCAGCGTCACCGACGGCACCTCGAACACCGTCATGCTCGGCGAGTACGCCACCCGCACGCGCCCGCGACGGACGTCGTTCTGGGCCTACACGTACACCTCCTACAACCAGTCGTCGGCGGTCCCGCAGTCGCGCACCTTCAACCCGGACTACGACGCGTGCGTGGCGCTGGGCGACTCGAACCCGTGCAAGCGGGCGTGGGGGGCGTTCCACACCGGCGGGATGAACGCGGCCTTCGCCGACGGCGGGGTCCGGTTCGTCCGCCAGAACATCGACATGAACCAGTGGCTTTGGATGGCCACCATCGCTGGCGGCGAAGTGATCCCCTCGAACTGACCCGGAGGCCGACGATGCGCGTGTTGATGACCGCCGCGCTCGTCGCCGCCCTGGTCGGGTTGACCGGGTGCGGCGGCGGGCCGAAGTTCGCGGCCGTTTCGGGCCGGGTGACCCTCAACGAGCAACCGCTCGACGGGTTCCAGGTCGATTTCCAGCCGATGTCGAGTACGAAGGAAGGGACCGGCCCCGGGTCGTCCGGGATCACCGACAAGGACGGCCGGTTCACGCTCCACTCGCAACTGGACAAGTCCCAGGCCGGGGCCGTCGTCGGCAAGCACCAGGTGCGGATCTGGGCGCCCGAGGGCA
Source organism: uncultured Frigoriglobus sp. (assembly GCA_964495365.1). Lineage (GTDB taxonomy): Bacteria > Planctomycetota > Planctomycetia > Gemmatales > Gemmataceae > Gemmata. The sequence goes on along the minus strand of CAZBXY010000105.1, from coordinate 17,391 downwards.
GCCAGGACCGGGACGCCGACGCCGTGGCAACCGGGAAGGGGAAGAACAAGGGGCGCCCGCTGATCCCCGGGCGGTACCACGTCGAGTCGGAGCTGACGTTCGAGGTGCCCGCCGGCGGCACCGACAAGGCCGACTTCGCCCTGAAGGCCCCGTGAGATTCGAACTTCGGCGAACGGCTGGCTCATACCAGCCGTTCGCCCCGCCGTCACGTCACCTTGAGTACCCGGTCGAGCACCCAACACCCGCGGGCGTGCGGGCCGCCGCCGCGACAGTGGTCCAGCACGTCCTCGTCGTCACACCCGGCGTCCTGAAGGGCGTCGGCCAGGATCGGCATCGCGCTGAACTCGCGTGCCTCGTACATCTGGCGGGCCAACGTAACGGCGGTGTCCGTGCGCCACGCCGGCGAGAACGGGACGTGGCGGAACGGGTTGCCGTGCACCTCGCGGAGCAACTCGATGTCGTGCAGTTCCGGCGGCACCCAGGGGTACGTCGGTGTTTTCGGCTCGAACGCCAGGAACAGGAGCGCGGCCACCCCGCGCCACTCGTCCGCGGTGAACGCCGGGCCGGGCCCGGCGCCATCGAGGTCGCGGGCCGCCCGCCGCGCCCGGTCCAGGTCGGGGCCGAAGTGGCCCGCCACCGACGCCGTCAGCAGGTCGAGTTCGGCGGACCGGAGGTCGTCCGGGTCGCCGGCGGAGTTCATCAGGTGCTCGGCCACCGGGCCGACCGCGGCGCAGATCGCCAGCTCGGCGCGCGGGGCGTCGGCGTACACCTCGGCCAGCTCGACGATCACCCGGCACACGCTCGGCAGCCGCGCCCACTGCTTCCGCGCGCACGCCAGCAGGTACAGGCGCGACTGGCGCGACTGCGGCTGCGTGCTGCCGAGCGTGCGCATGGGGTAGAGCGCCGCCAGCAGCTCGAGGGGGTCGGATGCGCGGAACCAGAGTGCTTCGCTCATGAAATCCGGACGGAGCGAAAGGAGCGAACGGGTCGTTAGCCGGCCGCGGGCGGGGCGAGTCGGTTCCGCACATCGGCCAGTTGGGCTTCCAGCGCCGCAACGCGCACCTTCAGGGCCTCAATTTCGGCCAGCGCCGCGGTCAGCTTGGCGTCCGCGGCCGGGTCGGGCGGGGCCGGGGCGGCGGGCGCCAGTCGCGGCGCGGGCGCTTCGGCGACGACGCTCGCCACCGACACCGGCGCGTGCGAGTGGTGCGCCTTGAGCCGGGTGAACTCGTCGGGCGCGTGGAACCCGTGCGTGACCACCGCGCCGCGCCGGTCCGGGTCCGTCAGGTAGACCACGAGCCGCCGCTCCACGAGCGGTTTGAGTACCTCTTCGAGGGTGTCGAGCGACTCGATGGGCGCCATGCGGGCCGCGCGGGTGCGGAGGTCGCCCTTGGTTTGCGGCCCGCGGAGCAGCAGCTCGGCGAGGACGGCGAGTTCCGGGCCGGCGCTGGTCCACGCGGTGTACAGCTCGTGCCGGAACCGGTCCACGCGGCCCCCGGTGATCCGCGTCACCAGCCCGCGGGGCTGGAGCGCCTCGATCGCCGCTTCCACTTCGAGTTCGTCCAGGTCCAGCACCGGGTCGCGGTTCGACTTCTGGTTGCACCCGGTTTGTAGCGCGTTGAGCGTGAGCGGGTACGCGTCGGCGGACTTGGAGGTTTTTTGCTTCTCGACCAGCACCCCGAGCACACGGCGCTCGGCCGGCGCCAGCGGCTCCCAGCTCGGCGCGGGCGGGGGCTGTGGTTGAGGGACCGGGGTCACTTCGGCCGACATGACGACCACTCCGTTAAACGGGAACGGCCACGCGGACTCCGTTCCGTGTGGCCCGTTGTACGAATCGCGCCGCGCGATGGCGACTACTTCAGCCCCTTGCGGATCTTGGCGATTTCCTCCTCGGCCTTCGCCACGAGCGGGTCGAACTCGGCCACTTCCTTGGCGTTCTGGCCCTGCTCGTGCTTGCGGAACCCGAACAGGTACGTCTCGTTCTGCGGGCGCCAGCGGTGGAAGAACAGTTCGTTCTTGGCGACGACCGCCTTGCGGAGAGCGCCGAGTTTCCTCTCGAGGTACTGCTCACAGGGCTGGCCGAGTGCCTTCACGAACCGGTCGGCGGTGAGGGTGTAGCCGAGTTCCGTGAGGTGCATGCCGTTGTCGGTAATCGGGGCGGTGAACGGCGGAATTCCCTCGAACAGGTCCACGAACGCCGCGCTGCGCTTCTCGGCCACCGCTTTCACGACCGCGCCGTACTGCTTCAACATCTCGTTGCGGGCGGTCACGTCCGGCGTGCCGAGCTTCGGCTCGAACCGCATCGGCGAGAACAGCACCACCCGCGCCTTGGTCGGCTTCAGCGCGTCGAGCAACTTCTCCAGCCCCTTCTCGAACTTCGGCAGCCCTTCCTTCCCCTCAAACGCCTCGTTCGTGCCGTAGCTGATGAAGATCACGGTCGGTTTCAGTTCGAGCGCGAGGTTCACCAGTTGCTTGAAGCACAGATCGGGGTTGTTGAAGTCGAATCGGCCGCGGGCCTCGCCGTGGACGGTGTCGCCGCTCCAGCCCAGGTTGCGAAGGGTAATGTTTTTGTCCGCGTGCGCGGCGAGAAGGGCCGTTTCCCAGTACCCGTACCGCTGCTCGCGCTCCACCAGTGTGTTGCCCAGCCACACGATCCGGTCCCCGTCCTTGAACTCGAACGGTTTGGGAGCGGGCTGGGCGATTGCGAGGGTCGCGAAGATTGCGGAAAGGAGCATGACTCACCTCGGCGGCGGGGGTGAGGTCAAGGTAGGCAAAGACCGCGTCGCGGCAAAACCCAAATCTCAACCAACGAATCCCTAACGGACAGACGTAAGCCGTGTTCGCCTTCTGTCTTGTTTCGATTTTGGTGCGTGTGATTTGGGATTTACGCGGCCCGGCCGCGTTTGTATTAGTGTGGCCTCTCGAAACTCTCGAATTCGCACTGCGATAGCGGGCAGGGATGCCGAACCGACGACAGTTGCTCCGGTACGCGCTGGGCACGGCCGCCGCCGCGGTGGCGCTGGGGCCGCCGGTGGCGCTGTACCGCGCGCAGTACATCCGCGCCAAGCGGTTCCGCGAGGTCGAACCGGGCCGGCTGTACCGCTCCGGGCAGATGACCGCCGCCGGGTTCCGCGAGACGATCGAGCGGTACAACATCAAAACCGTCGTGAACCTCCAGCACGAGCAGCCCGACCCGCTGTTGCCGGAGAACTGGCTCGGCAAGGGCACGGTCCGCGAGAGCGAGTTGTGCCAGCAGCTCGGCGTGAAGTACGTGCTGCTGACGCCGGACGTACTCCCGCCGGGCAACACGGTCGAAATGGAGCCGCCGGTCGTGCAGGAGTGGCTCGATCTGCTGAAGAATGAAGCGAACTATCCCATTCTGTTGCACTGCAAGGCCGGGTTGCACCGCACCGGGCGGCTGACCGCGATCTACCGGATGGAACTGCACGGCTGGTCCGCCGGCGAGGCGCTCCGCGAACTGCGGGCCAACGGCTACGGGTTCACCGCGGCCAGCGAGAACGACGCGTTCGTCGTACAGTTCATCCAGAACTACAAGCCGCGCCGGAAAGTCGAGGTGGGACCGTGGTGACCACCCTCGACCGGATGTTCCTGCTGAGCTACTTTCGCTCCTACGCGATCGTGTGGACGAGCCTCATCGGGCTGTACATCGTTCTCGACCTGTTCACACACCTGGACGACTTCGTGAACAAGCCCGGCGGGGTCGGGGCCAGCGCCCGGGTCATCTTCAACTACTACCTCCCGCGCATCCCGCAGTTGTTCGACCTCATGGCCGAGCCGATCACGCTCATGGCCGCGGCGTTCAGCGTGTCGTGGATGCAGCGGAACAACGAACTCCTGCCGCAACTGTCGGCCGGTATCCCGACCCGCCGGGCGATCCGCCCGATCCTGCTCGGCTCCGCGATCACGCTCAGTCTGGGGCCGCTCAACCAGGAGTTCCTGATCCCCGAAGTGGCCGATCAACTGATGATCGCGCGCGACGACCCGGACGGCACGCGGGCGCAAATCCTGATGGGGGCGTACGACACGCCGACCGGCATTCACCTGGAGGGGTTCCAGGGCTACCGCCGCGACCGCAAGGTGGACCGGTTGAACGTCACGTTCCCGGAGAACTCGCCCAGCGGGATGGTTCACCTGACCGCCGCGGAGGGCGTGTACGTGCCCCGCGGTGACGGCCCGCTCACCGGCGGCTGGATGCTCACCCGCACCAGCCCCGACACGTTCGACGACAAACTGCCCACCAACGTCACCGCGCTGGGCACCGGGCGGTTCTTCCTGAAGGTGACCGACGCGGACTACGACGCGGTGTGCCGCGGCGGCACGTGGTACGTCTACGCCCCCACCAGCAAACTGCGCACGATGCTCTCGGACCCCGAACCGCGGCGCCGCGGCAAGATGGCGGTGCTGTTCCACACGCGGGTGACGCGCCCGCTGGTCGGGTCGATCATGGTGGTGCTGGGGCTGTCGGTGATCCTGTGGAACCCGAACCGGCACGTCATCATCAGCGCCGGGCTGTGCATGGGACTGTCGGCGGCGCTGAACCTGTTCGTGATCGCGTGCAAGTACCTGGGCGACCAGGACGTGTTGCCGGCCCCGCTGGCCGCGTGGCTGCCGGTGATCCTGTTCGGCCCGCCGGCGTTGGTCGCGTTCGACTCGGTGCACACGTGAGAACGTGAGTTCCAGGTCCAACAGGTCCGGGTCGGGCCGCGGCTCGGACACGTGTCCCCTGTCCCCGGCCCTCCGTTCACTTCTTGTCCGAGGTGAGCTTCCCGGTGGCCCCGGCGACGCTGGCCCGGGTCGCGCGGATGCGGTCGAGCAGGTTCTGCTTGGCGATCGACGCCGGGTCTTGCGGCAGCACCGACGGGACCGGCAGCGGGGTCTTGGTGTCCACCGGCGCGGGCGCGTCCGGTTCCTTCTGCTCGGGGGTCGAGAGCCGGTCCTCGGCGTCCACGTAGCCAGTCTCGCCGTACATCTGCTTCAGCTCGCCGAGCCGCACGACCCGCTCGAGCCGGAAGTACGCGATCTCCTCGTAGGGGACGAAGAACGCCCGGCCCTCGTCGGTGGTGCCGCCCTCGCGCCCGCGGAACGCCATGTACGTCGGCTCGAACCGAACGACCGCGTCCACCGACAGCACGAACTGGTTCCGCAAAACCAAGTTCACCTGCGCGTGCGACGCTTCGGGGATCCGCTTGAACAACTCGACGCACTCTTCACGGCGCATCACGTCCTCCGGGCGAATTAAGAACAAATCCCAAAAACCAAGAACCCCAATCTCAAACAAGCAGAAGGCCGCTGTCCTGGTTTCGTTTGGGATTGGTTACTTGGGTTTTGGGATTTACTCTGAAGAGCGCGTCAGCCGCGCGTCAGTTCCAGGCTCACCGGCGGGCGCGTGAGCCGGCGGTACAGCCACACCTGGGCGACCGCGGCCACGGTCCCGCCGACGGCGCACACCGCGCGCCAGTTCATCCAGCCGATCAGCACTTCCAGCGGCGACTTCGGCAGCGCCCTGGCGCCGTCGGCCCCGGCGGCGCTCAGTTGCGCCGCCGCGCGGGCCGAAGCCATGTCCTCGAAGATGCTCAGCACCAGCGCCAGGATCGCGGTGGTGAGCAGCGCCCCGATCAGGAGCGTGAGCGGGGCGCGGGCGGTGGCCCACGCGTCGCGCTTGTAGGGCTGGAGCTTGTGGCCCTCGCCGAGCCGCCGCCAGACCTTCGTGAAACACACGTCGGCGGTTTCCGCGGTCGCGAACGCCAGTGTCAGCCGGCTGGTGCCCAGCCCGCCCTTGACGTACTCGACGACCAGCGAGTTGGTCAGCAGGTCGAGCTTCACCGATCGGACCGCGATGAGGTCGATGACGACCGCGAGTGGGCCGAGCAGCTCGTCGAGGTCGGCGCCCAGCCCGACGGCCGCGACCACTTCCGGCTTGGGCGGTCCGGCCAGCGGCGCCGCGTAGATTCGATCGAACGTGAGAACGATGAGCGAGTGCGACTTCGCGTCCGGGTACGCCCAGACCCGGCGGCGGGTCGCCCCGGGCAGTGAGATTTCCAGCGTGTCGGCGCTCGCGGGCATGAGGGCGGCGGTCCGTGGAACGAACGGGGCACAGTTCGCCCCACCTTTCAGGGGTAGTACGAGAAATGAGGCGGGTCAAATCTGGGGGAAGTGTGAGTGCGAGTGTGAGTGTGAGGAAAGGCAGGTGAACACAGAAGAGTGAAAGGCCGCAGACCGGGACTATTCTTGGTTCCGGCTTTCTGTATTTTCACTTCTTCACGGTCTTCTCTGCTGTCTTTCTCACACTCACACTCGCACTCACACTCGCACTATTCCTGTAGTTCCGGGAACACCGCCGGCGACAGGTTGGCTGCGACGAGGTGGTCGTGGAGCCGCTTTTTCGCCTGGAACTTGAGGTTCGCCACGTCCTGCTCGGTCCGCTTCAGCTTGGCCGCGACCTCGGCGTTGCCCCAGCCCTTGACGTAGAGCAGTTCGAGCGCCATCACCTTCGCCCACTCGCCCTTCACTTGAAGTTCGCGCACCAGGCCGCGGAGAGCTTGCCCCAGTGCGTCTTCTTCGGCCTCGCGGCGCTCGGCGCTGCGGGCGAGGCTCGACGCGCCCCGCTGGCGCTCGTCCGGTGATTCGATCATCACCTCGTCGTCCGATTCGCTGCCGGTCTTGTAGCGGAGCCGGCCCATTTTCCGCAGTTGGTCGGTCACCTTGTGCGCGGCGATCGTGAACAGCCACGTTTGAAGGTCGCGCTTGTCGTCGTAGTTGACCAGGCTGTTGGAAAACCCGATGAAGGTTTCCTGCACCACGTCCTCGACCGAGGCGTGGTCCTTGAGCCGGCGCCGCACGTAGGCGGTGAGTCGACCGCGGTAGCGGCGGTCCAACTCGGCCCACGCGGCCTGGTCGTTTTTCCGCACGCGGGTGATGAGCAGCCGGTCGGATTCGGTGGTCATGGGTGTTTGGCGCTGGCGGTTCGAGGGAACCGAACGCCATCATGATAACCCAACTCGCACCGAGTTTGTCGCCCGAAAATCGAAGTGTTCAACGAACCGCGGCGCCCTCGGGTTCGGGGTCAGGGCACCCCGACAGGGGTGCGGAAGCTGCGCGCAATGTTCAGCAGTTCGGAGTCCCCGACTGGCGAATCCGAATTCTCGACGAAGCCGATGATGGCAAGCACCATCGCGCGTTTCGCTTCACTGGGCAGGCCGTTAAACGCGTTCCAAAGATCTCGCAACCCGTCGTCCGACATGTGGCACCGGGGGAGTGCTTCGCCGAGCAGCCGGGCCGCCTGCTCGTCGGACGAGAGCGCGGCGAGTTCGGCCCGGCGGGTCTGGACCGCGTACCAGGCGAACGCCCAGGCCGCGGCCCCGGTCCCGACCGCCAGCACCCCGACGAGGGCGATGATCTGCCACGCGTTCCAGTCGCTCAGGTAGCCGAGAACGGCCGGGGCGGCGATCATCACGAAGGGTATGCCGATGAGGGCCGCCCAAAAGATGATGTCTTTCGTGTCTTTCTTCACGGTCGCTCCCTGATTACGCGGCGAATCTGGTTGTTCGTTCGCACGCGGGTCATGAGCCGCCAGTCAGCTCGGTGGCTACGCGGCGCCCGTCGGTCAGGGCGCCTCGACGGCCGCGCCGAAGCTGCGCGTAATGCTCATCAGTTTCGGGGCAGCGCTAATGAGTTCGATTTGTTCAGCATCCCCGACGAGTCCGACGATCGCCAGCGCCAGCGCCCGTTTGGCTTCGGGAGGAAGCGCGGCGAAGGTGTCCCAGATCTCCCGCGACGCCGGTTCGGACAGGAACGGGCCGAGCCGGCGCAGGGCCTCACCGAGCAGTCGGGCCGCCTGTTCATCGGACGTGAGGGCGGTCAGTTCGATCGCGCGCGTGTGAACGGCTTGCCACGCCTGGACCGCGACGACCAGCACCCCGGCCGCCGCGAGGACCGCCGCCAGCGCGACGAGTTCCCAAGGTTTCCAGCCGGTCAGCAACACGGGCACGATCACCGCGGCGCCGAGCAGCGCGTACCCGGGCCAGGTTTTCATCGCCGGTCTCCCGCGGTTACACGAAGATCAGCGCCGCGGCGGCCCCGCCGGCCAGCGCCACGGCGCCCAGCGCCAGCCAGCTCGTCAGGTAGCCCTTGGTCCACTCGTCGGCCCGGAGGAACAGGAACCCGGCCAGCGCGACCGCCGCAAGCATCCCGACGATCCGCAGCGCGCCGCCCGCCCGCTCCTGCGACCGCAGCTCGCGCACCTGATCGGCCGTGACCTCCACCTCGTACTCCACGTACACGAGGTTCCCGGTCACGCCCTCGCGGGCGAACAGTTCTCGCTTTTCCTTGTCCAGCGGGCGGACGGTCCGGCTGTCCTTGCGGATGAACTCGGTCCGGGCCTCACCGACCGACGGCCGGTAGCGCACCGGCGGGTCCAGTTTGCCCAACTCCTTTTCGATCAAATCACAAACCTGGGTGAGCGCGTCGGCGTCGGCCTCGGTGTCGGTTGTGAACGGCATGGAACTGGCGACCCGCGCGCGGATGACGGTCGCGGGGCCGGGGCGCGGGGCCGACTTCGGGGCCGCGCTCACCACCGGCGTCGCGGGGGCGGTCGGAGGTGCCGGGGTATTCACGGCCGGCGCACTTGGCGGTGCGCCCGCAGGCGCAGGTGGGGTCGGCGCGTTCGGCGCGTTCCCCTCGGGCGCGATGCGGACCCCGGTCAGCAGGTCGCCGCGGTCGTGCCGCACGGCTTCGGGCAGGGCCTCGGCCCCGGCGGTCACGGCGCTAACGGCGAGCGCTTCGGCGTCCTTGCGGGCCTTGTCGGCCTTGCTGCTGCTCGACCCGCCCCCGCGCGGCGCCGCCGGTTGTGAGGAGCAGCCGACGGCCAGGCCCAGGCCGCACGCCAGCCCGACCAGGCACACACGGAGTCGGGTTGTGTTCGGTCGCGGGCCGTGCATGGGTCGCCTCCCTTGAGTGGTCATTGGTCATTGGTCATTGGTCATTGGTGCTGCGCGTCGAAGGACGCAGGGCGAAGCTGAAGGACTAATGACTAATGACTACGCCGCCCGCGCCTTCGTCGGCGGGCCGGCCCACGGGCTGGCCACCTGCGCCGCGACCGACGCGATCACCAACACCGACACGCCGAGCATCACCGGGGCCGTTTCGGAGGTCGGCCACAGGAACAGGAACACCGCGCCCCAGAACCCGGCCGCCACCAGCGGGATGAACCGCACCCGTTCGCGGCGCTTCCAGTCGGTCGCCTTCCACCAGCGGCACATCGCGACCGCCAGCCCGAAGTAGAACAGGTACCGGACCGCGATCGAGAACGTGTCCGCGTTGACCCGGTGATTGGCCAGCACCAGGTCGCGGCTGCTGGCGTTGGCGGTGCCGGTGGGGAACGCCCAGCCGTCGAGCCAGAACGCCAGCGCCCCGACGCACAACCCGATGACCAACTGAACCGCGCGCCGGCCCCAGGCGTTCTGCTCGCTCCGCTTCGGCAACCGGCCGATGAGCATGACCGCCCAGGCGAGCATTGTCGAGAGCAGGAACACGCGCGCGAGGAGTGACCACTGCACGGAGTGCTGGAACACGGCCCACGGGGCGGTACACGCGGCGGTGACGAGCGGGACGAACGCGGCCCCGCCGGCGAGTTCGGTGAGCCGGTCGCGGGCCGCTTGCGGGAGCGGCCCGGCGGGCGCCGCGACCGGCTTCGCCCTCGAGGGCGCGACCGGGGTCGCGACCGGCAGCACCGCGCCCGGGGGCGCGACCGGGATCTCGCCCCGGGGGGCCGGAACGACCGGCGGGAGGATGACCGACGCCCCCGGCTCGCGCCGGTTCCCTGCGAACATCTCTTCAACCGCGCGGGCCAGTTCGGCGACGGTCGCGTACCGCTTCGTCGGGTCTTTTTCGAGCGCCCGGCCGATCACCCCGCGGTACGCGACCGGCAGTTTGCCCAGATCCGGGGCGTCGATGTAGTGCTTCATCAGCACTTCGAGCGGCGTCTCGCCGTCGAACGGCCGGAACCCGATCACCATTTCGTAAAGGATGATGCCGCAAGCGTATACGTCGATGCTCGCCGTGTAGTTCCCGTTCTTGATCTCCGGGGCCATGTAGTGCGGGGTGCCGACGCCGCGGGAGAGGTCGCCGCCCTCGCTGCCGCTGATCCGCCGCGACAGCCCGTAATCGCCGATCTTCACCTGTCCGTGTTCGATGAAGATGTTGGCGGGCTTGAGGTCGCGGTGAACGACGCCCTGGTTGTGCAGGTAACCGACGCCGCGGGCGAGCGCGCCGAACCACTCGCGAATCACCTCGGTGGGCAACCCGGTGGGGTGCTTGTTGATGACCGACGCGAGCGATTCGCCGAACACGTACTCCATGACGACCCAGTGGTGCCCGACGGCGTCGGTCTTGAGGTCGTAGAGGTGGACGAGGTTCGGGTGTTTGAGGTTGAGGCAGTGGGAGACGCCGCGGAGTTCGGCGTCGGTGTGCCCGCGGAGCAGTTTGAGGGCGACCTCTTTGCCGCCGTCGCTGACGGCGAAATACACCTCGCCGAACGCGCCCTGTCCGACGCCCCGTTTGAGGGTGAAGCCGTCGAGCGGCCGCTGTCCGGAGCGGTAGGTGAACTTCATCGAGGCCATTCGGAAACCCCTCGGCGGGGGCGTAATACCCCCTCACCTGGGAGAATTCGCTGCGGGCGGGCGAAGATTAACGAAAATTCGTCCGCCGCCGGAAGTGCTGTCATTATACCGGGTTGGGCGCCGGGAAGGGCGGGTTTACCCCTCGCGTCGCGGCAATGAGAACCGCGCGGTTTCGCTTGCCCGTAGGTCGCACCGGTGTACAACGGCGCGGTGTTCGGGTGCCTCACACATTACAGGAGAACCGGATGAAGAAGTTCGCTCTGGTGGCGTTTCTGGCGGGGATGTTCGGCCTGATCGGGGTCGTTCACGCGGCCGACAAGGACGACCCCACCGGTACCTGGAAGCTGAAGTCCAAGCTGGGCAAAAAGGACATCGAGCAGACCCTCAAGATCGAGAACAAGGACGGCAAGGTGACCGGCACCATCACCTCGGGCAAGATGGAAACGAAGATCGAGGACGGCAAGTTCAAGGACGGCGAACTGACGTTCACCGTCACCCTTGAGGCGAAGGACGTCAAGGTGACCGCAAAGTACGTCGGCAAGGTCGCCGGCGACACCATCAAGGGCACGTCCACCACCGAGTTCAACGGCAAGGAGTTCAAGACCGACTTCGAGGGCAAGCGCGAGAAAGCGAAGTAGGTCGCGGCTTGCCCGTTGCTCGTACCGGCGTACAACGGCGCTGTGACCGGAGCGCCCGTTGGGGCGACGGGCGGCCGGTCACTCAACGGGAGGGTCCGATGAAGAAGCTGGCACTGGCGGCGTTCCTGGCGGGGATGTTTGGGCTGATCGGCGTGGTTCAGGCGGCCGACAAGGACGATCCCACCGGCACCTGGAAGGTGAAGACCAAGCGGGGCGACAAGGAGATCGAATCGACCTGGAAGTTCGAGAACAAGGACGGCAAGGTGACCGGGACCGTCAGCGGGTTCGGCAAGGACGCGAAGGACACCAAGATCGACGACGGCAAGTTCAAGGACGGCGAACTGACGTTCACGGTCACCCGCGAGTTCAAGGACAACAAGATCGTCACCAAGTACAGCGCCAAGATCAGCGGCGACTCGATCAAGGGCACGTCCACCGCCGACTTCAACGGCAAGGAAATCAAGGGCGACTTCGAGGGCAAGCGCGAGAAGAAGTGACCGTGCGAGCGGCAGGCACCCGGCGGGTGCCTGCTACTCTACAGCCGCGGGTCGATCGGCTCGCTCTCCAGCGCCAGCACCGCGAACACGCACTCGTGGACCGCGCGCAGGGGCGCCCCGCGGGCGAACCGCTCCAGTCCTTCGAGGCCGAGGGCGAACTCGCGGGCCGCCAGCCCGCGCTTCGCCCCGACGGCCCGGTGCTTCAACCGCGCCAGGTGCTCCGGGGCCAGATAGTCCGGCCCGTAGATGATGCGCAGGTACTCGCGGCCCCGCACCTTCAGCGCCGGCTGCGCGAAGAACCGGCGGCCCTTCGCGATCACTTCGAGCGGCTTCACTACCATTCCCTCGCCGCCGCCGGCGGTCAGATCGAACCACCACCGCGTTGCGGCTTCGACTTGCGATGCGTCGGTGAGATCGACCACGCGAAACGGCGTGGCAAGCACCTGCGGCGCGGTCGTGAGTTCCGCCAGCGCCCGCATGTGCCACTCGTGGGTGCGGTCGAAGTACAACTTGCCCTCGGTGGCGAGCAGGAAGAACGGGGCGAACTTCAGGTCGGTGACCGCGTTCACCGGCCAGCAGTACCCGCGGTACGCGGCGACGAACCGCTCGATGGCGGTTGCCTTCGCCGCGAACCGGGCGCGGAGGTCGATCGCACCCCCGACCTTGCGGTCGGGGTTCGCCAGGACTGCGTTCACCTCCAGGAGCGCCGCACGGCCGGCGCTGCCGGTGGCCGCGTACTGGCGGCGCAACAGCTCCTGCGCCTTCGCCGACCACGGCATCAGCTCGCCGTCGAGCGCGACCCAGTCCGTATTGAACTTCGCCCACCAGCCCGCGGCGGTGAGTGATTCGCGCACGAGCGCCAGGAACGCTGCTTCGACCTCGAAAGAGTCGAAGAACCGGCGCCCGGTGCGCGTGGTCACGATCCCGGTCTCGCCGCTCACACCGAAGCGCCGGGCCGCGGCGGTTTCGTCCTTGCATACGATCACCACCGCGCGCGAACCCATGTGCTTCTGCTCGCACACGACGCTGTCGATCCCCTCTTGCTGGAAGTAGCCGAATGCCTCGGCCGGGTGTTCGAGGAACTCCGGCAGGGCCGACGCGTCGCACGGTGACATCGTGGGCGGGAGGTACACGAGCCACCGCGGGTCGGCGGCGAACCGCGACATCACCTCCAGCGCCGCGGCCGCGTTCTCCTCGCGGATCGTGACCTTGCCGGCGAACCGCGTCTCGATCGTGCGCCGCCCGGTCACGTCCGCCAGATCGAGGTCTTCTCCGGGGATCGCGGGCGTCCCGCCCGCCGGTTGCCCCTGCGAAGGGGCTTCGGCGTTCCCCGAGGGCGATTCGGCGCTCGGCGCATCAGCGGGCGAGACGCCCGCGGTCCCAGGAGAAGTCAACGGCCGCTTCGACTCCGCGTACTCCCGCCCCGCCGGTACGCTCACCAGCTCCTGTTCCGGCCAGCGCAGCGCGGTGAGGCTGCCACCGAACACGCAACCGGTGTCGATGCACAGGCAGCGGTTCACCCACTCGGTGACCAGCGTCGGCGTGTGGCCGTAGATCACGCTCGCGCGCCCGCGGTAGTCGGCGGCCCAGTTCCGCCGCACGGGCAGCCCGAACTCATCGCTCTCACCGGTCGTGTCGCCGTAGAGCGCGAACGCCCGCGCCTTGCCCGACACGCGGCCGTGCATGTCCGCGGTCAGGCCGGCGTGCGCGACGACGAGCCGGCCGCCGTCGAGGACGAGGTGACTCGGCAGCTTCGCGATGAACTCCTGCACGCGGTCGCGGAATTGCGGCGGCTCCGGTGCGAGTTGCTCGACCGACTGCGCGAGGCCGTGCGTCAGCTTCACCTTTTCCGGCGTCTTGAGCCACCGCAAGAGCTTGTCGTCGTGGTTGCCCAGCACGCAGAACGCGACCCCGCGCTTCATGGCGTCGAGTACCAGCCGAAGAACTCCCGGGGTATCCGGGCCGCGGTCGCACAGATCGCCGACGAACACCAGCCGCCGGTTCTCCGGGTGACTCACGCGCCACAATTCGCGGTCGTCGAGGTCGCGCGCGCGCTTCATGCGATAACCGAGCTTCACGAGCAGTGCCATCAGTTCGCCGAAGCACCCGTGAACGTCGCCGATGATGTCGAACGGCCCGCGCTCGTCGCGCCGGTTCACCGGCAGCCGGTACCGCTCGAACGTCACCGCGCTGGCTTCCTCCTCGGTCCGCAATAAGTGGACGCGGCGGAACCCCTCGTCTTCGAGCCGGCCGAGCGAGCGCTTGAGGTCTTCGGCGTGCCGCCGGGTGACGTGCGGCCCGAACGGGCGCTCGACCGCGCGCTTCTGGTTCCGCTCGTGGCAGAACTCGGCGCTGAAGTCGAACACCACCCCGACCGGCTGCACGTGGTACTTGCGGGCCATTTCGATGAACGGCTTGCGCGATTCGGCGCGGACGTTGGTCGCGTCGATGACCGTGAGCTTGCCGCCGGCGAGCCGCTTGGCGCAGGCCAGGTGCAGCAGCTCGAAGGCGTCCTCCGACGCGGCCTGATTCATCTCGTCGTCGCTCACCATCCCGCGAAAGAAGTCGGAGGACAGCACTTCGGTCGGCTTGAAGTGCGTGCGGGCGAACGTGGACTTGCCGCAACCCGACGGCCCGACCAGAAGCACCAGCGCGAACTCGGGGATGGGAATCGTCATGAGCGACCGGAAGTCAGGGGACAGGGGCCAGGAGTCAGGGAACAGGAGACAGGAAACAGGGGTCGGGTTCAAACTCTCGTTCGGTCCGATCCGTGTTTTCTGTGTTCATCCGTGACTGCCTTCTTTGCTTTCTGCTTCCTGACTCCTGTCTCGTGTCCCCGGCTTCAGGTCCGGCGCGAATTGGAGGTGGGATTTTGCGGATGAGCCGGTTCGGACGATTGTACCCGGTCACTCCAACTGTAAACTTGCGACTGCGCGGCGTAAACCGCGTGAACGGTTTGGTTGGCGCATCGCGTATTCGCGGTGCGAAAATTCCCCGCCATCGCCCAACAACGACTTGCTTTCCAGCAGTTTGTGGTTTGGAACCGGTTCGCGCCGGGCCTCAATCCGCGTTGGCACCAGACGTGCTGAACGGAAAACGCTCGCAATCGTTGTATTCGCGCTGATCGGCCGAACCGGCCCCTCGCCGGCCACTGAGTATCACACCAGGAGTTTCACCCCATGTCCGCCCGTCCCGCCCGCCTGTTTCGACCGCTCGTTGCGGCGATCGCAGGGATTGCCCTCCTCGGTTCGGCCGGCCCCGCTCGCGCCGACCTCGTCTACATCGGCGACAGCACGCTGCCCGGGATCTTCTCCGGCACGCTGGAGGTGAAGAACCAGACCACGACCTCCGCGACCATTGTGGTCACGCTCACCAACCTCAGCCCCGCGGCCAACGGCGGCTACCTCACCGGGTTCGCGTTCAACGACCCCAACAAGGCCCCGAAGGGCGACATCAGCAACGTCACCTCGTTCACCCCGAACTACACTCCGCCGACCGGCCAGCAGTTCAGCCTGATCGGCGGCCCGACCTATACCAACACGATCTCCACCTCGCCCTACGGCAAGTTCGACATCGGCGCCGCGGTGGGCGGCGACTGGCTCGGCGGCGGGAAGCCGTCCGACGGGCTGGCGGTCGGCGAGACCGGCACGTTCACGTTCCTGGTGACCGGCAGCAGCCTCACCAACCTGTCGGCGGCGAACATCCTCGCGGCGATGAGTTCCAACGGCACCGCCGGGTTCGCGGTGCGGTTCCGCGGGTTCAAGGACGGGTCGAGCGACAAGGACATCTCCGGTATCATTTGCCCGCCGCCCCCGCCGCCCCCGCCGCCGACCGGCGGCAACGCGGTGCCGGCCCCTCCGGGCCTGGTGCTGGCGGGCATGGGCTTCGGGTGCCTGCTCCTCGGCCGGCTCCGCACTCGCCGCGCCGTCGCGGCTTCGTAAGACCGCCCACGGGCCTGTCACCAAATCCAGCGCCCGGGGCGAACGCTCCGGGCGTTCTTCGTTTCCGCTCGTGGCCGATGCCCGGCGCGCCCCGATAATAGCCCGAACACCACGGAGTCCGGGCACCATGAGCGACACGCTGGGCATCGCACTCGTCGGCTGCGGGACCGTGGGCGGCGGGGTGGCGCGCGTCCTGTTCGCACACGCCGACCGCGTCGCCCAACGGGCCGGGCGCCCGCTCGCCCTGCGCCGGGTCGTCGTTCAGAACGCCGCCAAGCCGCGCGACCCGCTCATCCCGCGCGAGCTGATTTCGACCGACATTCCCGCCGCGATCCACGATCCGAACGTTCATGTCGTGGTCGAACTGATCGGCGGCACCGGCATTGCGAAAAAGGTCGTGCTCGACGCGCTCGCCGCGGGCAAGCACGTGGTCACCGCGAACAAGGCGCTGTTGGCCGATTCCGGCGCCGAGGTGTTCGAGGCCGCCCGCAAGGCGGAGCGCACCGTGTGCTTCGAGGCCGCGGTCGCCGGCGGCGTGCCGGTCATCCGCGCGCTGGGCGAGAGCCTCGCGGCCAACCAGGTGACCGCGATCCAGGCCATTCTGAACGGCACCTCGAACTTCATCCTGACCGCGATGGCCGAACGCGGACTGGGCTACGGCGCCGCTCTCGCCGAGGCGCAGCGGTTGGGCTACGCCGAGGCCGACCCGACCTTAGACGTGGACGGCAGCGACGCGGCGCACAAGCTGGCGATCCTGGCGCAGATCTCGTTCGGCGTGGCGGCCAAGCCGCACGAGATCGTGCGCCAGGGCATCGACACGATCGACGCGATGGACATCCGGTTCGCCAACGAACTGGGCTACACGATCAAGCTGTTGGCGGAAGCGTGGACCGGGGGGCACGGTCAGGCCGGTAACGGGGCCAAGCAGAGCCGCGGGGCCGCGCCGGCCGAACACGGTGCGCCGACGGTGGCGTTGCACGTCGCCCCGGTGCTGTTGCGCCACACCGACCTGCTCGCGCAGGTGCGCGGCGCGTACAACGCGGTGCTGGTGTACGGCGACGTGGTGGGCGAAACGCTCTACCAGGGTCCGGGCGCCGGGCAGATGCCGACCGCAAGTTCGGTCGTCGCCGACCTGATCGATTTGGGCGTGGGCCGCGCGCAGCGAACGTTTGCCGCGGCGCGGTTGTGGAGCCTGGAGGGCCGCGGGTTCACGGTGGAACCGCCGGAGCGGGTCCGCAGCCGGTTCTACCTGCGGCTGTTGGTCGCGGACAGGCCCGGCGTGCTGGCCGACATCACCCGCATTTTGGCGGACGAAGAAATCAGCATTTCGAGCCTCGTTCAGCACGAGGCCGCGGAGGAGAGCGGCGGCCCGGTGCCGCTGGTGATCGTGACGCACTACGCCTCGACCGGCCGGTTCCGCCGGGCGCTGTCGCGGATCAACGCACTGGGCACGACCGCCGCGCCCGCGGTGTTTTTCAGTATGGGGGATTGAGCGCGTTCTCGCTTCACCAGCCAACAGAAGTTCGTTTGTACCGTTGTGAACGATGGAGGGACGGCGAATACCGTTCTGGGCGCGAACGGACCACTGGAGGTGCTGTCGTGGCGAACGCGGCGCGGTTCATTATGGTGTTCGTGGTGACCCTGGTTCTGAGCAGCGTCACTAGCGCGCAGCCGCCGATCG
>CAZBXY010000104.1:0-23863 GCA_964495365.1 uncultured Frigoriglobus sp. | reverse complement strand
CTCCTTGACGCGCCGCGCGGCGTCGAGCATCAGCCGCAACCGCGCTGCGGCCTCCGGGTCGGCACGGTCCAGCAGCACGCTCGCCCCGGCCAGGATTTCGTCCAGCGGCAGCGCGATCTCCTTGTTCACCGCCTCGATCGACTGCCCGGCGGTACACACCTGCTGCGCGCTCAGGAGGTCGAGCGTGTGCAGCGCCGCGGCGATCTCTTTGGAGAAGAGTTCGGTGAACTGGAGGTCGTCGGGGCCGAACCCGTTGACGCGCGGGCTTTCGACGTTCAAGGTGCCGATGACCTCGTCCTGGAACTTCAGCGGCACGGTCATCGAGCTGCGGGCCCCGGCGGCCCCGGCGATGTAGTGCGGGTCGTTGGCCGTATCGGCGCACAGGTAGCTCGCCCCGGTCGAGGCGACGAACCCGGTCACGCCGTTGCCGGTCGGCCGGGCGAACAGCACGCGCCCCGCGGCCTCCGGCAGCATCCCGTCTTCCAGCAGCGGCTTGAGTTCGCCGGTTTTGCGGTCGAGCAGCCGCACCTCGATCGTGTCGTATTTCAAGAGGTCGTGGATGGTGCGGCGGAGGTTGGCTTTGAGGAGCTCGACGCGGGCCTCGACGTTCATCTCGGTGAGCTGGTCGGCGTCGAGTCCGGCGAGTTCGCGCCCGGCGGCGTGGAGCGCGTCGAGCTTCTGCTGCTGGATCACCTGCGGGGTGATGTTGCGAACGAGCACGATCAGCCCGGAGACCGACCCGCCGGCGGCGAACACCGGGCGCACGTCGGCTTCCAGGAACGGCCGCGCCTGGCTCACACCGTGACAGTGCAACCGGAGCGAGACCGGCGCCCCGGCCCGTGCCGCGGCGAGCGGGTCGGTCGGGTCGAACGTGCCGCCGTCGATCGGTACGCCGTCGGTCTGCTCGACCGACACGCGGTCGCTGCCGAGCGCCGTGAGCAGCGGTTTGCCGACCGGGTCGTCGCCGTTGGCGGTGGTGCGGAACACCGGGTTGGCCCACAGGACGACGCCGGCGGGGTCGAGAACCGCCAGTCCCTTCTCGATGTGGCCGATGATGAGTTCGTCGCGGCGGAACCGGTCGAGCAGCCCGCTGACGACATCCGGGGCCGCGACCACGGCCGTGAACCCGCCAGCGTGGAGCCGCCGGGCGACCTCGGCCGGGTCGTTGGACACCGGCTCCACGTCCGCCGCGGCGGCGAGCGCGCCGTCCAAGGGCCCGACGGACGGGCCGATCAGCAGCAGGCGGGGTCGGTCGATCACGACACCTCCAGAGGACATTCGCAGGCACCGTCAAATTATATGCGCCCGCGTCCGGCTCTCACAAGCGCCGGCCGTACTTCGGAGCAGCAAGCACGCGCCGCGCGCCGTTGGTATTCGTCTGAAACCGCGCCGGCACACCCGCCGGTGCGTCGGGCCGGCCAACGGGGCGGCATCCCGACGGTGCGCCATCGCTTCACCGGGCCGAACAGCAACGGCACACGGCCCGGCCTTCGGCCTACTACTACTTTCGGAGCCGGCTGTGGTAAACTGGGGGTACGAGGAAAACACATGTCGGTCACGTCGGCCACACTTCTGGAGCGGCTGAGGGACGCCCGCGACGCGGAGGCGTGGGGGCGGCTCGTCGAGCTGTACTCGCCGCTCATTCGCGGGTGGGCCGAGCGGCTCAACGTGCGCGGGGCCGACGCCGACGACCTCGTTCAGGAAGTGATGACGGTCGTGGTGCGGCGGTTCCCGGAGTTCGTTCACCCGGAGAAGCCCGGCGCGTTCCGCGGGTGGCTCCGGGCGATCGCCGCCAACTGCGCCCGGACCATGTGGAAGAACCGGAAGGTGCGCCCGGCCGCGCCCGGCGGCACCGATTTCGGCGGCTACCTCGCCCGACTCGAAGACCCGACCGACGACTTCGCCCGCGCCTGGGAGCGCGAGCACGACCTGCACGTGACCCGCAAGTTGCTCGACCGGATCAAGGGCGATTTCGAGGCCCGGACGTGGGAGATGTTCGCCCGGTTCGTGCTGGACGGCCTTTCCGCGGAAGAAGTGGCGGCCGAATCCGGTACGACCTCCAACGCGGTGTACATCGCCAAGTCCCGCGTCCTGTCGCGTCTGCGCGAAGAGGCCGGCGGGCTGCTGGGGTAGTTCCAAGTTCCGTGGTTCAAGTTCCCGGGGTTTCGAAACCCCGGGAACTCGAACCACGGGAACTCGCGGGCGCAGATTTCTCGCCCTGACTGAATTCGCGACCGGTTTTCAACCCGAGCCTTGGAACTTGGAACCCCAAAGGGCGACAGGTTCGCCATTTTCGTGCCATTCTTGCTCTAACGCCCCGTGAACTGCCGGAGACCGCGTCGATGCCCGTCGCCACCTGCCCGAGTTCGGAAACCCTGGCCGCCTTCGCCTGCGGCGCGCTCGGCGCGACCGAGCTGCCGGGGGTCGCGGAGCACGTGGGCGGGTGCGAGGCGTGCTGCCGCGCGCTGAAGCTCTTGCCGGAGGACTCGCTCGCCGCGCTGGCCCGGGCCGCGGCCGTGGACCCGGCCACCGTTCACTCCGGGGCGACGCCGTCGAACCTGGTCGTCACCCCCGCGCCCGAGCCGACCCCACCGGCGAACATCCCCGACGAACTGGCGAACCACCCGCGGTACAAGATCATCAGCGAACTCGGGCGCGGCGGGATGGGGACCGTGTACAAGGCCGCCGACACCCGGATGGCCCGCACCATCGCGCTGAAGGTCGTGTCCCCGCACCTGACCGCCAAGGCCAGCGCCCTGGCCCGGTTCCGCAAAGAGGTGCTGGCCGCGGCGCGGCTGGAACACAACAACATCGTTCGCGCCTACGACACCGGCGAGGCCGGCACCGCGCAGTACCTGGTGATGGAGTTCGTGGACGGAATGAGCCTCGACCGGTTCGTGGCGAAGAAAGGCCCGTTGCCGGTGTCGATGGCGTGCAAGTTCATCTGGCAGGCGGCGCTGGGGCTTCAGCACGCGGCCGACAAGGGGATGGTTCACCGCGACATCAAGCCGCAGAACCTGCTCGTGACGCGCCGGGGGCAGGTGAAGATCCTCGACTTTGGGCTGGCCCGGTTCGCCACCGCCGACGAGGACGAGGGCGAACCCGCCGGTCAGGCCGCGACGACCGAGCACGTGCCGCTCTCCGCGCTCAAGCCGCCCAGCAACGCTGGCGTCACCAACCCGAACCTGCTGATGGGCACGCCCGACTACCTGTCGCCGGAACAGGCCAAGAACTCGCACGACGTGGACCACCGCAGCGACATCTACTCGCTCGGCTGCACCCTGTACTTCCTCCTCTCCGCCAAGCCGCCCTACAGCGGCGCGACCACGCTCATCGACAAGCTCCTGGCGCACACGCACGAGGAACCGCCCCCGATCCGGCTCCAGCGGATGGAGGTGACCGAGGGGCTGGCCGAGGTGATGGCGAAGATGATCGCGAAGAAGCCGGAGGACCGCTACCAGACGGCCGCGGAGGCCGCCGCGGCGCTGCTGCCGCACACCCGCGCCGACACCGGGAAGGAGCCGGTGTTCGAGGTCGTCGAGGCGCTCGCGATCACCCCCGCCCCGCTTCCCCGCGGCGTGGTCCCGATGCCGATCGTCACGCCCGCGCCGATCGCCCCGCTGGCCCCGCTGGCGTTCGAAACCGCCCCGGGGCCGAACGGCCCGACGGTCGCGGAACTGGTGCGGCCGAAGAAGAAGCGGAAGAAGCGCGGGCCGTGGTGGTGGCGCCGCCACAAGGGGCCGATCCTGGGCGCGGTGGGGCTGTTCCTGTTGATCGCACTGGCGATTGCCGCGACCCGGAAGCGCTCGACCGACGCGACAACCGACAAGTCGGCCGACCCGGGCGCGACCGCGACCGCGAAGGCCAACCCGAACCCGAACCCGCCCGCGGTCACCAAGGGCGACAAGGGCGACAAGGGCACCGCGCCGACCCCGGTCGTCATCGCGCCGCCGGCGAAGGCCGCCACGAAGGTGCTCTACGTGTTGCCGACCAACGGCGTGTGGCGCGGCGACTTCGAGCCGGTGCGCGACCGGCTGGCCGAGAAAGGCGTGACGGTCGTGACCGCGTCGCTCGATAGCACCGCCAAGCTGCACCCCGAGACGCCGGGCGACCCGATCCCGGTCCAGGTGCGGCTCTCCGCGACGATGGACCTGTCCGAGTACGCGATCGTGGTGTTCACCGGCGCGAACACCGAGGAGTACACCACCGGGAGCGGCGCGGACGCCGCGAAGGCGGTGATCCAGAAGATGCAAGCGGCCGACAAGACGGTCGCGGCGATCTGCATCGGGGAGGCGGTTCTGTCGTACCACGGGGTCTTGAGGGGGAAGAAGGCGGCCCACTCGCTCCACCTGATGAACCGGTTCCCGCCGTTCCGCAACCCGGAGCTGACCGGCCTGAAGTCGGGGATCATCTGGGAGAAGCCGGGCGTGGTGATCGACGGGAAGGTGATTACCGCCAGCGGCGAGCGCGAGGCCGAGCGGTTCGCCGACGCGATCCTCAAGGTACTCGACGGGAAGTGACGACCGGCAGCGGCCGCCGGCCTGTGCCGCCGCAAGCGACCTGAGTCGCTTGCGGCGGCGCCGTTTTACACCTCAACTACCTCGAACACCAGCTCCGGCGCGTGGCGCCGACTGACCGCCCGCGCCACCTCGGCCCGCAGGTGCCCCGCCGCGCGATTCAGCCCGGCCGCCACCGCGGCGCGGCCCACGTCCGCGGGCGCGAAGATCATCACCTGGAGACGCCCGCTGTGCGGGGCCGGTTGCACCGCGCCGACCGTCGCGACCTGTACCGCGGGGTCGCTACACGCGGCCACGGCCACCCGCAGCGCGTCCTGCACCTGCGCGCACAGTTGTTGCGATTTGCGGCTGGCCCGCTTCGGCGCGTTCCACGGCTTCGCGTGGAACTCCTTCGGGTCGCCGCCGTCCTCGGGGCCGTTATCCGCCGCGAGGTCCGTCCACTCGTCCGCCTTCTGTCGCCTCCGACTCATCGGATTCGCCTCGGTTGAAAGGAATGGTGTTGGTTGCCACGTGCGCGGGGGGAACAGAAGCACGCATGGGACACCTTCCTTTCCGGGCCGTTGTCGGGGCGATGTAAGGGACACTCGAATCGACCCTGGGTTCGCCCCTCTCGCTCTTCCTCTACTTCCAGGGTCGTCCGGACCAAGCGTTCCGGGGTTGGACAACCCTTTCCCTCTTCAATCTTCGTCTTGGTCGTTCCTGCGAACCGGGAACAGGCTTCCCCACTTCTGGAGGGAGTATCGGAGTAGTGGTCTTGATTACGCGTGCGGGAGCTTCGGTGTCACCTCGCCAACCAGTTGGGTAACCTTTCCTTTCAGGACATTGAAGAGTACACGACGGATCTCCCGTGCGGCGAGTTCGGGACGAGCGATCAGGATCGCAGCCCTCGCCGAAGCCACCCAAATGAGGTAACGAGAAGTAGAGCCGGTTGTTGGCGCCAAAGGGCGGCTCGTGGCTCCACCACTTACTCCGACAAGAACGGTCGTCGGCATTACTCCTTCTCCAACACCAGATCGACGACCCAGCACCCGCGGACGTGCGGCCCGTCGGTTCGGCAGTGAGAAAGCACCTCGTCGTTATCGCAACCGGCGTCTTGAAGGGCGTCGGCGAGGATCGGCATCGCGCTAAACTCGCGCGAGTCGTACATCTGACGCGCCAGTGACACCGCGGTATCCGTGCGCCACTCGGAGGGGAACGCGACCGGGCGGAACGGGTTGCCGACCACGTCGCGGAGTAGCGCCGCCTGGATGGCTCGCTCGCGCTGTTGCTCGTCGGAGAGTGGTTGCCCCACGATCCAGCGGCCACCCAGCCGGCAGGCGTTCTCGAACACGTAGCCCGCGTAGTCGAGCGGATATTCGCCGGTCGGCCGAAGCGCGGCCGCCCACGCCACCACCAGATCAATGCTGCTCCCGCCCCCGCCCGGATTGGTTCGGTTGTAGTGATCGAACACGCTCTTGCTCGCGGCCCGACACTCTTCGACGGACGCCTGCTGCTCGATGGACCGCTCGGCGACCTCCAGCGTTCGGACCAACTCCGGGTCGCTCAGGAGCGGAACGACCCGCCGACAGCACGCGCAGGCGAACAGCCGCAACTTCCGGTCGCTGATCTTCCCCTGGATCAGCGCCAGCATCGCCTTCGGGTCGCCGCTCGCCAGCCACTCGGCTTCGTTCATTGGTCACTCCTTCCCGAGCACGAGATCGCAGACCCAGCACCCGCGAACGTGCGTGGCGTTGGCGTCGCGGCAGTGGGAAAGCACCTCGTCGGAGTCGCAACCCGCATCTTGCAGTGCGTCGGCCAGAATCGGCATCGCGCCGAAGTCTCGCGATTCGTACATCTGACGCGCGAGAGTGGCAGCGGTGTCAGTGCGCCACTGCGGCGCAACCGAGATTGAGTGGAACTGCAACGGGCCAAAGATGTCTCTGATTACGTCACACGTTGCCGAACCAAGTAAATTGGCACCGTCGCGTGCGACTCCCCAAGCCGCTTCATCTGCCTCTTCCACAGCACAGTATCGAGCCGCTCGCGTTGCTTGGCTTGCGAGAGACAACCGAACCGGATTGGGACTCCTCCACGAACCCCCGCTGGCACCAACAACGGGAGCGGCGTCGGCAGCGGATACGAGATCTTCCCAAGTGACTTCGTCATCCGCAAAGCGTTCGGCCACTGCGACGAGTGAATCTGCTCGTTGGCTCTGCAACATTCTGAACATCGCAGGATGGCGGCAGCAGCCACAGGCGAGGAGGCGTAATTTGCGGTTGCTGCCGTGACCCGACAGAAAATCCAGCATCGTGTAGTAATACCGACAGGTCTGCCATTCCTCCTCGGTCATCGGGTCGCCTCCCGGCCGGCTTTCACCACGCCGCCCTGCATCACCGCGATGAACCGCGAGCGGTCCTCCAGGATGCTGATGTCGGCGATCACGTCGCCGTCCACCACCAGCACGTCGGCGAGTTTGCCGGCTTCGAGCGTGCCGAACTCGTCCGCGCGGCCCATGATCTGCGCGCCGGTGCGGGTCGCGCAGGTAATCACCTCCAGCGGCGTAAAGCCGACGTAGTCCACAAAGAACGTCAGTTCGCGGGCGTAGTCGCCGTGCGGGTTCCAGCCGAAGCCGTAGTCGCCACCCATGCCCAATCGGCCGCCGGCGCGCAGGATGCGCCGGGCGCTGTCTGCGCCGCCTTCGAGCGTCTCCTTGTGTCCGTCGATCACCCGCTGCGAGAGTTTGAACTCCGGACCGAGTTTGATCGATGCCTGCTCGAAGTACAGCGCGGGAACGCAGGGTACGTCGCGCTTGAGGAGCAGTTCCAAGCCCTCGTCATCGATGAACGTACCGTGCTCGATCGCGTCGTACCCGGCCTTCAATGCGTTCTTGATGCCTTCCGTCGCGCGGCAGTGGCCGGTCACCTTCAGTTTGTGGTTGTGCGCCGTCGCGACGACCGCGTGCATCTCTTCAAATGTCATGCATAAGGTGTGGTGGTCGTTCGAGTCGGGCGCCGCGGCGTCGCCGGTCGGATACGTCTTCACCCACTCCACGCCGTCCTTCACCAGCTTCCGCACCGCGGAACGAGCCTCGTCGGGGCCGTTGACGAGCAATACGAGGCCGTCCATGCCGATCTTGCGGAAGTCCGGGTTCCAGTCCATGAGCCCACCGACGCCACAAATCTCGCGCCCGCTCGCGGCGAGCCGCGGGCCGGGGCACAGGTCGTTTTCGAGCGCCTGCTTCAGCCACACGTCGATGTTGAAGAGGCTCCCGCCGCTGCGGGCGGCCGTGTAGCCGCATTCGAGCACGAGTTTGCAGTTGGCGGCGGCCAGGAGCGTGACGTACTCGACCGGGTACTTGATGTCGAGGTCTTCGAGCGCCGACACGTTGAAGTAAGTGGCGTGGAAGTGCGCCTCCACCAGCCCCGGCATGATGGTGCCGCCGTTCGCGTCGATGCGGCGCGCTTCGGGCGGGAGGGTCTTGGCCGGGTCGTACCGGCCGGCGTAGGTGATGCGCCCGTCACGGACGATGACCGCGCCGTCGCGCACGGGCGGACCGCCGTTGCCGTCGAGGAGCGTGCCGTTATGGATCAGCGTGGTGCCGGTGGAGAGTTTCATGAGATGTCTTTTCGGGTGACCGACTCTCTCCGAGAGTCGGGGTCGCACCCCTCAGTGAGTTACTCGAATATCCGCGAACGTGAACGCACTCCGTCGCCGTCGCTCTCGGAGAGAGCGACCCACCCGAATTACAACGACCCCAGGAACGCGTGCAACAGCCGCAGCGTCGCCGGCGTGTCCTGCCAGTGAACGAGGTGCCCGACACCGGGCAGATCGACCCGCGTACAATCCGCGAGCGCCGCAGCGAGCGGCTTCGCGTCGTCCGGCGGAAGCATCCCGCCCTGCGCCGGGTCGGACACCACCAGGAGCGCCGGGCACTTCACGAGCTTCGCGGTGCCGAACACGTCGAACCCGTCGAGCCATTGCTTCTTCAAGGGCAAGTCGAAGACTTCCGGGTCGAGGTCGCGCAGGCACCGGGCGACGAACCGCAGGCTCGCCGCGTCGCGGGTGTCGCCGAAGCGTATGATCTCGCCCGCGTGCGCAGTTGTAATGCGGAGTTCCGCGAGTTCCCTCGCGACGGCTCCCACGTCTTTCCGCCCCGCGTGCTTCTGGAGCGCCGGCCAGATGGTGCCGTAGGGTGTCGTTTCGATGTGCGCGAGGAACTGCGGCCCCGGCGGGTCGAGGAGTACGACCGCCGTGACGAGTTCGGGCAGCTTCGCGGCGACACCCATCGACACGAGCGCGCCGAGCGAGTGCCCGACCAGCACGCACTTCTTGTGCGCCTCCTTCACCGCGGCGACGTAATCGGTGACGTAATTCGTGACGCGGTACGCGCCCGGGGTGCGGGCCGATTCGCCGTGGCCGCGGTGCGAGTACGCGTGGACGTGCCACCACGCGGTGAGGTCGCACAGGATCGGGGCGAAGTCTTCCCAGCGCCGCGACAGGCCGTGAATCAGCCACAGCGACTGCTTCGCCGGCGGCCCCGCGACGCCCCACAGCGCCGAATACTCCTCGTCGTTGCCCGTCGGGTTGACGATCGGAATGCTGTCGGTGGTGAACATGGGAGAGGCTCCTCAAAGTGGTAGGCACACTCCGTGTGCCGTCGCTAATCCACCGGAACAGCAACGGCACACGGAGTGTGCCTACTACTTTCACACTAGCTTCCACCCCTTGCGGTACTCGCGGCGAATGAACTGATCGGCCTCCGGGCAGTTCGTCGCCTTCATCTGAGTGGCGTCCCACTCCAGCCGCTTGCCGGCGCGGAACGCGACGTTGCCCAGGTGGTTCGATTCCGTCAGCCACCCGGCGTACTCGAAGTTGCACGTCGTCGGCTCGCCGGTCTTGCACGCATGAATCCACTCCGCGTAGTGCCCCAGCGACTTCGGGATGAACGGCTCCGGTTTCTTGAAGTCCGCGTACTGCTTCTCGGGCAGCAGCACGTGCTTGTTGTAATCGGAGAGCAGCATCCCCTTTTCGCCGATGAACAGCACGCCGTTGGGCCACTGCGGAATCTGCTTCTGCGTCCAGATGTCGGGCTTCATCGTGCCCTGGTGCCACGTCAGTTTCAGTGCGGGCATCGGCCCGCGCGCCGGGAACTCGTAGATCGCCTGCATCGACGCGGGCGCGATTTCGGGGTGCGGTTTCGGTCCCTTTCCTTCGACCGAAGTCGGCGCCTTCAGCTTGAGCGCCCAGAACGGCAGGTCGTTCCAGTGGCTGCCGAGGTCGGACATGGTGCCGTTGCCGAAGTCCCACCACCGGTACCACTTCGGCCCCGGCACGTAGACGGTGTGGAACGGGCGCGCCGGCGCCGGACCGAGCCACAAATCCCAGTCGAGGTCCGCCGGCGGCTTCATCTCTTCTTTCGGCCGATCGGTGAGGCCGATCATGTCGCCGCCCTTGAACGAGGAGTGGTCCTCGAACTTCTTCGCCTCCTCGGCCGACTGAAGCCCCCACGCCCGCGACACCCACACGTGAACTTCCTTCACCGGCCCGACGGCCCCGGTCTGAACCAACTCCACGACGCGGCGGTAGTTGTCGGTGGCGTGGTTCTGCGTGCCCATTTGCGTCGCGAGCTTCGGCGCCTTCGCCGCGGCCTCGCGGATGACACGCGCCTCCCAGATGTTGTGCGTCAGCGGCTTCTCGCAGTAGATGTGCTTGCCGAGCTGGATCGCGGTGAGCGTGGCGATCGCGTGCGTGTGTTCGCAGGTGCTGATGACGACCGCGTCGAAGCGCTTGGCGGCCTTGTCGAACACCTGGCGGAAGTCGGTGAACTTCTCGGCCCCCTTGTGCTTTTCCGCGGCCCGCTCGACCGCGGCCCGGTTCACGTCACAGAGCGCGACGATGTTCTCGGACGACACGCCGTTGAGGTTCGAGTTGCCGCGCCCGCCGCAGGCGATCATCGCGATGTTGAGCTTCTCGTTGGCCCCGCGGGCGCGGAGGAACATCGGTGCCGCGAGCGCAGTTGCGGTCGCGGCGGACGTTTTCAGGAACGTGCGGCGGTTCGGAGAGAGAGGCGGCATGTTATGCCTCCGGTAAGGGTGGGGATGCGCCCGATTATCGCGCCGGGAGGCGCGGATACAAGGAGAAAGGTGAACCGAACGGGTTGTGATGGGGGCGGTCGGACCCGGCCGGCTCACGCCGGCGGTTCGACGAGAGCCTCATCCCCCCTCTTTCCGAACTTGCCACGTGGCAAGTCTGCCTATCTTAACATAAGTTCAGTAATAGACAAAGTATCATATCACGCGATGATCGCCTTGATCGGCTTGCCGAAATCGACCTCCAGCCGCTTGTGCCCGGGGATTTCGAGCTTGCGCGCGTCGAGGCCGAGCTGGTGCAGGACGGTCGCGTGAACGTCGGTGACGTAGTGCCGGTCTTCGACCGCGTGGAAGCCGATCTCGTCGGTCGCGCCGTGGACGATGCCGCCCTTCACCCCGCCGCCGGCCATCCACACGCTGAACCCGTAGGGGTGGTGATCGCGCCCGTCGGAGTTCTCCGCGCCGGGCGTGCGGCCGAACTCCGTCGCCCAGACTACGAGCGTGTCCTTCAACATCCCGCTGCGCTTCAGATCAGTGAGCAGCCCCGCAATCGGTTTGTCGATGCGCGCGGAGTTCTTCGAGTGGTTGTCCTTCAACTTGCTGTGCGCGTCCCACCCGCCGCCGCCACCGCCGCCGTCGTACACTTGAACGAACCTGACTCCGCGCTCGGACAGCCGGCGGGCGACGAGGCACATCCGCCCGTAAGCGGCCGTCGTCGGGTTGTCGAGGCCGTAGAGCTTCTGCGTTTCGGCCGTCTCCTTCGCGGTGTCCATGACTTCGGGCACCGCAAGCTGCATCTTCGCGGCCAACTCGTACGCCTTCACGCGCGCCCGCATCGCGGGGTCGTCCGGGTACTGCACGCCGGCGAGGCCGTTCAGATCGCGCAAGAGGTCGAGTTGCTTCTCGCGGGCTTCTTTCGTGACGGTGTTGCCGGGCGTGCCGAACGGGAGCGGGTTCTTCGGGTCGAGGTTCAGCGGCACGCCGGCGTGTTCCGGGCCGAGATAACCGGCCCCGTGCGCGCCGACCCCGCCGCAGCAGTCGCCCGGCGGGCTGCCGAGCACCGCGAACTGCGGCAGGTTGTCGCTGAGCGCGCCGAGGCCGTAGTGGATCCACGAGCCGAGCGTCGGGTGGAAGCCCTCGAACACGTGCCGGCCGGTGTGGAACTGGAGCTGCGCCGCGTGGTCGTTGTCGGTGGTCCACATCGACCGCACAAGAGCGATGTCGTCGATGCACGCCCCGGTATGCGGGAACCAGTCGCTGACTTCGATCCCGCTCTGGCCGTACTTCTTGAAGCCGATTTGCGTGGGGTAGATCTTGTTGAGCAGCGCGCGCGGCGTGCCGGCGAAGTCCATCACGTTCTTGCGGTAGTACGGCGAGTCCACGACCGCCTTTTTGAACGGCGACTCGTCGATGGTCTTGCCGGCGAACTTGTCGAGGTTCGGCTTCGGGTCGAACGATTCGAGGTGGCTGACTCCGCCCATGAAGAACAGCCAGATGACGCGCTTGGCCTTTGGCTCGAAGTGCGGTTTACCGTCGGCGCCGGACGCGCCGTCGCGGTGGAGCATCGCGCCGAGCGCGAGGCCGGTGAAGCCCAACCCGACATCGGCGAGAAACGTGCGGCGGTTCATCAGAAGAATCCAGAGAATGGCCACAAAAAGGCACAAAAAGCCACAAAAAGAGGTCAATCAATCAAGCGGTGTTCACGTCGGACATCAGGTACTTCTTGACGTACAGTTTCTGCGCACCGAAGTTGATGAGTAGACCCGTTTCGATGCGAGACGACCGCAGGTAACCCAGAAGTTGCGCGATGTGTTCGTTATCAACCGCACGCGCGGCCTTCAGTTCCACGATGAGGCAACCCTCGATGAACAGGTCGGCGAAGTAGTCGCCGAGTACGGTCCCGTCCTCGTCGCGAACTTGCAGCGGGTGCTGTTGCTCGACGTTCAGCCCGAGCTTGCGCAGCCGGTGAGCGAGGCCGTTCTCGTAAACCTTTTCCAGATGCCCGTTCTTGAGGTAGCAGTGCAGCGAGAAACTCGCTTCACGAACCAGATCACACAACTCATTGATCGTGTTCCACTGCTTCATGACTTGTTCTCACTTTTTGTGTTTTTTTGTGCCTTTTTGTGGCCATCCTGCCTTTCGTCTTCATCGCACGGTTACGAAGTCGTTGTGGTTCAACAGTACGTGAACGAGGTCTTCGCGGGCGCGCTGGGCGGGGTCGGTTGCCGGCGGCGTGACGGCCGGCCCCGCGGGAAACGGCGTCAGCTTCTCCGGCTTCGCGTACAGTTCGGTCGCGTCGCGCAAAAACTGCTCGCACCGCTTCAACTCGTCGGCGGTCGGCGCGCGCCCGAGGACGCGCTCGAACGCGGCCCTGACGAAATCGCCGTCGGCCTTCGCCAGTTGCTTCGCGACCTCGCGCGACACGTTCAGCGCCAGCGCGCTGTTGTGCAGCGCCAGCGCCTGTTGCGGGATGACGCTCTCGCGGCGCTCGTAACACTCGGTCGGGCTGGCC
The DNA here is from genome assembly GCA_964495365.1 of uncultured Frigoriglobus sp. Lineage (GTDB taxonomy): Bacteria > Planctomycetota > Planctomycetia > Gemmatales > Gemmataceae > Gemmata. Next base: position 10,766 of record CAZBXY010000104.1, on the reverse strand, counting down.
GCGTCGAACTGGTCCAAAAACGACATCTTGTACTCCGCGTTGAAGCGGAAGTACAGGCTGCGGCGCTTCGACGTGAGGCCGAGTTTCTCGTCGAGGATCGGCCCGCCGAGTGTGGGGTCGAGTTGCCCGGCGACCGCGAGCAGGCTGTCGCGGACCACCTCGGCGTCCATCCGGCGCGGATTCGCGCGCCAGTAGAAGCGGTTGTCGGGGTCGGCGGTCTTGTTCGGCCCGTCGGCGTTGCGCGAACTGAGCTGGTAAGCGCGCGACGTGACAATGAGCCGGTGCAGGTGTTTCATCTTCCAAGAACCTAACCCCCCGGCCCCCTTCCCTGGAAAGGAAGGGGGAGCAGAAAGCCCCCTCTCCCCCTGGGGGAGGGGGTTGGGGGAGGGGTTCGCCAGTTCGCACGCGAGCCAGTCGAGTAGTTCGGGGTGCGTCGGCTTCTTACCGGCGAGGCCGAAGTTGGCGACCGACGCCACTAGCGGCGTACCGAAGTGGCGCATCCAGATGTGGTTGACCGCGACGCGGGCCGTCAGCGGGTTCTCCGCCGAGGCGATCCACTTGGCGAGCGCCAGCCGGCGCCCGGTGCTACCGCCCGCGGGCACGCTCACCAGCGGGGTGTACTTCGGATCGTCCTTTGAAGCCGCCGCGACGGCGGCTTCGTGCGTCTTCTTCGCCGCGGCGAACTTGGTGGCGTCGGCCGCGAGAACCGCTTCGGCCGCCTTGAGCGCTGTGACCTGCCGTTCGGCCTTCCCGGCGGCAAGCGCGAGCGATTTCGCCTTCGCGTCGTCGCGCGGGTCGGCGAACGCGGCGGTGTCCGCGGCGAATCGGGCTTCGATGGCGGCGACCGCGGCGCGGGCGGTTTCGACGCGCGCCGCCGCAAGTGCTTCCGCCGCTTCGGCTTGCTTCAGCAGCTTCTCCGCGTCGGCTTTCGTGAGCACGATCGGCGCGCCGAGCGGGGAGGCGCGGTCGTCGCCACGCTTCTCTGCGAGCGGCACGGAATCGGGCAACTCCGCCAGCGTCACCTCGTAAAACTCGGCCGTCGCGTCGTGCGCCCAGATCGTGAACCCGCCGGCCTTCCGCGCGACCGGCAGTTTGTAAACGCTCGTCAGTTTGCCGTTCGCCCACACGTTCAGCAAACTTCCGCGAACGGCGAAGTCGAGCGTCACCTCGTCACCGAACTTCACCGCAAACGGCACCACGCCCTCTGTCGGGTAGGTGTCGGCCCCGTTGACGCGGTGGAACGGGCGCACCGCGGAGGTGTTCCCGGCGTTGAGGTACACGGCCTGGAAGCTCGTGCCGTGTACGTCATAACTGAACCCGACCGAGCCGACCCCGCCGCCGGTCGTCTTGTACTTGACGCGGCCCACGAGCGCGGCAGGGTGGTCCTTCGGCCCGCTGACCGTCGCGAACGTCGATGCGACCTTGCACACGAGCTTGCCGTTCTCCCAGGCCCACTGCCCGCTCAGCACCTTCCACGGGTCATCCTTCTTGGCGAAGGTGTCGCGGAACAGCGGCTTCAGGTCCGGCTCCCTCGGCTTCACGCCGGCGGCGATATCCTCCAGGCGCTTCTTCGCCGCGACCACTGCCGTGCTCGCGCGCTTCGCGTGGCCCTCCGCGGCGTCCAGTTCCTTCTTCGCGGCCTGGCGCGCCGCGTCGGCCGCCGAGGGCAGCGATTTCGCGAAGTCCTTCGGCGAAAACGTGACCGCGCTCACCGCCAGATCGGTGCCGAACACGCCCGGCACGCCGGGCGCGAGCGCCCGCGACTTGTCCGGCGTTCGCTCGTCACCGCGAACGAACAGGTACGTCGGGGCGTCGGGCGTCTTGTCGTAGGCCCGCGCCACGCCGTCCTTGTTCGTGTCGGGTTGCCCGGGCATCGCGTCGATGCGCACGTCGTGCGGCTCGAACACCGCGCGGAACCGGTAGTAGTCGGCCTGCGAAACCGGGTCGTACTTGTGATCGTGACACCGGGCGCAGCGGAGCGTGATTCCGAGAAACCCGGCCGCGGTGTACTCGACCGTGTCCTGGATCCACGCGGTGCGATTGAACTTGTACCAGTTGCGCGCGAGGTAACCGGTTGCGCGGAGCGTGTCGCGGTCGCCCGGGGCGATTTCGTCGCCCGCGAGCATCTCCACAATCATCCGGTCATAACCCCGATCCGCGTTCAGCGATTCCACGATCCAGTCGCGCCAGCGCCAGATGTGCCGCTGGCTGTAGCGGAACTCCTCGCCGTTGCCGAACGGGTCGGAATACCGCCAGATGTCCATCCAGTGCCGGCCCCACCGCTCGCCGTACATCGGCGACGCGAGCAACTGATCGACCACCTTCTCGTAGGCGTCCGGCGCGTCGTCCTTCAGGAACGCCGCGAGTTGCTCGCTCGTCGGCGGGACGCCGATGAGGTCGAGGTACACGCGGCGCAGGAGCGTCGGTTTGTCGGCTTCGGGGTTGGTGCTCAGTTTCTCCTTTTGGCGTGCGGTTTCGAGGAATGCATCGATCGGGTTCCCCGGTCCGGGCACCGGCGCCCGTTTCGGTTGCTGATACGCCCAGTGCGATTTTGGCCCTTCGGGTACCGCCTCTTCGGGTGCCTTCGCCCCGGCTTTCACCCAGGCGCGGACCAGCGCGATTTGCTTTTCCGAAAGCGCCTCGCCCTCGCCTTCGGGCGGCATGAGCGGGTGGCCCTTGTCGTCGGGCGTGATCGCGGCGACGAGCGGCGACTCGTCCGGCTTGCCGGGCACGACGACCGGGCCGTTCTTGCCGCCCTTGAGGACGAGCTGCCCCGCGTCGAGCCGCAGTCCGGCCTTCTGGCGGACCGCGCCGTGGCACGCGTAACACTTCGCGCGCAAAAGCGGGGCGATGTCGCGCGCAAAATCCGGGTCCGCGGCCACGGCCGGCGGGCCGAGCGCGAGGGCGACAGCAGCGGAAAGCAGGCCGCGGAGCATCGGCGAACCCCGGAGGAAAAATGAGGGCGGTCGGCGGGAGCGCGGGCGGGAGTTGAGGGAAAGTGTACCGCGCGGCGCCCGCCGCCACAACCCGCGCCCGCGCGCCGACGGCGCCACGTTCCCGGACGGTGCCGGTTGGCGCAATCGCGCCGCGCCGCGCCGGGGTCGGGTCCGCCGATTCGGCCGCGCTCGTATTGCGAACCCGGCGCCCGGCTGGCATTCTGTCCACGCGACTTCGGAACCGGGGAGGCGATATGGGCGGGCCGATCGAACTGAATGGCGTGGTCGTTTACGCGTACGTGGTGACCGACGACTCCGGGGCGCGGGTGCGGGTCTCGGCGGACGACTGGGAGCGATTGGGGCTGGTGCCGGGGGCGCGGGTGCGGCTCGGCCCGTCCGACCGCGAGCCGGAAGCGCTTTTGCTCACTGCGGCGGAGCAGCAACCGCCGGTGGTGTGGCTGCACCTCCGCCGGCTCACGGCCCGGCGCGCCGGATAACGACGTTCTCCCGAACGGAGCCACCCGGTCGGTTTGCGGCCCCTGTGCGGGGCGCGGGTGCCGTCGGGGCGGTTCTCGTGAAAGGGTCGCGGCTCGCCAAACCAACCTGGAACGGGAAACTTTCCACAATCACGGCGCGCCGGGCGGCTTGGCCTCCGCGTTGGCCGGCTTGCCGGTCGGGTTGGTCATCCCACCATTGTTGCCGCCCGGTGGCGCGGGCGGAGGCGTTCCACCCGCGCCGCTTCCGCCACTGCTACCCATATTGATCCGCCCGCCGACGCGCTCCTGCTCCTTCACGAATGCGTCCGCCTCGTCCGACGGGATCGCGAACGCGATCGTGTCGGTCATGCGGAGCTTGGCCACGCACACCCCGATCACCTCGCCCTTCGCGTTGATGACCGGGCCGCCGCTGTTGCCGGGGTTCACCCCGCCGGCGAGTTGCACCACCGCCAGTTTCCCGCCCTCCTTGCGGAGGCTGGAGATCGTGGTCCGGTTGACCGAGATGTTCTTGCCCAACTGCTCGCCGAACGGGTAGCCGAAGATCACCACCTCCTGCGTCTCGATCAGCTCTGAGGACTTGCCGAACGGCAGCGGCGCCGGCAGCCCGGCGGTTCCGCCCTCGACCCGTAAGAGGGCCAGGTCCGCTTCCATATCGACGCCGAAAATGGTCGCGAGCAGCGTCTTCTCGTCGGCTTCGCCGCTGGCGACGACCACCTCGATCTTCGTGGGGCGCCGGACCTCGCGCGGGCCGTACCCGACGACGTGCGCGTTGGTGACGACGAACCCGGGCTTGCCCGCGAAGAACCCGGTGCCGCTGCCGGCCGGGGTGCGGATGTAAACCGCCGATCCCTTCACCCGGCGCACAACTTCTTCGGTGGTTGGCGTCGTCGGGGCCGCGGGACCGTCCTTCTTCACAGGCTCGACCTTCTTCGGCGGCTCCTCTTTCTTGGTCACGTCCTCTTTCTTCACCGGTTCGACCTTCTTGACCGGTTCCGCCGGCGGCTTGGGCGCGTCGGGCTCCTTCTTGGGCGGGTCGGCCGGGAGAGTCTCCTTCGCCTGCTCTTGCCGGTTCTTCTGGACCGTGTTGTAGGCCGCGATGCCGACCCCGGTCGCGCCCAGCAACCCGACCACGAACAGCACGAGCAAGATTCGATTGGACGGCCCGCGCGATCGCGTTCGGGTCGCCGGTCGGCGCGCGGGAAGCGGCGGGGGCCGGGACGGCGGCTCGTCGGGCAGGTCGAGAACTTCAAAGAGCTGGTCGCACGAGGTGCACCAGTACCGCCCGTCCTCGCCGAAGGCGGTGCTGACCGGTGCGGCACAGGCCGGACAGTGGACCTTATGGGCGCCCATAGTCGAACCCGCTTGAGGGTGTGAATCGATCCACTACCAGGGTAACCGCGGGCGCGGTCTCCCACAACGATTGTTCGCCAAAAGTACGCGGGCGGAGTCACGATTTTCGGCGCATTTCTCACCCGCCGAACTGCCCGGCCGCGATCAGGAGTTCGCCGATCCCAAATGAACACAGGTTTGCCAGCGTAATTGCGCCGAAGTCACGCACGGTGGCGAACCGGTCCGGCGGAAGTGAACGAACAAACGCATACCAGAAGATCGCGCACTCGGCCACCGGGGCGAACGTCTCGGCGACGAGCAGGTATTGCCAGCGGGGTTCGCCGTCGAACAGCGGCGGCAGGACGAGCCACACGACCGGGTAGGTACAGGCGGTGAGCCACACGCCCGCGAACGCCCGCGCACGAGTGGAGTGCCGGCGCGACAGGAACACCAGCAACACCGGCAACTCGACCGCGACCGTGATGAGGTAGCCTGCGAGCATTAACCGGAAGTAGTCGGCGCCGGGCATTGGGTGTCTTCTGTAGGACAGGCCGGAAGCCTGTCATTGCGGGACAGGCCGGAAGCCTGTCCTACGAACCGTGCCGCAGCGAGTGCCACGTGCGGACGGCCCAGTCGCGATCGGCCGGGTTCTCGACGTACACGTTACACACCGCCAACTGCCCGACGGCGCCCGTCACGCCGCTCAGGCGCCACAGTGTCCGCCCGTCCTCTTCCACGACCCCGAACACCGCCTCGCCGCGCGTCCCGGCGCACTCGAACGGCGGCAGCGCCTCGCCCTCGGGCAGGCTCCGGCGCCCGACCTCGGCGGCTTCGGCCGCCGCCGGCGGCGACCCGTCGCGCTTGGTGAACTTCAGCGCCTGGAACCACACCGTCCGGGTGCGGTCCCAGGCGTCCCAGGTGCGGTCGTCGTTCCGCTCGCGGGCCAGTTCGCCGGGCACCTCGATCGACCACCCGCCATCCAGCGGCACGCGCACCGGCCACCGGCGGTACCCGATTCGCGCGCCGTTCGTCGGCGCCGGCAGCGCCCCGGACCGCTTCCACAGTTCGATGCTCAGCACCTGATCCTTCGGGGTGACACAGAACCCGTCGTCGTCGCCCTCGATGGCCGTGAGCAGTTCGAGCCACTCGGCCCACGGCAGTTCGGCGCCCGGGTCGAGCTTGAAGGCGCTGGCGAGGTCGTTGGCGATCTGATCGGCCAGTTCGCCCTCGTCTTCCGAGAGCGGCGGGCGCCAGAAGAAATCGCACCAGAGCCGGACGAGCGCCCGGCCGCGGTAAAAAGCGGCGTCGAGATCCGGGTTCCACCACGGGAAGAAGTCGCGGCCCCGGTGCGGGTCGGCGGCGACCTCCGCGAGCCACGCCCGTGCCCGCGGGCCGAGCGGGGTGACCACTTCCGCCGGGTACGTGAACCCGTGCCCCGCCGGAACGCCCAGCGAAGCGGGATTTTTCGCGCACTCGTCCGCGAGCCAGCGGAGGAAGTGGCTTTCGCACTCCCCGCGGTTGCGGGTGGGAAAGTACCCGGTCGGGTCGGTGCAATCGTCCGCGACCCACGTAAACCCGAAGTCCGCGCCCATCTGGCGGAACAGGTCGCAGAGGTAAACGTGGTAGCCCGGACCGGCGGGCGTGGTGAGCGCGCTCACGCGCAGCCGCCCGCTGGCCCCGAGCCGCACTTCCACCGCCGGCGAGGCCGGGTGCAACGCGACGAGCAGAACGGGCTTCTCCTCGTTGTCGCGCACGACGCGGGCATCGAGCACCGTGTCGCCGACGCCCTCGAACCAGACGGCGGCGCGGGCGAGCCAGTCGCGCGCCTCGGAGCGCGACAGCTTGTCCGCGGTATCGAGTTGACCGGTAAGGGACAGGGTGATCGGCATTGCGGGCTTGACTCGTGCCCGTGAGAGGAGCAGGTCGGGCCTCCTACGCGGGGTCAGTGTACGAAATGCGTACACGAGCGGGGAAGGTGAGTAGCCGGGGCGCGTTGGCGCTCGCGTCCGAATGACGGTTGTGGTACGCCTACCGCGGGCTTATGCTGCGCGTGTTAGGATAAACGCGAGTTCGGCGGAGGGCTTATCGATGCGATTCGCAATCACCATCGGGCTGACCGCGGTGTTAGTGGGCGCCACGGTGGCGGCCCCGATACCCAAGCTCGACGAGCGGAAGGACCAGCGCGACGCCGTCGAGCTGGTCCAGAAGCTGGGCGGCGAGGTGTATTACGACTACCAGCGCCCGAACCCAAACAAGCCCAACGCCTTCGACCCACAGGCCAAACCCAAAGACCCGGCGGCGTTTCACCGCGTCGTGTGCGTGGGCCTGCGCGATACCAAAGTCACCGACGACGACCTCAAGGTTCTGGCCAAGCTTCCCCAACTCGAAAACCTGGACCTGACGAACACCCGAGTCACCGGGGCCGGGCTGGAGCACATCAAGGATCTGAAGAACCTGCGCGTTCTCGCCTTGTGGAAGACTCAGGTGGACGACGCAGGGCTTGCGCACATCAAGGGGTTGACCAAGATGTGGATGTTGACCCTCGACGACACGCGGGTGACCGACGCCGGGCTTGTTCACCTGAAGGGGATGACCGGGCTGGAGGAGTGGCTCGGCCTGACCGACACCGCGGTCACGGACGCCGGACTGAAGCACCTGGAAGGGTTCACGAAGCTCCGGTCGCTGAACCTGATCCGCACCCAGGTGACGGCCGCCGGCGCCCAGAACCTGCAAGCCGCCCTGCCGAAGACGCTCATCTCGCTCAGACCGTGACCAACGCGGATGCCACCTGTCATGTCGCGTCTGGTGCTGAGTGCATGCTTTCTGTCGCTCACGATCGTGACAGCGGGTGCGGACCTGCCACAGGCACCTGCACCGCGCGTCGCGGAGTCGGAGGTGGTGAAGCGCTTGCCGCGCGGGCAGAAGTTCGCCGAGCAGGGGCGCATCGATCTGTTCGTGGCCGCTACCGCGGTCTGGGACTTGAAGCCCGACGACGAACGGCTCTGGGTGCCCGCTTTGGACCTCGGAAAGCGGCTGATCGAGAAGGCCGAACTGAAGGGCGACCGCAAACCCACCGGCGGCCCCTGCTGGTTCAAAGACTACGCTCACTACCGTCGGGCGGTGAACCCCGGGTTCGTGCGGACGGACGGGCCGTACGTCTGCCCCGACCCGCAGGAGGCGAACCCCCCGCGCCTCTTCATCCGGGAGGCGATCCAGGCCGCGGGCGTCGATTCCCCCACAGGCTTCGCGACGAACCTGATCGTCTCGCGCGGGAGCGTCCTCCAGACGGGGGGAATGATTCAGCACGCAGACGTGTACGCCAACGGCGACGTGACATCTCGGAGCGTAGCCTGCGGCGTCATCGTCTGCGATGGAGACGTTGTGATCGACGGCAACATTTTCAAAGGCCTAATCGTGGCGCGCGGGACCATTACCGTCAAGGGCAGCGCCAACGGGGCCACCCTGGTCGCCGGCGGCAAGGCGACCGTCGAAGCCCAGCGGAAGCTCGTTGACGAGAAGAATAGTTACAACGTTATCAAGGAGAACGAGCCGAACCCGCTGGGCTTCATCACGTTCTTCGAGTTGTCGCGAGTCGGGTTGGAGGTGAAGGCGGCCGACAAGGTGGTGACGGTCGCGAAGGTGACGGCCGGCAGCGCCGCCGAGAAGGCCGGGCTGAAGGTCGGCGACATGGTCCTCGAAGCCAACGGCAAGAAGCCCGCCGACGCCGAGTCGCTGCGCCGGCTCCTGCGCGACGCGCTGGCCGTCGGCGACGCGGCCGTCAAGCTCCAACGCGGCACCGACACCGTCACCGCCAAGGTGTCGCTGCCAGATTGAGCGCCTCACACCACCGGTGGGGCGTCCAGGACGCGGATCACGGCGCGGTTGCGCCCGGTCTCCTTCGCTTCCTTCAGCGCCTCCGCCGCGATCTCGCGAAGTTGCTCGTAACCCGTCGGGGTCACCGCGTCGGCCACCGCGACCCCCAGGCTGATCGTCAGGCGGATCGTGTGCTTGTTGTTGTCGCGGTCGGTGTAGACCATCTGCCCAACGTCCGCCGCGGACCGCAACCGCTCCGCCAGCGCCTCTGCGCCCACCAGGTCCGTCGCCGGGGCGATCACCAGGAACTCCTCGCCGCCCACGCGGCCCACCGAGTCCGACGCCCGCACCGACGACTGGAGCAACCCCGCCAGCCACATCAGCGCCTGGTCGCCGGCGGTTTGCGAGTAGTGCTTGTTCACCTGACCGAAGTGGTCCGCGTCGATCATCACCACCGCGACCGGCACCGGCACCCGCACGCGGCGCTGCATCTCGGTTCGGGCGATCCGGTCGATCGCACGCCGGTTCGGCAACCCCGTCAGCGGGTCGGTCGCGGCCATTTTCTCCAGAAGTTGGTTCTTCTGTTGGAGTTGCAACAACACCTGCTCCAGTTCCAGCGTCCGGGCGTGAACCCGCTGTTCCAGTTCGAGGTTCAACCGGCGGAGTTCGTCGAGCAACTGCTCGTGGCTCCGCTCCAGCAGAAGGGAGCGGGAAATGGTGCGGAGCGTTTGCAGTAAGTCCTCGGACCGCCAGGGTTTCAGGACGAGCCGGTGGACCTGACTGTGGTTGATGGCGTCCACCGCGTCTTCCATGCGGGCCGCCCCGGTGAGCAGCACGCGGGCGGTTCGCGGAACCGTGCGGCGCACCCAGTCGAGCAGGTTCAGGCCGTTTTCGTCGGGCAGTTGGAGGTCGGAAATCACCACGTCCACCGACCGCTCGGCCAGAATCGCCCGGGCCCGCTCGGCGGTCGTCGCGGTGATAACTTCAAAGTCCGAAACGAGTTGCGCCGAGAGAATGGCGAGGACCGCCGGTTCGTCATCGACCGCCAGCACCGAGCACCTGTAGCGGGTGACGTTCATGAAGGGCCTGCGGAGGGGTGACGGTCAGGGGCAACGCCCCGGCCGGGCGACTCCGATCGCCCGGGGAACGCAGAACTTCACCGCCCGGCCGGGCACGCCGGGCATATGCAGTGTACAACACGCCGACGGTTCGGGTCGCGCCGGAGACACAAGTTTCGGCGATTAAATTGAGAAGTTCGTTAGGGCGGAATGGGAAGACTACGCCCGTTGTGCGGATTCGCGGGGAATAGGGAGAAAATTTCCGCGTCGGCGCGAAAATTTTGACTGGCGACGATACTCAAAAAATACCGAAAATATTCTTCTTGCCGCTTGATCGGTGAGAAAAAACCGCCTACAATCGGGCTGATTAATGGGGGTCAACCCCCGGAACGAAACGCGATCGAGCCGTACCATCGCCGGCTCGACCTGAGGTAGTCTTGCGGGCCGGTTTCGTACAATGACGAACCGGTTCACTCGACGGAAACGCCTACGCCCGGCTAAGTTAGCACCAATTTTTCTCTCGTCGCTGGCCCCGCGATTCTATCGCAAGAGGCCGCTGTAGCACGGAGATCAGGTGAGCCGGAGCACAGACGACACCGCCGATCCGCCAAGGTCTTCTCGGTCGAGTCGGGATTTTTTTTCCCTCGCCAAACTCGCAGGCGGGGCGATGCCACGGCCGCTTTCCCGTTTGTAAGTTCCGGGGCGATGCCCGGTAACCTTCCACGAACCTTATTCGCGCGTAACAGGAAACGGCCACTATGAAGACCGCCAGGCGCAAGCGATCCGAAACCACTCCCGCCGTTGATGATACCTCCGTCACGACGTTCTCCTCGGACCTGCTGACGCCCGAAGAAGAACGGGAACTGCTCACCAGCTTCTGGGACTGCAAGAGCGAACTCGTTCGCGTGCTGCTGCGGCACTTCCCCAGCGACCTGCGGGCCGTCCGGCCGCCGCTCGAACCGTGGCCCATGGCCCAGTTCATCCGCGAACACTGCACCGACGAGCGGGCCGAGGTCATCGCCGTCCGCCGGCTCCGCGACCGCTACGTCCACTACAAGCACCGCCTCGCCAGCGCCAATATCCGGCTCGCGGCCCACGTCGCCAAGCGGTTCCGCCACCACAGCCTCGCCTAC
>CAZBXY010000103.1:0-23895 GCA_964495365.1 uncultured Frigoriglobus sp. | reverse complement strand
ACCGCGTGCCGCGTTCGACCAGCCGGCGCGCCATCAGGCAGTTGTACGCGAAGCTCCCCTGCCGCCTCACATCCGGGCCGTACATCTCCAGCACCTTCTGCGGCTCCTTGCTGAAGTCGGTGAGTTCCGGCACCGATGTTTGCATCTTGTACGCCATTTCGTACTGAGTGATGCGCGTGGAGATTTCCGGATCGCCGAACTCCCTCAGCGTCATCTCGTTCAGCTTCGCAAGGTCGTCGAGCGACGCGCGGCGGCTGTCCTTGCTCACTCCGTCGGGGTTCGAGAGGTATAGCACCGGGTCGCCCAGCCCGCGGAACTTCACGCCCTGGAACTTGGTCGGCAAAAAGCCGCTGCCCCAGTAGAAGTCGTAAAAGATCTGCCCGCACGACGCCTCCTTGTCGCGCGAGGTCATCACCACGAACCCGGGCAGGTCTTCGGTCTCGCTGCCGAGTCCGTAGGTGAGCCACGCCCCGGCGCTGGGCCGCCCCGGCATCTCCGAACCGGTGAGGAAGAAGCAAATCGCCGGGGCGTGATTCACCTGCGTCGTGAACATCGACTTCACGAAGCAACACTCGTCGGCGATGCCCGCGGTGTGCGACATGAAGTCGCTGACCCAGGCGCCGCTCTGCCCGTGCTGCTTGAACTTCGTGATTTCGGGTAAACAGGGGCGCACCGTCTGCCCGCTGGTCATGGTGCTGAACCGCGCGCCCTTCACCACCGAATCGGGAATCTGCTTGCCCCGCTGTTTGGTGAGTTCGGGCTTGTAGTCGAACAGATCGACGTGCGTCGGCGCGCCGTTCTGGAACAGGTAAATGACGCGCTTGGCCTTCGGGGCGAAGTGCGGCAACCCCGCGAGGCCGCCGACGCGCTTGCGCTCGGCGCCACCGGCCGGCTGACACCGGCCGTTCGCCAGGAGCGAGGCGAGGGCGGCGGTGCCGATGCCGGTCGCGGAGCGGCCGAAGAAATGCCGGCGCGACAGCAGCAGGGCGCGTTCGTCGGTGGGGTGCATGGTGCCTCCAAAGTAGTAGGCACACGCCGTGTGCCGTCGCTATGCAGGTCGGAAGCGTTCTGTGAAACACGCAAGTGCTATCGAGATGTTCAGCAACGGCACACGGCGTGTGCCTACTACTTTTACTTGTTCAGCGCCTCGTCCAAATTCAGCATCATCAGGCACACGGCCGCGAGCGCCGCGTGCTCGGTCGCGTCGATCTTCTCGTTCCGCGGCGACTCGCCGACCTTCAGCAGCTTCATCGCAGAGGCCTTATCGCCGGCGAACAGCGCCCGCTGCTTCTCCAGCGCACCCGCCAGCACCTTCGCTTCCGAGTCCGTGGGCTTGCGAGCCACGACGCGGCGGAAGCAGAAGCTCAGGCGCTCGGCATCGGTGATCCCACCCTTCTCCAGCGCAAGCTGCGCCAATACGCGGGCCGCCTCGACGAAAGTCGTTTCGTTCAGTGTGACGAGCGCGTGAAGCGGCGTGTTGGTGGTCGTGGTCTTCACGCTGCACGTCTGCCGGTTGGCGACATCGAAGAACATCGTCGGCCCGACGATCCGGCGCCAGAACACGTACAGGCTGCGGCGGTACAGCGCCTCACCCCTATCCTGCACGTACCGCTTGTTGCCGAACGTCGCTTCCTCCCAGATCCCCGCGGGCTGATACGTCTTCACCGGCGGGCCGCCGAACGTCGGCGTGAGGAGACCGCTCGCAGCGAGCGCCTGGTCGCGGATCATCCACGACGGCAACCGGTAGCGCGGCCCGCGCGCAAGGAGGCGGTTGTCCGGGTCGCGCTCGAGCAGTTCTGGGGTCACCCGCGCCGACTGACGGTAGGTCGCCGAGGTCACGATCAGGCGGATGAGGTGCTTCGTGTCCCAACCCCCGACCTTGCGGTCGGGGTTCGCCGGGGACATGTACTCGCACGCGAGCCAGTCGAGCAACTCCGGGTGCGAGGGCCGCTCGCCCTGCACGCCGAAATCCTCGCTCGTCTTCACAAGCCCGGTGCCGAAGAACTGCTGCCACAGGCGATTCACGGCCACGCGAGCCGTCAGCGGGTTCTCTTTCGACACGATCCAGTTCGCCAGGGCGAGTCGGCTCGCCGGGGCGTCCTTCGGAAGCGCCTGCAAACTTGCGGGAGTGCCCGCCGTTACCTTCGCTTCGGGCTTGCTGTAATCCCCGCGCGTCAGAACGAAGGTGTCGCGCGGCTTCGGCATGTCGGCCATCACCATGACCTTCGCGACGGCCGCGCTCGCCGCGTCACGCTGTTGCCGCGCCTTCCGGAGGTCGCCGAGCAACTTGACGTAATCCGGTTCGATCTTCGCGAAGTGCTTGATGAGTTCGTCGTAGTTCTGGTCGGCGCGGTCGTTCGGCCCCTTCCGCAGGGCCGATTCGATGAGCGCCGGCAGCGTCGAGGCGTAGTTGCCGTCCTTGTCCTTCGTCGCGGCAGCGTCGCGCAGCTTCTTCTCGATGGGCGTCACCTTCTTCACCAACTCGTCGTAAGCGGCCTGCGCATCTTTGCGCTTCTGCTCCTGCTCCGGGGTGGCGAAGTCGAGTACCGGGGCCGTTTGCCCGCTGCCCCCGCCGCCGTTCACCGGCGTTTGATTGAAGTACGCGAACAGCGCGTAATACTCCTTCTGCAAGATCGGGTCGAACTTGTGATCGTGGCACCGGGCACAGCCGACCGTGAGGCCCAGCCACACCGTCGCGGTGGTTTCGGTCTGGTCGAACACGTACTCGATGCGGTTCTCCTCCGGGATGCGCCCGCCCTCGCCGTTAATCATGTGGTTGCGGTTGAACCCGGTCGCGAGAACCTGCTCGCGTGTCGGCTTGGGCAGGAGGTCGCCGGCGAGTTGCCAGACCGTGAACTGGTCGAATGGAAGGTTGTCGTTGTATGCCTTCACCACCCAGTCGCGCCACGGCCACATGGTGCGTTCGCCGTCGCCCTGATAGCCGTTGGAGTCGGCGTAGCGCGCCGCGTCGAGCCAGTCCCACGCCATCCGCTCGCCGAACCGCGGGCTGGCGAGGAGCCGATCGACCACCTTCTCGTAAGCGTTCGCGCCGGTGTCCTTCAGGAACGCATCCACTTCCGCCGGCGTCGGCGGGAGGCCGGTGAGATCGAGCGTCACACGCCGAATCAGCCGCTCCTTGTCGGCCTCCTTGCTCGGCGCGAGTCGCTCCCGCTCCAGTCGCGCGAAGACGAATGCATCGACCGGGTTTGAGATTTGGAATTGGGTCTTTGGGATTTCCGGCCGCTCGGGGCCGGTGAACGACCAGTGCCGGCCCCACCCCGCGCCCTGGTCGATCCACTTCTTCAGAGTCGCCACCTGCTCCGGCTTCAGCTTCTTGTTGGCCTTCGGGGGCGGCATCACCTCCGTCGGGTCGTCCGACGTGATCCGCTCGACGAGGCGACTCTCGGCGCTCTTGCCGGGCACGATCGGGCCGCCCTTCGCGAGCGCGTCTTCCTTCGTGTCGAGGCGCAGATCGGCCTTGCGGGCCTTTTCGTCCGGCCCGTGGCACTTGAAACAGGCGTCCGACAGGATCGGGAGCACGTCGCGGGCAAAGTCCACCGGGTCTTGCGCGGCGGCAGGAACCGCCAGCGCGCCCAGCGCGACGAGGGAAAAGAGGAAGCGCGTCATCGTGGTGTGTACGCGGGTTGGTGAGAGAAACCGGGCGGGGTAGGGAAAGTATATCCGACGGAAAGCCGCGCCGCTCGCCGGTCCGCCTTGATTCGCGCCACCGGCCGACCTATAGCCCTCCGCCTTCATGCACAACAACTGAGGCCGGAGGCTCCGCGTGGGGAGCGGGCGGGTTCCAACCTGGATCGGGCTGGGCGCGGTGCTGGCGCTGGGAATGTGCGCCGCCAGCGCCGGCGCGCAACCGGTGCGCCGCGTCGCCGGGCTGGACGAGCCGTTTGGTGGCGCCGCGGCGCTACCGACCGACGGCCAACAGACTCCGATGTCGCCGGTTCCGCCGCGAACCGCCTACCAGCCGCGCCGCGACCCCAACGGCGTCCCCTACGAACCGGACTTCGTTCTGCCCGACGGCAGCAGCGTCCCGCTCCCGCAATCGAAACTGCGGCGCAACGATTTCGTTCCGCGTTACGGCACCCGGCTCGACGAGGAGAAGGTCGAACTGCCCGACGGGACCACACGCATCCTGCTCACCGGCGGGGCGATCTTCAGCATCGCCAGCCTCGACGGGAGCGACAAGACAGAACTGGCCTTCGACAACGCGGTGGTGTGGGTGCGCGGGGGGAAGGACAGGGGGCCGCTCAACGGCCTCATCACCGGCGACGGGAAGACCCAGGTCGAAGTGTACATGTCCGGCAACGTGGTGATCCGCACGGTTCGCGGACAAGGCCCCGGGCGCGTCTCGCAGACTCTGCGCGCCCAGGAAGTGTACTACGACGCCGAGAACAGCCGCGCGATCGCCGTTCGCGGCGATCTGGAGACGACCCTTCCCCGCACCACCGATCCGCTACGCGTGAAGGGAGAAGAAGTTCGTCGGCTGGATTTGGAGAACTGGGAGATCCTCAACGGCTCGGTCGATGCCAGCAAGCTGCCCAGCGACCCCGGGCTGCGGCTGGACTCGCGCCGGTTCACGCTCAGTGAGCGCAAGGTGGTGCGGCGAAACATCTTCGGCATCCCGATCCGCGACGTGCGCACCGGCGAGGCGGTCGAGATCAAGGAACAGATCGTGACCGGGGAGAACGTCATCGCCCGGCTCGCCGGCGTACCGTTCTTCTACATCCCGCGGTTGCGGGCCAACGCGGCCGACCCGCTCGGCCCGCTCCAGGGGTTCAGCTTCAGCCAGAACCGGCAGTTCGGCCCGCAGTTCTACACGACCTGGGACATGTACGAGCTGCTGGCCCTGCGCCCGCCGCCGGGGCACAAGTGGCGGCTCGACCTCGACTACCTGGGTAAGCGCGGGCCGGCCGTCGGGACCGACTACACCTACCGCGTCGAGGGCGAGAACCCGAACGATCCGCCCATCGGCGCCGGGCTCATCAAGCTCTACGGCCTCTCCGACAGCCTGGGACAGGACATCCTCGGCGGCAACCGCGGGCCGGAACCGACGCCGCCCGACCTCCGCGGCCGGGCCATGTGGCGGCACCAGCAAGAGGTGCTCGAGGGGCTGTACTTCCAGGGTCAGATTGCCGCGCTCAGCGACAAGAACTTCCTCGAACAGTTCTACAAGAACGAGTTCGACACTGGTCCGAACCAGGAAACGTTCGCGTACCTGGCGTGGCAGCGGCGGAACTTCGGCGCGACGGCGCTGGCCGAAGGGCGGTTCACGCGGCAGTGGGTGAGCGAGACGAACTGGCTCCCGCGAGTGGGCGGGCACCTGATCGGGCAGACGTTCCTGGACGACCGGCTCGTCTACAGTGCCCGGGGGTCGGCGGCGTTCGCTCAGTCGCGCCCGGCGGAGTACAACCCGTTCCCGATTCTGCCCACCGACCGGCGCCTGAACACCGGCCGGTTCAACGTGTGGCAGGAACTCAGCGCCCCGTTCGCCCTCGGCCCGGTGAAGCTGGCCCCGTACGGGATCGTGGACCTGACCGAGTACACCAACACGCTCGACGGGAGCGAACTGGGCCGCGTCTACGGCGCCGGCGGCGCGCGGGCGAGCGTGCCGTTCTCGCGCCTCTACGGCGACGTGTCGAGCGAGCTGCTCAACCTCGGCGGGCTGTACCACAAGGTCGTCTTCGGCGCGAACTACCGATACGCCGCGTCGAACGTACCCTACAACCGGCTCCCGCTACTCGACCGCTTGAACGACGACGCGACCGACCAGGCGTTCCGCAACATCACGCCGTTTCAGACGTTCAACGTGCCCGGACCGAACGGGGTCGCGCTGGCCAACGCCGCCGGCTACAGCGTGTACAACCCGCAACTGTACGCGATCCGGCGCGTGGTCGAGAACCGCATCGACACGCTCGACGACGTTCAGGTGCTGCAGGGCGACATCCGCCAGCGGTTCCAGACCAAGCGCGGCTATCCGGGGATGGAACACACGGTCGATTTCCTGACCCTCGACGTGTCCGCGTCGTACTTCCCCAACGCCAGTCGCGACAACTTCGGGAACCCGTTCTCGTTCCTGGAATACGGGAGCGTGTGGAACTTGGGCGACCGTACATCGCTGGTGTCCAACGGGTGGTTCGAGCCGTACAAGGGCGGGTCGCGGTACTGGAACGCCGGCGTGTACCTGGACCGCACCGACCGCACCAGCCTGTACCTCGGCTACCGGCAGACGGATCCGCTCAACAGCAAGGCGGTGATCCTGAACCTGGGCTACCAGTTGAGCCGCCGGTATTACGCGAACATCGGGGCCAGTTACGACTTCGGGCTGAGTCAGGCGCTGTCGAACACCTTCACCCTGACGCGCACCGGGACCGACCTGACGGTGACGGTCGGGTTCACGTACTCCGCGTTCGTGAACAGCTTCGGGTTCCAGTTCCTGGTGATACCGAACCTGGCCGCCGGGCGGTTCAACGCCGCCCCGGCGGGCGGGCGGCGGTAGGCGCTGTCTTCAGGGTGGTCCGCTCGCTCCGCGAGCGGGTCGCGAACGACGTGAGCGACCAGGCCATCGGACCCAAAAAGACATCGCCGCTGCGCGGCGACCGCTCGCGGAGCGAGCGGACCACCCTGAAGACCGGACCACATCCGAGACAACCCATGCCCGCCGACCCCTGGGACACCACCGACGGCAGCCCGCCCGCGCGGAAGAAACCGCGGCGGTGGCGGGACAAGTTCAAGGAGGCCGTCCGCGGGGTGAAGCGGGGCGTCCGCGGGCACTCCAGTTTCTTCGTTCACTTCTTCTTCGCGGCCCTCGCGCTGGCCGCCGCGGTCGCCCTGGAGTGCGACCACTGGGAGTGGTGCCTCGTCGTCGGGTGCATCGGGATGGTGCTGACGGCCGAATTGTTCAACAGTTCGATCGAAACCATGTTCCGCGGGCTGGAGCAAGAGGCGCGGGACCGCGTGTACCACTGCCTGGACATCGCAGCCGGCGCGGTGCTGGTCGCCGGGCTGACCGCCGCGGTCATCGGCACCGTCATCTTCGGCCGCAAGCTGTTGATCCTGTTCCACGTCCTCTCGACCTGAACAGCCCAGTCGGTCAATCCATACCCAGATCGCGTTTCAGCCGGGCTCGGCGGGTCACCTTCTCTGGATCAACGGCCAGCGCGTCCGCCAGCGTAACCTTCACGCCGGCGAAGACCTGTGCGTTGTGCCAGGCCGCTTCGGTGCGCGCCGCCGGCCGTTCCAACTCGGGATACGCATCGGCGACCCAGTCTACCAAGTCCCAAATGCTTAGGTTGTTTCTGACAATCCGGTTTGCAGGAACCGGAGCCGTTTTTTCAGCAAGCGATGGATGTTGGCGACGATCCAGAGAGTGGCGTAGTTGACCGCCAGTTTGTCATAGCGAGTGCCCAATGCCCGGCACTCCTTGAACCAGCCAACCATTCGCTCGATGATGTTTCGCTTCCGATAGGTCCGCTTGTCGAAGTTCGGGTCGGGCGACTGGTTCTTCCGTGTCGGGATGACCGAATCGATGTGGTGGCGACACAGCCAGGCGCGGATGCCGGGATAACTGTAACCCTTGTCGCCAGCCACTTTCTTGGGCCATCGCGGTCGCCCCTTGCGAGCGGGACGCCGGGCCCGCAGAAGCACGGGACCCAATGACAGGGACTCGTGCGCTTGACCCGCCGTGAACTGAACGGCCAGCAGTGTACCCCCGCCATCGCAAACGAGGTGAACTTTGGTGCCGAATCCGCCTTGCGATCGACCCAACGCATGGTCTGTTGGTTCATCGAGTTGGGTGCGTTCGGGCCCACCCAACTGGGGTTGGCAGTCGGGATTTTTTTTTCGCTCCGGCGGCGGACCGGCTGGCCCGAACAACGGTTGCGTCCACGCACCACAGGTCGCGGTCGATGCGTCCGGCGTCGTCGAGGCGGATCAAGAGGGCGTCGAGGATTTGGGCCCAGGTGCCGTCCTTGCGCCAGCGATTGAAGCGGTCGTAGACCGTCTGCCAGGGTCCGTACCGTTCGGGCGTGTCGGGCCAAGGCGCTCCGGTGTGGAGGTGCCAGAGGATGCCGTTGACCAACGGTCGGTGGTCGTTCCAGGGGTGAGCGGGTTTGCCGTGGTGGTAGCGGTCGGGGAAGAAGGAGGCAATCACCTCCCACTGGGCATCGGTAAGATCGTAACGGTACATGGGTGGCCTCCTCGTTGGGAACCACCCATCTCGCGAGATGAGTTCACTGGTATTATAGGCGAAAAACGTATTGTCAGAAACGACCTACGAAGCCGGACGGCAGGAAGTAGTGTCCTTGCACGAATTCGAGGGGCGGGAGCCAGCACCGCAGATACCGCTGGATCGCGATCCACCGCCACGGTACGAGCGGACTGCCGAACTGCTGTTCCAGCCCGAACGCAGAGACGACCGGACGCGGGTAGCCACCGCGGGCGCGGTGGATCGCTTCGGCCACTTCGTCGAGTACACGCATCGCCGGTTCCTCGCGGTGGGCGAACGCCCGCGATTCTCCCGCCCTCACGACTCGCGGTCAATGAAATGATCCAGCACGAATCCAAACCCCGCCGTCTTGAGCCGCGGAGCGGCGACCGATGTTAGCCCAGGGTGAGTTCGCGCAGCGAACGCAACCCTGGGTAACGCGAACCAAAGAAACCTTAAGCCCCGGAGGGGCGACAGAACGAACCGCGAAGGCTCTGTCGCCCCTCCGGGGCTTAAGGGCTGAAGACAAAGGCCGTGCGCCGCTCAGCGGCTCACCACCTTGTAGTCCACGGTGTCGCGGTCGCCCAGCGCGATCTGCTTGTGGTAGCTCGCCTTGCCGGTCTCGCCGCCCACGTACAGGTACCAGTTCCCGGCCGGCAGCCGCACGTCGAACTCGCCGAAGGCGTTGGCGGTCGCGTACTCCTTCTGCTCCGGCTTGTCCGCGTTCATGAACACCAGCTTCGCCCCGGCCCGCGGGGTGATCTGGTCGTTCAGCACCACCTCGCCGCGAACCGTCACCACGCTGCTCCGGCTGACGGTCTTCTCCGGGCGGAGCTTGGCGTTGCCCGGGCGCGGGAGCGACCCCGGCTGAACCGGCACGTCCGGCGGCGGGATCATCGTGTCCGAGTTGCCGCGCTCCGGCGTCACGCCCGGCGGATTCTGGCGGATCTGTTCGACCGACGGACCGGCCGGTGCGCCCATCGGCGGCAGCGGGTAGAAGCTCGCCCCGGTCGGGGCCGGCGGGTAGTAGTAGCTCACCACCGGTTGCTGGTAGGTGACCTGCTTCAGGGTCGTGACGGGCACCATCGCGCACCGCTCGACGTAGCTCGTCACCGAGTTGCACTGGCTGCGGAGCCGGTACGAGGTGACCGGCGTGCAGACCCGCTGCGGGCACCCGGTGCAGGGGTCGTAGTAGGTGCTGTACTTGTACTCGGTCACCGGCTCGTAGTAGTAGCTGGTCACCTTCTTGGTGACCGGCTCGTAGTAGCTCTTGCGGACGTATTCGGTGACCGGCTGGTAGTAGCACCGCTGGACGTAGCTGATCCGCACTTCGGGCTGCGGGCACGGTTGCGGGCACGGGGCCGGCGCGAAGAAACTGGCGCGCGGGCGGTTGCAATCGTGGCAACACACCTGGAACACGTTGTCCCAGGCGGCGGCGGCGCGGTTGGACTCGGTCACGAGGCCGCCGAGGGCCAGCGCGAGAGCGAGACCGGCGCAACGGGTGAAGGTCATGGTGAGACTCCGGGGTGTACGAGTTCCCGGCGGGGCCGGGGAACCGCCCGGCCGACTTGAGCAAATCCCAAATCCCAAGAAACAAATCCCAAAAAGATCAGTTCTGTCTTGTTTGGAATTTGGTCGTTGAGTTTTGGGAGTTCCTCGGGGTCCGTGGCGGAACGTGCGCCCGGCCGGGCATCACGCATTAGCCTAATTCGCCCCGCGCGCCGCACAAACGGTTTCACGCCACGTCACAACCGGGTTCTCCGGTTCCCGGCGTCATAAGCGGTAAAGTCCGCGTGTCCGGCCGTACTTCGCCATCTTCCGGCGAAACTGGGTGAGATGCGGGAGCGGGGATTTGAATTGTAGAAAGTACCTGTGAGCCTTCCGCGCCCAAAACGAGGGCGTCGGCCCCCCCCACGAGTGTCCCGACACTCCGACCGGGACACTTACCGCCCGGCAACGGCGGTCGCGTCGTTCGTCACCACCAGCACCTCGCAGTTGCGGTAGAAGTCGTGGTGCCGGGCGACAACGCGGGTCGGCACCCACACCTGCGCTTCCAGTAGTTCCCACATCTTCGCGGGGACGAACAGGTACGCCGGCGTCGGCACCGCGAGGAACAGGGCCACCGCGCCCGGCTCCTTCAACTCCGCGACCTCGCGCCGCGAGTAGAACACCAGGCTCGGCTGGAACCAGTGGAACTGCGCGAGCCGCAGGTCGCGCGCCGGGTCGGCGACCCCGCTGGCCCGGACCAGCTCGCGCGGCGCCTTTTGCGCGTCGATCGCCAGCGGCGGGAACGCGGCCAGGAGCGCCGTGAACGCGACCGCCGCGCCCGCCGTCACCCGCACGAACCGGGTGCGGTCGTTGGCGCGGATCGCGCGGGCCATCAGCACGGCCGCGCCCAGCGGCACGAGGCCGAGGACGGCCCACCGCTCGACGCCGGGGAACACCCGCGCGCCGGCTGGCAGCAGGCTCACCGCGCCGCCGGCGACGAGCAACCCGCCGGCGGTCGCCACCGCCGTCAGTACGACCCCGGCGACTGCCGCGGGCATCAGCCACCTGGGGAGCGCGAGTTCGCCGGCGCGCCAGCGCGTCAGGAACCGGGCGGTGAGGATCGCCAGCGCCGGGTACACCGGCAGCAGGTAGTTCGGCAGCTTGGTGGCGGCGGCGGAGAAGAAGACCAGATACGCGCCGAACCAGCAGAGGAGGAAGCGATGGGCGCGAAAAGGCGAACCCGGAGCGTCAGCGACAGGGTGGGGCGTCGCCACTTCCGTCGAGGTTGCACCCCGTCGCTGACGCTCCGGGTTCGCCGTTCCCTTCGCGCCGTACCACACGGCCGCGATCAGGAACGCGCTCCACGGCGCGAACAGCACCAGTATCGCCGCGGCGTGGTAGTAGACCGGGCCGTTGTGGTTCTCCATCGGGGTCGTGAACCGCTGGAGGTTCTCGCGCTCGAAGAACGCCCGCGCCCACGCCCCGCGCGTTTCGGCCGTCACCAGCCCGTACCACGGACCGGCGACCAGGAGGAACACCAGCCCGGCGAGCAGAATCTTGTGATCGAGGAGCCGGTGGAGTTCGCGGTTCCACGCGAAGTACAGGACGAGCACCAAGCCCGGCAGCGCGACGCCGACCGGCCCCTTCGTCAGCACCGCCAGCCCACACGCCGCGGCCGTCGGGAGCCACCACCGGCGGGAATCGTTCTGGTGCCGCGTCCAGAAGAGGTAGTACGTCAGCACGGTGAACAGCAGCAGCACCGCGTCGGGCGTCGCGGCGTGCGCGAGCATACAGAACTCGAACGCCGATGCGAGCACCACGCCGGCGAGCAACCCGGTGGCGCGGTCGAACATGCGGCGGGCCAGTTCGTAGGTGAGTAGCACCGCGAGGAGCGCGGCCAGGACCGACGGGAACCGTGCCGACCACTCGCTCACGCCGAACGCCGCGTAGCTGGCCCGCTGGAGCCAGTAGAGCATCACGGGTTTGGCGGTGCGGAGCTGGTAGTTGAACGTCGGGATGACCCAGGTGCCGTTGTCGCGCATCTCGCACGCGGCCTCGGCGTTCACGCCCTCGTCCACGTCCCACAGGCTGGTGGCACCGAGGTTCGGCAGCGTGAGCAGCGCCGACACCGAAAGCAAGATCGCGTAATCCCGAAGCCGCGCGCGGCGCATTGGCTACTCCCGTCCGTGGGACCGGCGGGATGTTAGCCGAACCGCGGGGCGCGGGGGAATGCCAACCTGGCACACAGGCGAAAGCCTGTGCCACGAAGAAAAAGGTTATGCCGCGTGGGTGGAGGGCTGGAGGGAACAGTCGAAGCGGTGTTCGAGGCGCTGGCTGTTGACGTCGAGGGCTTCGAGGATCTCGCCCACCGCGTCGGTGGCGATCTTGTTGGCGACGGCCCAGTCGAGTACGTCGAGGTTCTCTTTACCGGCGGCGAGTTGGTTGAGGATGAGGTCGAGCAGTGCGGCCTGGGCCTGGAACTTCCGCTGGAGCAGGCCGAAATCTCCGCGATCGAGTTCGACCCAGAAACACTTGCCCTGGAGGTGCTCGACCCATTTCGCCCGCAAATAGCCCCGCCAGTGTTCCTTGACCCACCGGCGGACGCACGCCTCCCCGAGGTCGTACCCGGCCTTCTCGCTCTCGATCCACTTGTGCTTGTTCTCTTCCTCGATGCACTCGCGGTGGACGCTCTTTTTCATAAGCGGCGCGGCACTGTTCGGGGGTGGGAGAGTCGGACACGCGTTCATGGGCATCACCTGGAACTACGCGACCGCCGCCGGAAACCCGGCGCGACCGCGCGAATCCTCAAACTGGATTTTATCTGACCGGGCGGGACCGAATCAAGCGACTCCGTCACTCAGCGGGCCAAATATCCCCCGTCCACAAAGAGCGTCTGGCCGGTCACATAGCTGCCGGCCTCGCTGCACAGCATCAACACCGGGCCGACCAGCTCGCACGGTTGCGCCCAGCGCCCCAGCGCCGTGCGGTCGGCGAAAATCTGCTTCTCCGCGTCCGAGAGGACCGACATCGGCATGTCGGTCAGGAACGGCCCCGGCGCGACGCAGTTGGCCGTGATGCCGAACGGCCCCAGGTCCAGGGCGTTCGCCCGAACCAGCCCGATCAGCGCGGCCTTCGTCGCGGAGTAGACGTTCCGCTTCTCCTTCGACACCTGCCCCATCACCGAAGAAATATGCACGATCCGGCCCCACTTGCGCTCTTTCATCTGCGGAACCAGCTCGCGGGTGAGGGCCATCACCGAACTCAGGTTCACCTCCAGCACGCGGTCCCAGGTCTCGTCGGTGATCGCATCGACGGCTTGCGGGGCGTTCATCCCGGCGTTGTTCACCAGGATGTCAACCTTCCCCATCTTCTCCAGCGCGAACTGGGCGAGTTTTTTGACATCTTCGCGGACCGAAACGTCGGTGACGCAGTACGCCCCGCGGCGCCCGGTCCCTGAGAGTATTTCGTCGAGGGCGGTTTTTAATTCGTTTTCGTGGCGGCTGGCGATGACGACATCGGCCCCGGCCTCCGCGAACCCGCGGGCCATCGCCTTGCCGAGCCCCTTGTTCCCGCCGGTGACGAGCGCGACGCGGCCCGTCAGGTCGAACAGCTTGGCGGGCATAGGGACTCCCCCGCGGTGTGTTAATTCCGTGCAATAAACTTAACGCATCGCCCACAAATTGTGCAAGTGAAAAGTGTCACAAACTGGAACGGCGCCGGAACCGCCCCGCAAAAAGGTTCCCGCGCCGTTCCAGTTTTCCAGGGTGGCGGCGGTGGGCGCCTCACCGCTGCGGCGGAGCCACCTCGCGGATCAGCGCGCCGCGGTCCTCGCTCAGGACGAGTACCGAGAACTTCTCGATCGCCTGGCGCTCCGGCGGGTTCACCGACACGTAGTCGAACCGACCGCGGAGGTCGGTGTAGCCGTCCTTGTGGAACTTCACCGGGCCGCCGGCCAGCTTCGCGTACACCTTCACGTACACCTTCGGTAGCGCCGTACCGCCGGCGGTATTCGTCACGCGCAGGTGGCCGTAGTTTTCGGTCACGTTGACTGCCATTGCGGTCGCGTAATACGGCACCGCCCGCGTCTTGCCGGCGCCCACGATCTCCACCAGCACGTTTTTCGCCGCGAACTCGTCCGGCAAGGGCACGGTCAGTTTGTTCTGCCCCGCGGGGAGCTTCAGTTTGCGCGTCAGGTTCGGCCGGATCGAGGCGAACTGCCCGCCGGACTGCTGCACGAACGGACTTGTGCTAAATAGCAGCTCCACGTCCATCGGGTAGTCGTTCACCTTCACCGTCTCGAGGTTCTGCCACAACAAATTGATCGACTTCCCGTCGATGGTGAACTCGAACCCCGGCTCGGTCGCCGCGAGGTTGCCCACCTGCTGACCGCGGTCGTTGGGGTCGATCACCTTGCCGCCCTTCCCTTCGATCTCGTCGAGTTGCGACGTGATCGTGGCGAAGGTGTTGCGCCACCGGTCCACCGGGTAGTTCGCGTACCGCACGGCAATGGCGCGGGCCTGCTTCAGGTCGCCGTCGAACATCTGAAGGTACGCGGCGCAGTAGTCGTACTGCATTTTCGTCGTCACGCGGTCGCGATTGACACGCGCGAACGTCTCGAACGCCTCGTCGATCCGGTCCTGGAGCAAGAGGTAATAGGTCACCGCGAGGAGGTCGGTGTCGTTCAGTTCCTTGTGGTACGAGAGCACCTTCAGGAACCGGTGGTACTGCTCGAACAGCCGGTCGTTAGGAACTGCCGGGCGGTCGGCGTGTCCGCGTGAAAGATCGCGTAGGAGTACAGCGTGTTGTGGTACAGGTGGCGATCGTGCAGCAGCTTGATGACCGCGGAGAAGAAGTCGCGGTCGCGCATCCGGAAGGCGATCTTGTCGAGGTTCAGCGCCCGGACGTTTTCGCGGGCCATAAAATCGCCACCTGCGCCGTCATCGCGGGGGCTGATGGCTGGGAACAGATCGCCGAATATGGCCGTGCTAAGGAAACGTTCTTCCGACGCTTCCTCAAACTCCCCAATGGGATCCCCCGTCATGATACCTTCAACCGTGTCTTCGCCAAACTCAACCCCACGGCCTTCGCCGACCGATTCGGCCGCTGGATGGCCCGCGCCGCTGAGGCGACCGGGCTGATTCAGGTGGCCATCGACGGCAAATCCGCGCGGCGTTCGGCCAAGGGCACCTTCAGCGGTTGCCTGCATTTGGTCGAAGCGTGGGCGGTTGAGAAGCGGCTGATTTTGGGGATGCGTTCAGTGCCCGAAGGCGGGCACGAGATTACGATGATCCCCGATCTTTTGGAGACACTCGATTTGACCGGGCGGTGGTGACCATTGATGCGGCCGGTTGCCAGAAGGCCATTGTCGAGCAGATTCACCAACAGGGTGGGGATTACATCGTGTGCGTCCAAGGGAAATCAGAGGAACTTGCGTCAGGCGGTGGCCGAGGTCTTTGATCGGGCGGGTGATGCCCAGTTCGCCGGTTGCAGCATGGCCGAAGAGGTCGGTGAGGGCCACGGCCGCAGTGAGGAGCGGTACGTGACAGTGGTCCGCAAGCCCAAGGGGATGCCGGAGGGCTGGACGGATGTCCGAGCCGTGGTGTTGGTGGGCCGGGAGCGGGCGGTGAAGGGGAAGGCGAACACGAGTACGGCGCATTACTACATCACGAGCCTGCGGTGTGGAGCCCAGAAGTTGGCGGGCTACATTCGGGGCCACTGGGAATCGAGAACAGTTTGTACTGGGTCTTGGACGTGTCGTTTCGGGAAGACGACAGCCGGGCGCGGGCGGGCCACGCGTGTGCCAACCTGGGAATGGTTCGGCGTGTGGCGTTGTCGCTGTTGCAACGGGCGGGTTCTAGAGGGAGCATCCAAACACGCCGGATGAGGGCCGCTTGGGACGACGACTACCTACTTCAGGTTCTACAAGGAATCACCGAGGATTAAGTGCGTCCGCCCTGCGATTGAAAGAGATTGCCTCCGCTTCTCAATCGCCAATCACAAATCTTCAATCATCAATTCTATACCTGAAACACGCCTGTTTTGAACGCCTTCCCCTCATCGTATCGCGTGGCGACCGCCAGAGCCGTCAGGAGCGCGGCGCGCGTCTCCGCGGGCTTCACGATCGCGTCCACCCACAGGCGCGCCGCGGCGAAGCGGATGTCGGTCTGATCCTCGTATCTCGCCTTCACGCGGTCGCGAAGGGCCGCCAGTTCGTCGGCGTCCGGCTCCTTGCCGGTGCGCTTGAGCGCCTGAACCTGAATATCGAGCAACACGCCGGCGGCCTGGTTGCCGCCCATCACCGCGTACTGCGCGGTTGGCCACGCGAGGATGAACCGCGGGTCGAACGCCTTGCCGCACAGGGCGTAGTTGCCGGCGCCGTAAGAGCCGCCGGTAATGAGCGTCAGTTTCGGAACGACGCTGTTGGAGATCGCGTTGACGAGCTTCGCCCCGGCCTTGATGATGCCCGCCTGCTCGGACTCTTTGCCCACCATGAACCCGTTCACGTTCTGGACGAAGAGGATCGGGACGCGGAGCTGGTTGCAGTCCATCACGAACCGCGCGGCCTTGTCGGCGGAATCGACGTAGATCACCCCGCCGAACTGCAACGGGCCGTCGGCCGACTTCACGCGCTTCTTCTGGTTGGCGACGACGCCAATTCTTTTGCCGCCGAGTTGGCCGAAGCCGCACACGAGCGTCTGGCCGTAGTCCGCCTTGTACTCGTCGAAGGGGGCGTCATCGAGAAGCAACTTCAGCAGATCGCGCACCTCGTACTCTGGTTGGGTGAAGGGAACGAATTCAGGCGAACGGCGCGGCGTCAGCCCGCCGAGGTCTTCGGTCGGAATTCGTTCGCTCGGCGGGCTGACGCCGCGCCGTTCACCAGGATCCGTCGGCAACGCCCCAACCAGTCGCCGCAGCCGTTCGAGGCAAGATTCGTCGTTCGGCTCACGAAAGTCGATCGTACCGCTGATCGCGCCGTGCATCTTGGCGCCGCCGAGCGATTCCGAATCGACAACTTGCCCGATCGCCGCCTTCACGAGCGCGGGACCAGCCAGATAAAGGCCGCTCCCTTCGGTCATCAGTAGCGTGTCGCACAGAACGGGAAGGTAGCCGCCGCCCGCGACGCAGTTGCCCATGATCGCGGCGAACTGCGGGATGCCCGCGGCGGAAATGACGGCGTTGTTGCGGAAGATGCGGCCAAAATCGTCCTCGTCGGGGAACACCTCGTCCTGAAGGGGCAGGAACACGCCGGCGGAATCGACGAGGTAAACGAGGGGCAAGCGGTTCTCGGTGGCGATCCGCTGGGCGCGGAGCACCTTTTTACACGTCATCGGAAAGAACGCGCCGGCCTTCACGGTCGCGTCGTTGGCGATCACCATCACGCGCCGACCACTCACAGAGCCGATCCCGGTCACCACACCGGCCGAGGGCGCCCCGCCCCACTCGCCGTACATCTTCCACGCCGCCCAGAGGCCCAGTTCGAACCACTCGGCTTCGGAATCGACCAGCTTGGCGATGCGCTCGCGCGCGGTGAGTCGCCCCTTCTCGTGCTGGCGCTCGACGGCCTTCGCGCCGCCCCCGAGGCGGATTGCGGCTTCTTCCGCGGAGAGGTCGGTAGGCATGGCTGTTCCTTGTCAGAAACTAACCACAGAGGCACAGAGGCACAGAGGCACAGAGAAGACAGGAGACGAAGAGTTTTCAACACTCTTCTCCTGTTTTCTCTGTGCCTCTGTGCCTCTGTGGTTAGTTCTTCACGTCTGATCACGTTGTGGAGAGCGACCAGTCCTTGCGCTGGCGGCTCGACGGGATGTTCAGCATCTTGCGGTACTTCGTCACCGTGCGCCGGGCGACCGGGTAGCCGGCCTCGTTCAGCCGGGTCACCAGCTCCTCGTCCGACAGCGGGTTCGACTTGTCCTCGTTCGAGACGAGTTCCAGGAGCTTCTGCTTCATGACCTCGTAGGCCACGTCCTCGCCGGTCTGCTGGTTCGCCTTCCCGCCGCCGAAGAACCGCTTGAGCGGGAACACACCCCGCGGGGTCTGCACCCACTTGTCGTCCACCGCCCGGCTCACGGTCGTGACGTGGACCTTCACCTGATCGGCGATCTGCTGCATCTTCAGCGGCTGAATGTGTTCCGGGCCGAAGTCCAGAAACGCCCGCTGGTGGTTGATGATCGCCTTCGTCACTTTCAGAAGCGTGTTGCGGCGCTGTTCGACGGCCTTGACGAGCCAGTCGGCCGATTGCAGCTTCTTGCGGAGTTCTTCCTTCACCTTTTCGTCCAGGTCCTGCCGCTTGCACAACTCGACCGTGCGCTTGCTGACGCGGATCCGCGGCACCCACTCGTCGGTGAGGCGGACGGTGTAATCGTCGTCGTCGGCGCGCTCCACGACCACGTCGGGCATGACGTAGTGCGTGCCGGTGTCGCTGAACTTTAGCCCTGGCTTGGGGTCGAGGTGCTGGATCTCGGCGATCGCGTCCTGGATCGTCTCCAGGTCGAACCGCGTCGCCTTCTGGATGACCGGGATGCGGTTGGCGCCCACGTCCTCGAGGTGGTCGCGGATGATGATCCGCATCGCGTCGGCCAGGGGCGCGTCCGGGGCCACCTGGAGCAGCAAGCACTCCTTGAGATCGCGCGCGCCGACGCCGGGCGGTTCGAGCTTCTGAACGACGTGAACGAGCGTGTCCTCGACGTCGGCCTCGGTCGTCGGCACGTCATAGAGGGACGCGATTTCGGAGAGCGGGACCGACCGGAACACGTCGCTGTAGAGCTCCTCGTCGTTCTCGTCGTCCGGCTTCTTCTTCTTGGGCTTTTCGGGCGCCTCGGTCTCGTCGCGGTCCTTGGCGTGCCCGCGGTCCTTGCGCACCTTGAGCCGGGCGCCGAGGTAGCCGGTGCGGTCCACGAACGAGCAGATGTGGCGCGCGAGCCGGCGCTCGTCCTCGTCGAGTTCCAGTTCGCCGAGCTGGTCGGCGAGGTGGTCCTGGAGCGACGGCGCCCGGTCGGGCATGTTCGCCATCGCCTCCAGCTTGCGGTCGCCCTCTTCCTCCATCGCCGCCCGGCTGCCGCGGTGCTCCTCGTTGAAGTGGTCGTCCCAGTCGCGGTTCAGCTCGTCGAGCCGGCTAAACTCCAGGTCGCCGGTCTCGTCGTGCTTGAGCGGGGTGCTGTCCGGGTCGAGTTCCGCCGGCTGCTCGCCCTCCTCGGCGTGCTTTTCCTTCAGTTCGAGGAACGGGTTCTCTTGCAGCGCCTCGTCGATCTTGGTTTGCAAGTCGGCGATCGACAGTTGCAGAATCTCCATGGACTGGATCATCCGCGGGGCCAGAATCAGCTTCTGATCCTGGCGCGGGACGAGATCCATTCGCATTCCGAATCCGCTCATCGTCTCCCTCTCGAAAACGCGCGGGCGTTGCGCTCGTCGCGGCTCACTCCCACATACCCCGACTTACCCACTCGACATTTCCCGACACCGCTTCTGTCTTCTGCTTTCTGTAGCCGGGGTCATTGACCCCGGAGCTACAAGAACGGTATCGCCCCGGCCTCACTGAGGCCGGCGACAGAAAACAACAACCGGTCAGTCCTCAAAACGTTCGTCGTCCGTCGAGCGCGTCGGCCAGCATTTGTGCGTTCGCCAGTTCCAGAGAACTACCACTCGGCAACCCGCGTGCCAATCGCGTCACCGAAACCCCCGTCGGCCCGAGCACATTCGACGCAAACAATGCCGTGCCATCACCTTCGAGCGTCGGGCTGGTCGCGAGAATCACTTCCCGCACGCCGCCCTTGCGCACCCGTTCTACCAGCGCGGTGAATGTAAGACGTTCCGGCCCCATCCCGTCGAGCGGGGCGAGCCGACCGCCGAGCACGTGGTACAGCCCGCGAAAGTTTCCCGCGCGCTCGAACGAGTTCACGTCCCGCGGCGTCTCGACCACACACAGCAGCCCCGCGTCGCGCTTCGGGTCGGAACAGATCGGGCACAGTTCGCCGTCGGTCAGGTTGAAGCACTCCCGGCACGCATGAACCTTTTCTGCGACGGCGTGCAGCGCGTCGGCGAGCAATACCGCGTTGCGCCGGTCGCCAGCGAGCAGGAAGTGCGCGATCCGCTCCGCGCTCTTCGGCCCGATGCCGGGGAGCTTCGTTAGCTCCGTCAGCAACTCCGCGATCACCCCCGCAGGCTCAGACACGCCCTCACCCCCGGCGAACCGGCCGGGTGCGCCCGCCGCGGGGCCAGCCCACCCACCCCCGGCTGGCCCCCGCCCGGAGCCCCATCACTCCACCGGCCGGCTGACACCGGCCGTTCGCCTCACCCCATCCCCGGAAGCCCCGCCGAGCATTCCCGGCGGCAGCCCGATGTTCGTGGCCATCTTCTGGCTCTCTTCAGCGAGTAGCGCCCGCACCTTCGTGAGCGCCTGGTTGGTCGCGGCGGCGACGAGGTCTTCGAGCATCTCGCGGTCGTTGAGCTTCATCGCGTCCTCGGAGATGCGCACGCTCAGCACTTCCAGCCGGCCGTTCACCTTCACCGTCACGTACCCGGCGCCGCTGCTGGCCTCCGCGACGATGTTACCCACCGACGCCTGGAACTTTTGCATCTCCTCCTGGATCTTCCCCTTGTTGCCCATGAGGTTCATCAGGGTGCCGAGTTCTTTGAACATCGTCTCATCCTTCGTCGGTGGGGGTCTCGGAATCCGGGTCCGCGTCCCGGGCCTTGTTCGCCGCTTTCGGCGGGGCGCTGGGGTTGAAGTCGTCGTCCACGTGCCAGATTTGGGCGCCGAGCGCCTCGCTGGCCTTCTTGAACAACGGGAGCGAGCCGAGCGACCGCTTGCGGTCCGTCGGGGCGACCGGGGCCGTGGCCGCGGCACCGTTCGTACCCGGCTTGGCCGCGGCCGAGTGGTCGCTCTCGTACCGCACCGCAACCGCCTGCCCGGTAATTCGCCGCAGTGCCTCCTGAATCCGCTGCGTGTTCGCCTCGGCCGCACACGCCTCTTTGGCATCATTGTAGCTGACGGGGAACCGGATTACCAGAGTATTTGGCCCGGAATTTGCATACGAACTGGATAAACTAAGGTGTTTCGCCAAGATCGGGTACTTTTCCCCGGCGTACTGGAGGAAGCGGCCCCACACGGCGGGAAGCGACGATTCCGTCAGCGGAATCGTTGACTGTTCCTGATTGATCGAACCGTTCCCGCTCGGCCTAGCCGCCGTCAGGTCGTTTTTTTTTGCGCCCTCCGTATTCGGTTGAACGGTCGCCGGTGCGATCCGCAGCGGGGCAGGACTGCCCGCGTTCGCGGCACTCGCGGCGCCCGGTTGAGTCAGCAACTGAACCAACTGCCCGACCGAAAGCAATTCACCGAGCCGGCACAACCGCACCACTGCCATCTCTAGTAGCACCTGCGTGTGCGTGCTGCCGCGCATTCGCGTTTTCGTCGCGGTCAGCACTTCCAGCCCACCCAGTATCGCATCCAGCGAGACGTTCTGCACGTGTTTCTTCACGGCTTCGAGTTGATTCGGCGTGCCGGGCAGTTCGCGCACGTCGGGGCCGCCACAACTGACGAGCATGAGCGAGCGCCAGTAATCCACGAGTTGATCGACCAGCTCGCCGACCTGCAACCCGCGATCGACCCACTGCCCGATAAGATCCAGCGCGGCCTTCGGGTCGCCCGCCAGAATGGCAGTCGCGAGTTCAATCACGCGATCGTCGCCGGCGGTGCCGAGAACCTGCCCGACGTGTTCCGCGGTGAGCTTGCCCGGCGAGGACGCGAGCAACTGATCCAAAAGCGACTGCGAATCGCGCATCGACCCGGCGGCGCGCCGGGCCACCAGTTTGAGCGCGTCGTCATCGGCCTGGTGCCCTTCGCGGGCGACGATACTCTTGAGCTGGTCGAAGATTTTCGCCGGCCCGACGTGGGCGAAGTCGAACCGCTGGCACCGCGACAGGATCGTGATCGGAATCTTCTGCACTTCCGTCGTCGCGAGGATGAACTTCACGTGTTCGGGCGGCTCCTCCAGCGTCTTCAACAGCGCGTTGAACGCCGACGTGGAGAGCATGTGGACTTCGTCGATGATGTAAATCTTGAACCGGCCGCGCGTCGGTCGGAACCCGACGCCCTGGCGCAGGTCGCGCACCTCCTCGACCTTGTTGTTACTCGCCCCGTCGATTTCCATCACGTCCACATCATCGCCGCCGGCGACCGCGAGGCAACTGGCGCACTGGTCGCACGGAGTTGCGGTCGGTTTGGGTGACGATTCGCAGTTGAGCGCCTTGGCGAGGATGCGGGCGGCGCTGGTTTTGCCGACCCCGCGGGCCCCGGTAAACAGGTACGCGTGCGCGACGCGACCCGTTTCCAGCGCGTTGACGAGCGCGTTGGCGACGTGCTCCTGCCCGATGAGGTCGCGGAACTGCTGCGGCCGGTACCGGCGCGCAACGACGGTATACGTCGGCACGTCGGCCGGAGCGGGCGCGGGGGTGGGCTTCGACTTGGCCATGACACTTCCTGGCGGACGATTTCCTGATGTGACTCTACCCGGAACCGCGGCGCCGAACAATCGCGGTGGCGAAGACGCAGCGCTGATGAAGACGTAAGAAAAAGGCAGAAGAGAAGCCGCACGATAAACGCAGAAAAAGACACGATCCGAGAAGACAGAATGGCCACAAAAAGGCACAAGAGGCACAAAAGAAAACCAAAAAACAAGACAGCAGATTGAGTTCAAAACACAGTTCTCTGTCTTCTTTTTGTGCTCTTTGTGCTTTTTTGTGGCCATTCTGCTTTCTGTCTGGATCGTGTCTTTTCTGCGTTCATCGTGCGGCGATTTCTTCGCTGCTTTCCAACTGGAGTTGACGGATGTCCGCGAACCCCGCTCTCCCTGCCACCAAGCCGCGGAAGCGCCAGTGGGCGCCGCGCGTCTGGGAGGGCATGGACAGCTTCGCGTGGCTGCGGTTGCTCCGCGCCAACGGGTTCGCGGTTCACCCGCCGTACTGGTACATCGCGGGAATTGTGTCGGTCAGCGCGGCCATGAACCTGTCGCTGCGGTGGCTCCTCAACGGGTGGTTCGGTGACCGCATTCGCGAGACGCGACTGCAACCGCCGGTGTTTGTGATCGGCCACTGGCGCACCGGGACGACGCTGCTGCACGAACTGCTCATCAAGGATCCGCAGTTCGGCTTCCCGGACATGCAGGACTGCTTCAACCCGAACCACGCGCTGCTCACCAACCGGTTCTTCAAGACCTACGCGCGGTGGCTCTTGCCCGACAAGCGGCCGATGGACAACATGCTGTTCGGGTGGGAGCGCCCGCAGGAAGACGAGTTCGCACTCGCGCTACTCGGGCTGCCCTCGACCTACACCGACTTCGCGTTCCCGCACCGCCCGCCGATGCACCCCGGGGCGCTCGACCTGTCGGGGCTTTCGCCGGCGGAACTCCGCAAGTGGAAGCGGCTGTTCGTGCGGTTCCTGAAGGAAGTGACCGTTCGCACCGGCAAGCAACTGGTGCTGAAGTCGCCGCCGCACACGGCCCGCGTCCCGGTGCTGTTGGAATTGTTCCCCGACGCCCGGTTCGTTCACATCGTCCGCGACCCGCGCGTCGTGTTTCCGTCCACGGTGAATTTGTGGAAGACGATGGCCCGCACGCACGGGCTTCAGCGCCCCGACTGGCCGGGACTCGAAGACAAAGTCTTGCGCGAGTTCCGCGTCATTTACGACCGGCTCGAAGAAGCGCGCCCGCTCTTGAAACCCAACCGGTTCCACGAACTGCGCTACGAGGACCTCATCAAGAACCCGGTGGCGGAGCTAGAGAAGGTTTACACCACACTGGAACTCGGCGGGTTCGACGCGGCCCGACCGCGTGTGGAGGAGTATCTCCGCCAGAACGCCGGGTACGAGACGAACAAGTACGACCTGCTCCCGGCCCAGCGCGCGCTGGTCGAGGAGCGCTGGGGCGACGTGATCCGACGATATGGTTATGGGTGAGGCGAGCCTCGTAGCGTTTGAACGAGCCGCGGTCGTGTCGGTCCTTGAGTTTCTCGGGGCTTGGTTTTCAGCCCCGGAGGGGCGGGAGATGTTAGCCCAGGGTGAAGCCGCGCAGCGGCGCAACCCTGGGAACGCGACACCAAATCAGTCCCGGGGTTGCGCTCGCAAAGCCTCGCTCACCCCGGGCTAACCGCAATACCGTTCAACGGAGTATCTCGATAGTATCGCGGAAGCGTTCGAT
>CAZBXY010000102.1:0-23895 GCA_964495365.1 uncultured Frigoriglobus sp. | reverse complement strand
GCGTCATACACGAACTGCTTGCCGGTCTCGTCGCCGGTCATGTTCCCGTTGCCGTCGTAAGTGGGCGTGGTGGCGCCGCTGATCGCGGTGATCTCGTTCTGGCGGTTTGCACTGCGGGTCTGCGCACTGCCGTTGGTGGTCACGGAATCGAAGTTGCCCACCGCGTCCAAGTCCCAACTCTGGCTCCGGCTGGCGGCCCCGGTCAGCCCGGTCTTGGTGCCGTTGAGGGTGCCGCGGTCGAAGCTGGTGAGCTGGTCCAGGCCGTCGTAGGCGTAGAGTTCCCCGAACGCGGTGTTCACCAGGTTGTCACGGTACAAGCGGTTACCCACCAGGTCGTAGCCGTACTGGAACCGATCGGTCGCGGTGCCGGTACTCGGGTTGAGCCACCGCTGATCGACGACGCGGCCGAACCGGTCCAGACCCGTGTACTGATCCCCCGCGTCGCCCACGCTCTCGCCCGAACGCTTCACGTAGGAGAGATCGACAGCGGGTTGTGAGTGCGCGCGGGTGACCACGGTGCCCAGCCCCAGGAAGTCGTAACTCTCCAGCGTGCCGCTCGTGTCCGAGAGCGAGGAGAGCCGGCTGATACTACTATTCAACCCGCTCGAATAGTTGCTCGTCAACACGTAACCGTCGGGATACGTCACCGAGGTGAGGCGCGAGTGGTCGGCCCCGGAGGGCATCTCGGAGTAGGCGTACTGCACCTTCTGGCTGGTCGAGGTGTTGACGCTGCCCGAATGCTCCTGGTACTCGGTGACCAACTGGCCCAGCCCGTTGAAGGCGCGCTGGACCTGGTTGACCACGCTCCCGCCCGACGCCGCGTTGTAACTGGTGACCAGATAGGCGTTGCCCTGAGCCTCGTAGGCGGTCTCGATCCGTCGCACGCTCCCGTCCACCCCGCTGCCCAGCGTCGTCACCGCGTCGCTGACCACCCGGCCCAGCACGTCGTAGCTGAGCGTGTGAACGTTCCCGTTGCGGTCGCTCACCGTCAGGGTCTGGCCCAGGGCGTTGACCGTGATCGTTTCCTGCTGGCCGCTCGAAGCCAGTCCGAGCGATTCGTCGGGCCACTGGATCGTGCCCACGATGTCCTTGGAGTCGATGGCGCTGCCGCCCGCCTGGTTGACGTTGTAGAGCCACCGCGTCTCCTGCACCCCGCCGCCACTCAGGTACGCGCTGAGGCTAATCATCCCGGCCCCGCTGTACCCGAACCCCACCGTCTTGTCGTCGCCGTCACTCACCACCCCGTCCACGAAGTTCTGCACCGTCCTCACACTGCGCGCCAGCGCGTCGGAGTAGGTCCGGTGTTCCCGGCTCGCCGGGTCGGTCACTTCAGCCGCCCGCCCCGCGTCCCCGCCCGCGTTCACCGTCGCCACGCTCACCGCCGGCGAGGTGCCCCCGGTCAGGCCCGCACCGCTGCCGGTCACCGCCGTCTGGTACTTGTCCGCCAGCGACCCCGTAAATCGCACATCCCACCCGGTCCCGCCCGGCGCGGCCGACACCGCGACGTTCCCGCTGCCGATCGAGGTCAACGCCTCCAGCGCCGAATCGACGGTCGCGGCCGACGCGTTGTAGGCAATCGCACTCGTCGTGTACCCGCCGAAGGACAGGGTGAACGTCCCGCCCGTCGGCGAGCCGGTCAGCGTCACCGTCTGAACGGCGTCGGTGGCGTACCGCGAACTGGTCACCAAGACCGTGCTCGAACTGCTCGGCACGCTCCCCGGCCGCGTCCACGAACTGGCGGCGTTGGTGCCCACGTCCACGCTCGCGGTGAGTCGGTCGGCGAGATCGTAGTAGAAGCCCGCGTAACTGACGCGCGCACCGATCCCGCTGGAGGGCGAGCCGAGCGCCCCGGTGCCCGAGGCGTCGTGGAACCGCTGCCGGCTCGTCGTGGTCAGCACGTTGCCGCTGGTGTCGTAAGCGTACTCGGTCTGTGACAACACGGTGTCACTCGTCACGTCATCCGCATCCGAATACCCGCTATCCCCGCCCCCGTCGGTTACATAACTCGCGGTCACCCGGCCCGCGCCGTCGGTGGTCATCTTCTGCACCAACCCGCCCGACGAAAGCGTCTTCAGGACGTTCCCGCGCGCGTCGAACCACGTGAGGGAGTAGAGCGTGTACGATCCGACCGACCCGGAGGACGGATCAACGGAGTACGTATCGGTCCGGTACATCCGCCCCAGTTCATCGAAGCTCGTCGCCGATTGCGCGCGGAGCAGGCTCGAACTGAGCGGCTGCGGCACCCCGCTCGTCGTGGTGGGCGTCGCGGTGTCGGCGTCGTACACTCGCGTCTGCGTGATCTGCCCCAGGTTGTCGAAGTCGTAGTACGCCAGCGGCCGGTTCACGCTGGTCGATTCGCTCGTCTCCACCCCGCTCTTGACCGCCACGGCCCGGTTCCGCCAGTCAAACCACGTCTGCGTCACCCGCGCCGCGGCACTCCCTCCGGGATATTCCGTCACCTTCGTGAGGTTGGAATCGCCCACGCCCCCGCCGTCGTACTCGTACTCGCGCACCTTGACCGTGTTGGTGCCGGTCAAGTTGGTCGGCGACCAAACCCCCGTCGTCGGCGTATCATCGGTGCCGACCCACTCGCTGGTGACCCGCCCCAGCCCGTCGCGAACGGTGCGTGTAATGGTCCCCTCGGGAGTCTCGACCCGCTTGACTCCGCCGGTGTTGTCGTATTGGTAGAGGGTCCGGTAGAAATTCACGCCCGCCGTGCCCAGGCTGGTCGAGGTCGAGTACGTCAGCCCGGAGAGGTTGAAGTAGGCGTCGGTGTGCGTCTCCTGACCCGCCTCGTTCCTGTAGCTCCGCGACAGCGACTGTACCTTCGCGATGCTCTCGGTGCCGGTGGGGCGGTTGCTGCTGACCGAAGGCGCCGCGCTCATCGTGAGCGATTCGGTGTACCCGTTGGCCCGGTCGTCGCGGGTGACGACGGTCGGCCCGGTGGGGATGTTGTTGGTCGCATCCCAACCGGCGTAGAACCGCACTTCGTGATTCGTGTCGATGTACACCGTGTAATCGATCCGCCCGTTGGGCGCCGTCATCTTCGTCGTCCGCCCCAGCGCGTCCACCTCGAACGTCGTCGTCAGGTGCAGCCCGCCACCCGAGGGCGTGCTCCACCCGCTGGGCAAGTTCGCGAACGTGCTGGTCTGCGTGGTGTCTACGTCCACGATCGTTTTCGTGACCGCGCCGGTGGCACTGTCGTAGGCGGTGTAGTTGATGAACCCGCCGGCGTCCTTCGACCACACTTCGCGCCCGAACGAATCGTTGACCGACACCATCGAGTTCGCCGAGTTCGACCCGTTCTGTGCGGTCGTCACCGTCGGCAGCGTGACCGTGGTCGAGGCGACTTGGTTCGTTCCCGACAGGTACGTGTAGGCGTAACTGGTCGTCTGCCCGCCGGTCCCGTTCGTGTTCCGATAGACCGTGTTCGTCGCGGTGTGGAAGTAGTCGATGCTGCTGACCGTGTTCTTGATGTACGTCGTCGCCGACTGCGGGACCGAAGTGCCCGTCTCACCCTGCCGGATCGCCGTGGCCTTGAGGAAGTTCTTCACGTCCCCGGCCGTCGAGGTCGTCGCCGTGGTCGAACTCGCGTACTCGTAGGTCGCGATCAGACCGGCCGAGTCGCTCAGGTAGCTCGCGTTGCCGCTGACGTACTGGACCAGATCGGCGTAGGTGTCCGAGTAACCCGTCACCGCCGACGGCTCGGCCGACAGCACCAGCCGGTTGGTCGCGTCGTACTGATAGTACCACAGCCACGACTGACCGCCCGATGTAGTCACCTTCAGCAACAGCGAGTTGAAGCCGCTGGTGTAGTAGGTGTTGGTGGTCCCGTCCGGGAGCGTCTCTACGGTCTTGTGCGCCCACGCGTTGGGGATCGTCGATTGCGTCGCCTTGTCGGTGTACGTGTAGGTGTAGGTGCCCTGACCGCCGCTACAGGTCGAGCAACCCTCACCGGCCGCGACCACCTTCGTCACCCGCTCGGACGAGTCGTACTCGAAGTACCGGTCCGCGTACGGGCTCACCTGGGAGTCCGTCAGCGAATCCACGCTCGTCCCCAGCGCCGCGACCAGCCGCGCGTAGGCCGCCGGACCGAACTCGTACTTCAGCAGCCCCGTGCCGCTCCCGCTGCCCGACCCACTGCCGGAACCGCTTCCCGAGCCCGAACCCCCGTAATACCGGTAGTAGCTCGTCTCCAGGGCGTTGCCCGACGTGTCCTTCACCACCGCCAGCTTCAGGTTGCCGGTCAGGCCGTTGGCGCCCGAGGAGGTGTAGTAGGTGTAATCGCTCTGCCGAACGGTGGCGTACGACCCGCCCCCGACCGACCGCTGCTGCACCACCTGGGACGCCCCGTTGGACCCGTAGGTCGTCGCGAACGACTCGGTGATCGCGGTGCCGCCGGACCCGACGGTGGTCTGCACGTCGGTCGGGCGCCCGGACGAGTCGTAGCTGATGACCTGGGTGACCGTCCCGTCGGCGGCCACCGTCTTCTTCCACCGCCCGTCCAGGCCCGCCGACGCGTTCGTCGTGGAGAAGTCCCAGAACGTGAACACGTTCCCTTCGGCGTCGGTGATTATCACCAGGTGGTTCGTACCGTCCTCGACCAGTACGTACGGCTCCCCGAAGCGGGAGTAGAAGGCGGGCGTCTCGGGTGAGACGAAGTTGGTGTAGTACTTGTCGAAGAACACGGCCGGGGTTCCGTCCTCCACCAGGGCCAGGCTCGACCCGTTGGTCGTCGCCCACCCGTCGGGGTTCACCATGTACAGCGACAGCCCCACCCCGCTGACGGCGCCCAGCCCGGCGAGGTCGTCGGCCACGCGGTCGTCCGAGCCCCACGACCACCCCTGGTCGGCGGGGACCGAACCCGTCTGGCCGGTCAGGTCGTTCCGCCCCACCCGCACCGACCCGTCCGTCCAGGTGCCGCCGGCTGTCGTGTTGCCCGGCGCGGGACCGACACCCGGCCCGCCATCGATCTCGGAACCGCACCCGCACGAAAGCGAGTTCAAACTGCTGGAGAAGCTGACATACGCCGACGGCGAGGTGACCGCGGCGTACACCGCGTCCCCGCTGTAGGCGGCGTAGACGCCCTCGCCGCTGCTCCCGTGGGTCAGGGAGTAGGTGACGATCCCGGCGTAGGCGTTCCCGTCGGCCCCGGCGGCCAGCGTCACCGTCCCGAGGTTGCGCGTGTTGTCGACGGCGTCGTAGAAGGTAAGGGTGCCGGTCGGGGTGGGGTAACTGGGCTGCTTGTACACCGCGAACCGGAACCCGACCGTCTGGGCCACGACCGCCGGGCCGAACTCCGAACTGCCGGTCACGGTGGTGATGATCGGATCGTTGGACGCGCCCACGAACGTGCCGCCCAGCGCACTGCCGAACGGGCTGTAGCTGCCCAACGGCGGCGCCAACTGTGCCCCGTCGGCGCCGCCGAACACCTTCACCTGCGAGGAACTGCCCGGTCCGGCCCCGACAACAATGTCGGCCTTGCTGTCATCGTCCGCGTAGCACAGCGCGACCCGCGCCCCGCCGAAGAAACTCGACCCGAACGGTTGGAAGTCATACAGGGTGCTCCCGCCGGCGCCCGAGACCACCTTCACCCGGGCCACCGCGCCCACCCCGGTGCCGATCGCCAAATCGGGCGTACCGTCGGCGTTCACGTCGCCGGCCAGGTCGTCACTGGCCAAAAAGACGCTGCCCACGTAGCCGATCCCGAACGGCCGGAACTCGCCCAACGGCCCGGAAATGGCCGTTCCGGTCAGCGGGTTGTAGACCCGCACCAGACCGCCCAACCCCGCGCCCACCGCGACCTCGGCCTTGCCGTCGCCCGTGAAATCGGCCGCACCCACCGTCAGCCCCACCGCGAACCCCGCTCCCGAGACGGTGAAGTCGGCGATCACTGCGCCGCCGTCACCCGACCACACCTTCACCCGCGCCGTGCCCGCGACCACCGCTGCCGCGATCAGGTCGGCGCGCCCGTCCCCGTTGACATCGGCCGCCGCGACATGCACCCCGCCGGCGATCACACCGAAGGGCGAGAAGTCCGCCAAGGGGCCGGAGATCGGCGCGCCGGTGGTGCCGTCTCGAACGACGATGTGCGGGTCCAGCGCGAACCCCGGTGCCGCGGCCACGTCGGGCACCCCATCACCCGTGAAATCGCCCGCCGCGACCCGGACCCCCGCGACCATCAGAGGACCGAAGGGGCTGACGGTCCAGCGCGGGTTGCCCGTATCCGCATCCACCGCCTTGATGGCCGGTTGTTCGCCCAAACCACTGCCCATGAAGATCACCGGCCCCGGCAACGGCCGCCCGTCGGGCACCACCCGCTCCTCCACCCGCTCCAGGTTCAGCCGCGCCTTCAGCACACCGGTCACACGCGGGCGAAACAGTCCGGCGAGCCAGTCCCGCAGCGCAAGGATGCGGGGGAACCGGGTGAAGGTGGCGGGAATCCAGGGGAAGCGGGCGGGGCGGCTCACGGCTGTGTCCTCACATGCGTGATGAAATCATGGGATCAGGAAATCGCGGTTACACCAACTCACGAGCGCCGGTTCGTTCGCGCGGCGTGACGGTGTTGGAGGCGCACCGATGGCGTCCCACACGACCGCGCTGTTGCGTGGAGGTCCGTGAATCGGGAAACGGTCACGCCACAATCGGCGCGAGTACACGCGAGCTTGAGATCGAAAGGGTTCGGACCCGGACGGGAGCGGGGCGTGTCACGGTGTCGGTCCTCGACGCAGAGTGAGGGACGCACGGACGGACCGGCGTGCCGCCCGATGATTCGGACAGCAGAGAACTCGCGACAACGCGCGAACGCCGGTTAAACCAACGCATTGTTTCAGGCCCGGCCACAATGTCAATCGGAAAATCGAAAGAAATAGTTGCCGGCCGCAAACTCGTTACAGTTCCCGCACTTCCGTCCGCCCGACATGCTGCGTAGCACGGCGCACACAAGAATCCCGTCGCCGGTCATCTGACGAAATCGCTCGCGGTCCGACCGTAGCGGGCGCCAGACCCGGGCACCGCTCGGGTTCGGGGAACGCCCGCCCCCCGTAGGTCGTCGAACCCGGCGGCCAGTGCGTCGGAGGCCATCTGGTTGCGGGCCAGCCCACGACCGAGCACCCGCGATCGAGACGTGGCAATCCGACTCGACCCGCCGTGGAATCGGTTGTTGACATCTCTGCCGGACCTGTGGCACCGTGGAAATGTGTCAACCCGCACGGAGGTCGCCATGCACATCGAACATGCCAAACTCGGAGAGGACGGTCGGCTCGTGATCCCCGCCGCACTTCGGAAGGAACTGGGGCTGCACCCGGGAGACACGATCGTCATCGAGTCCGATGGGGACAGCCTGCTCTTGCGCGGCTACGAACGGGTGCTTCAGGAGGTGCAGGAGTCGTTCGCACCGTGCCGGGTTCCGGGCACCAGCGCCGCCGACGAACTGATCGCCGAGCGCCGGGCCGAAGCCGCGGCCGAGGACGAAGGCGGGGCGTGAGTCCGGTTGTCCTCGACGCCTCGGCCCTGCTCGCGTTCCTGCTCGACGAGCCGGGCGCGACCGCGGTCGCGGAGCATCTGCCTCACTCGGCGATCTCGGCCGTCAACTACGCCGAGACCCTGACCAAACTTCTCGATCGCGGTAAGCCGATCGCCGAGTCCGTTGTGGGTATCACGCGGCTGCGCCTGGAGGTCGTTCCCTACGACGCGGAGCAAGCCGCCGCGACCGCCGCTCTGCGGGCCGGTACGAAGCACCTGGGGTTGTCATTGGGTGATCGGGCGTGCCTGGCGCTGGGGCTGACCCGGCAGGCGCCCGTACTCACGGCGGACCGGAACTGGACCCGACTCGACCTCGGCGTCCGCGTGCAACCCGTCCGCTGATCCTCTTGGCCGCCTCCGGTGCGCCGCTCGGGTCTGTCGGTCCGGCCGAACACAAGCGGACACCAGCCCGGCACGAAGCATCGCACCGTTTCGTAGGAGCCTCAATCAGGCGCTGTAGGTGCCGTCCGCGGGGTTGGGGGTGGGTGACGCCCTCTTCGCTTCCAGAAACCCCCTCCGAACGCGATTACGGCCCAGGCGTCGCCCGCAGTTCATTCCTGAATGCCGTCTTCACTTCCTCTCCCACTTCGTGACCTCTCCGGTTGTCGAGTCACTTCCACACGATCCGCGGATGGAATCCACACGATCCGGAGAGCGTGCCGCGATTTACGCCTGATCGGCCATGCCTTGAAGCAAATCCGCC
Organism: uncultured Frigoriglobus sp.; assembly: GCA_964495365.1. Taxonomy (GTDB): domain Bacteria; phylum Planctomycetota; class Planctomycetia; order Gemmatales; family Gemmataceae; genus Gemmata. The sequence continues at coordinate 15,668 of CAZBXY010000102.1, read as the reverse complement.
TTGATCTGGCTGGTCTTTTCTCGACACGTGACGGGTTTCTGTTAACTCGTCGGACCGCAGGCCGCGACCAACTGACCGCGAAGAACATCAAGAAAATCAATCGGCTACATTGGACCCCGCTCGACACCGAGCGCGTCGGCCGATTCCCGGAACCCGACGGCCCGGTTATCCACAGGACCGGGCGTTAAAGAAGTTAAGAGTATGTATCTTTAGATACATAGTTAAACAGTTAGCCAGTCACCAACTCATTGACCTCCGTCGAGAAACGGCGCTTCGTTGCGCCTGATCGGCCGAGACTTTGCGCCTGATCGGCCGTGTGTCCGTGCGCCTCTTCGGCCGTGTCCGCTGCGCCTGATCGGCCACGTGCTCGGGCCGGCCTGTGGATAATTCCGCGACCGACGGCGTGGGCGACGGGTTCCGGGAGCGGGGGTCAGCCGCGTGCGCCTAATCGGCCGTGACGGCGCTGGCCAGCGACAGGGCGGGTTCGGTCAGGCCCAGGCCCACCCGGCGCCGCGGGTTGCGCGGGGGTTGGAACCGCGGATCGTCTACGGCCAGCCGGCACCGCGGCGTGAAGGTGACGATTTCGTCTTCGGGGGTGCGGTGAACGGACAGGGCGTACTCCGGCAGCCCGTCGGCTTGCACCACACGCCGGACGTCCAGCGCGAAGTCCGAGAACCGGGCCGCCGAGCCGGACTTCTCGTACAGTTGGCGCATCGTGAACTGCCAGCCCAGCTCCTGGGTGCCGGCGTGCTTGCGGGCCACCCGGTACAGCCACCGCTCGATGCCCCCGGTGAGCAAGAAATAGTTCTCGTGGATGGTGAGTACCCCGCCCTTGGTCACGATCCCGCTGAACAGCCAGTCGGGCAACGTGAGCGTCATTCCGATGGTGTCCCCGGTCCGTTCGTTGACCACCTCGCTCCAGCCCTCCAGCCAGTGGAACGACGCGGACTTCTTCTTGCCCTGAGTTCGGATGTTGGTGCGGACCGCGGTGTGCGTCAACCGGTCCAGTGCCTCGCGCAGGCGCTGGTAGTGGTCCCCGCCGACGGGCCGCCGCACGGCCCGGAGCAGGTTGTACGGGTGGAACCGGATGACCCGGCTGGGCGCCTGGTGTCGGTCCAGGGCCTCGGTGATCTGCGTGGCCGCCCAGATGAGGATGTCGGCGTCCCAGATGCTGGCCATGCCGAACTTGGGGTTGGCGGTCACCTCGACCCACACGTCGCCGACGCGGTACTCGATCGGGGTCAGGCGGGGCTTCTTGGAGAGGCTGAAGAACGGCCGCTCCATCGTGTCCCGCTGGTCGCGGATCGGGATGTCGGCGAAGTTGGCCGTGAACAGGTCGGGCTGATTGTCCCCTTTGGGCTGTGACCGTTTCGACATGACGGGGGGCACGATAGCGCACCCGCAGAGAGAAGCAAGCGCGAACGCGCTCGTGGAACGGACCGGGCGCGCGGGTGTGGGCCGCGTCAGACGGGATCCGACCGGGAACCGGTCGGTGGTTGCTCGGCGCCCAGTTCGCGCTCGATGAGCACCTGTACCTTGTCCTGGATGGTGACGCCCTCGATGACGCAGCGGGCCTTGAACGCGGTGTGGAGCGCGGCCGGCAGGTTCAGGGTCAGGCGCTTGGACGGCCCGGTTGCGGCCCCCTCCCCGCCCCTGACCCACTCGTCGGGTGTGGGCGGCAACTCGTCCCGCGTGGGGCGCGGCTTGACACTGAAATCCACTGTTTTCTTGGTGCCCGTCATGCGGATAACTTCACCACCTCTTTGGCCAGCGCCTGGATCTCCTTGCTGGCCGAACTGTCGGGATCGATCTCCAGCACGGTCCGGCCGCGGGCGCTCTCGGCGAAGGCGACGCGCTGGCAGACGGCGGCCGCCAGGACCGGTTGCGGGTACTGCTTGAGCGCCTTGTGGACGTCCCGGCCGATGGCGGTGTTGACGATCTTGCGGTTGATGACGAAGGCGGCCTTAAGTTGTGGCTTGTACGCGGCGCACTGCTCCAGGAGCTTGACCGTTTCCTCGGCGGCCCAGACGTCGAACTGCGAGGGGAGCACGGGGATGAGCACGATGTCGCTGGCCATAACGGCGCTGCGGGCGACCTCGTAGATGCGGGGCGGGCCGTCGATGATGGTGACATCGTAGTCCTGGGCCAACTTGGGCAGTTCCAAGTGGAGGATCGGCTTGGGGATCCCGACCGCGGCGAACGGGGCGCCCTCGTCGCCGCGCACCGCGATCCAGTCGAGCGCGCTGGCCTGGGGATCGGCGTCCACCAGCAGAACCCGCTTCCCGCGCCCGGCGAGCGCCGCCGCGAGGCTGATGGTCAGGGTGGTCTTGCCCACACCCCCTTTTTGGTTGATGGTCGAAATGATCAAAACCCCGATGCGCTCCTTCCTTCGGTGATAACTCGGCGGTTGGACTCCCGCTTCGGCGGTTCGGCGGGAACTCGCTTTCCCGCCGACGCGCCTTCCTACTTAAACGGGTACGCGCCGTTGTCAAGCGTTTCGTGAACCCGTCGGGGCGCCGAAGCGGACGGGCGCGGGGCCACAAAAGCGGAGAACCGCCGAGGCGGAAAAGCGGCGAAGCGGCACGGCGGTAAGCGCGGCCAGGCGCGTTCGCGCTTCCGCGCCTTCGAGCCAACGCGCGGTGCCGCTTTGGCGGATTCGCGCCTTCCCGATAAGGCGGCACCGCGCGCAAGCGGTCCGGCGCGGATGTGGGGAAGCGCGAACACGGGTCGGCGGGGAGTCGGGCAAGCGGGATCGCGCCGTTGTGTCGTTCCGCCCCAGCGGGTTCCCGCCGAGCCAGTTACGCGCCTGACTGAGTGGCCGGCTTTCCCAGGGAAACGAAGGGCGTTTCCCGGTCCTTAGCACCGCTAAGGGAAGACGCCTGCTACAACTTTCCCGGCGCGCGTCTTTTCTCGCCGGGCGTCTCAATGTCTGTCATTTTCAGAAGACGATTTCAGTGATTCAGAAGCCGTCTTCAGAAAATGGCACTCAACCCGCGGCCTCGACCCCTCCGGACGAGTTGGATGTGATCCACCGCCCCCTGCGCTCACGAGCGGGGCCGGCCGTGCCGTCACACCCCGCGGGGGCGCGCCAATAACCGGGCCAGCGAGTCGCCGCCCGGTTGGCCCCGCACTCCCGCGCGCAGCGCCGCGTCCACCGCCGCCCACGTTTGCCCCGGGGCCTCCGGGATTTCACCGCTCTTGGCGACCGGCCACCGGCCCGTGCGGGTGTGGTGGGCGTCGGCCCACGCCAGGATCTGCTCGACCGTCAGGGGCGGCAGGGTCAGGTGGTGCCGCTTCCCCCGGTGCTCCGCCAACAATCGCGCCAGAGAACTGCCGCCGGGCAACCCCCGGGCCCCGGTCGAAAGCGCCGCGTTGAGCGCCACCCACGTCTCCTGGGGTGCGGCCAGTACCGCGCCGGAGGCGGCGGTCGGCCAGCGGCCCGTTCGCGTGCGGTGCGCGTCGGCCCACGCCAGGATCTGGTCGCAGGTGAGGGGCGGGGGCGCCGACCGGTTCCGCACCCCGCGCTTGGCGGCGAGCAACCGGGCCAGCGAACGGCCGCCCGCCAACCCGCGCCACCCCCGCTGGAGCGCCCCATCGACCGTCGCCCACGTCTCACCGGGAACACCCTCGATCGGCCCGGACTCGCGCGTCGGCCAGCTTCCGCGCCGGCGCCGGTGGGCATCGGCCCATTCCAGGATCCGTCTGGTTAAGAGAGGCGGGCGGGCCCGCGCGTTGGGAACCCCGCTGCGGCGGTGCAGGAGCCGGGCCAGCGAGTCGCCCCCGGGTAGCCCGCGCGACCCCGACCGCAGGGCGCAATCGACACTCCCCCACGTGTCGCCGTCCGACTCGAGGACGGGGCCGGAATCGGCGTTCGGCCAGCGGCCGGTCCGGGCGTGATGGGCGTCGGCCCAGAACAGGATCTCCCAGCTCCGCAGCGCGGGCCGGACCGCGCAGTTGCCGACCCCGCGTTCGGCGTGGAGCAACTGCGCCAGTGAACTGCCACCCGGCAGGCTCCTCAGTCCCTTTCGGAGGGCCGAGCTTACCCCCGCCCACGACTCCGAGGCCCCGGCGATCCGCCCGCTGTCGCTGTGCGGCCAGGTGCCCGTGCGGGCGTGGTGGGCATCGGCCCAGCCCAGAACCTGCGGGACCGTGAGCGCAGGCAGGGCCAGGTGATGACGCACGCCCCGTCGGGCCGCCAGCAGTTGGGGCAGCGACGACCCGGCGGGTAACCCCCGGCCGCCCTGGAACAGCGCGGCGTCGATATTGCTCCACGTCTCACCCGGCGCGCAGCCGACCGGTCCGCTGTCCTTGTGGGGCCACGCCCCGGTGCGGGTATGGTGGTCGTCGGCCCAAGCGAGGATCTGGGTGAGGGTGAGCCGGGGCAGGCGCCCCTTGTGCCGCCGCTGTCGGTGATCGAGTAACAATTGAGCCAGCGAAGAGCCGGGCTTCAGGCCCCGGTACCCGTTCTGCAGGCAGGTGTTCACGGCCGACCAGGTGGTGTCGGACAGACCCCGGCCGCCGTCCAGGCGGGTCGGCCACCGGCCGAACTGGTTCCGGAACGCGTCGCACCACGTCAGGATCTGCTCAACGGTCAGTTCCGGGCGCTGGGGCGTGCGGCGCTGAGTTTTGGAGCGTGGGAGTCGTGGCATCGGACCGACCCGAACGGGAGGGGGGCGTTGGACGCAGAATACCACGAACCGACTTGGTCAACCAGATGCGGCGCCAGGCACAGACCACCGCGAACGGGAGCGGTTCCGTTGGTCGTTACGGTCTCGGACCCGAGCCGTGATTGTGGGCGGGGCCCCGATCGAGCCAGGCGATCATTCGGGCGACCCGCTCCCGCTGTTCGGTCATCGCCCGAGCGACGGCCTCGGCATCGATGGGCCGCTCCCGCCGCTCTGCCAGTAGATACTCCAGTTCCTGTTCAAACACGGCCCGCTGCTCGGGCGTGAGTTCGGGGGCCGGCGGGTGCTGCGCGTCGAGACGCGCGCGGCCCTCGGCCACCGACACGATGCACGCTTCGTTCCGTTCGCGATCGACGAGGAGCATGTGGGCCGCGTCCTCTTCGGACGAGCCGAGATCGAACGGCTCCAGGAGTTGGGCAACGGCGCGGTGCCGCTTGTAGGCCAGAAACGTCCAACCGTTGCCGGTTTCGGTGCTCCGGCCGTCGGTGGCGATCAGCTCATCACCGCACGGAATCCAATAGAACCCGACGAACCGCGCTGGCCCGGTGTAGCCGAACGCCTCGGCCAACTCGGGCGGGACGGGCAGATCCCGGAGCGGGTCGGGGAGGGAACCGGGCACCGAACAACGGGCCGCGTCTCGGGCAGATTCGGTCTCGGCGCGGGCGGGAAACGAGCCGGGTGGCGTCACCCCGGCCGCGGCCCAGGTGGAGGGTGCGCACTCGTCGCACCGGGCGGCGTACTCGGCCGCGGTCCGGTTGTGCCCGTCGAACGTACAGACCACCTCCAGGTATCGGCCGAAGTCGTGGTCCCGCCACGCCACGTGCAACCGCGCGCCGTCGGGTTCGGGGCCGCAGACCCGGCGGATCGCATCGATATAAGCGGCACACTCGCGTCCGGCCCGCTCCTCGTAGTCCAACTCGCCTACCGCCGCGCACGGCTCCTCGGCCGGGGCCGGTCCCAACGAAATCATCTCGGTTCCCGCGTCCCCGTCCATCGAACCGGTCAATACTCCCCCGGTGTGAGTACCGTGGTCGCCGAGCGGTCGGCCTCGGTGATGACCCACAGCTTCTGACCGTTGACCTCGTAAGCGGACAGGAGCCGCTCACCGGACTTCAGTGCCCGCTCGTTGGCCGCGGCATCCTCCCGATCGACCTCGCCCCAGTCGCCCGACAGGTGCCGGGCCAGGACCGCCGCGATCTGCTCGTGGGTCGCCACTTCGAGCGCGCCGAGCGTGGTGACGATGGTGCCGGGCTGAAATGCGATCCGGTCGGGGGTGTCGGTCATCGGGTTTCCTTTCTCGGCGGCTAAGGGTCGAGTGTTCCTTCGACCCCACGACTTGTAGCGTATCGCGGACGGGCGCGCAATCCCTCACCCACGGCGCGTGTTTCGGCCCGGTAATGGTCACGTCCCCGGAACCGTGCGGCTTTACAGCTTGGCTCCGGTTTTCTGAAGGGTCGCCATCATGAGACAGAGGGTCATGGGTTGTAGCGGTGATTCCACGAAGCCGCATGACAGGTAGAAGCGCCTGGCGTCCTCGGAAATCGCGTGAACCACGATGGCCGTTACTCCCACGCTTTCGGCGATTTGAAACGCTCGCAACACCGCATCCCGTAGGAGCGCCCGGCCGAGCCGTCGGTTCTGGTAACGCCGATCCACCGCCAGTCGGCCGAGGACCAGGACGGGAATCGGGTCGGGCATGTTCCGACGCAGTGCGTTCGGCGCGGCGTCGTGATCCACGGCGCCGGTGGCCAGGCAGTAATAGCCGATCACTTCGCGCTGAACACTGAGGACGAAGGTGCGCGATGCCCCCGACCGCTCGTTCTTTAGCGCGCGATTCTTGAGCCACTCGTTCAGGCTGGTGACGCCACAATCGAACGATGCGAGGTCGTGCGATTCGGTGAGGGGGACGGGAGCGGACATCTCCCCCGGGGTCATTCCCAGGGGGCTTTCGCGTGCAGCAGGCGACGGAGCTGTTCGCTCGGCGTGGGCGGGTGATCCATCAGACCACGGAACGCGGTGAAGGCGCGGGTGTCGAGCAGGAAAAAGACCTGATCGAGCAGGATGTCCTCCGCCCGGCGACAGGCGGCATCGAGCATGAAGCTCTCGCGGGAGCGTCCCAGATGATCGGCCGCGTGGTCGATCAGTTCCCGCTGCCGTTCCGCAGCCCGGATGTGGATAATGACAGGTGCCTGCTCTCGTCCTTCCGGCATAAGACCGTCTTCTGTATGAATGATGTGCAATTAATAGATTACTATAACTTCGTTAACATGTCTACCGGGGTTTGCTCACGGCGAGTGGGCCGTGAGCCTCGTTCCCGGGGTCGGGAAGCGACTAAGGCAAGAGCGGCCGAAGGGGCAAACCGGCTACCGGTTCGGTAAACCAACGGTCGCCCGGGCATTCACCGAGGCGGTTTCGACAGCGCCCGCTTCGACCGCGAGGCGTTCGGCCGTGGCCCGGAAGAACACTTCGACCTCCTCGTGAGCGTCCTCGGGCGCGTGTTCCAGTGTGATCTGTTTGGCCTCTTCCCAGCGGCCCGCGGCCAAGTGACGCCGCACCGCCTCGCACACTTCGGCGGGCAGCAGGATGTCGCGGTGTAAGCGCAGGAAGTGGCGGTTGTCGGCGTAATCGGTGACGGCCTCGACGTTCTTGACCTTCTGGCCCATGAACCGGCTCCTCGGCACAGCGAGTGTAGTCTCCGGAACGCGCTGTGCCGGCGTATCCGGAGCGTCGCGGGTCAATCGGTCTTCGGAATATAGGGGATAAACGGTCCGCTCCGGCGGGCGCGGGTGGACACGGGGGCATGGTAGTTTGACACGGAACTCGTGTCAAGACGCCCGGACCCGAAAATCGGGTCCGATGTCGACCAAGTCTCAACACGCCCCGGGCTATCAATCGCTGCCGGGCTACTTGCGCCGCCTCCGCGAGGATGCCGGCCTGACCCAACGCGACCTCGGCGAGCGATTGGGCAAGCCACAGAGCTGGATCTACAACTGCGAAACCGGTAATCGGCGGGTGGATGTGACGGAGTTCATCGACTGGGCGACCCAGTGCGGTGTCGATCCGACGGAAGCGTTCTCGGGACTTCTGGCGCTGGTGAACGCGAGGCCCCGCCGGCGCGCCACAAGTTGATGAGCCACGACCGCGTTCACTCCGGCTTTGACAGGATATGTGGACAATTGTATAATACCGAATGAGAATTGACGCGCCCCTCCCGCCTCATCTGGAGCAGTTCATCCGCGACGAACGGGCGGCCGGGCGGTTCCGGCCCGAGGACGAACTGATCCGAACCGCTCTGCACCTGTTAGAGGAGCAGTCCCCGGCGCCCGAGTTGCCGGCCGACTGGCTCAAGCGGGAAATCGATAAGGGATTGAATAGCCGACCGGCCGAGCCGATCACCCCGCAGTTCTGGGAGCAGCTCCGCTCCCGGCTCCGCGCCGGCATCCGCTCGGGCGATGACGGCTGAACGCATCGTTCACAAGACGGGGCCGGCGACCGCCGACCTCAACGGGTTGGCCGGCTACTTCCTCGACAAGGCCGGCCTCGCCGTCACGTTGCGGTTCATCGACGGCGTCGAGGTGATCCGCGTCGTCGCGTCCACACGAACACAGACCGCGAGGTAATCGGCACCGACCTGAACGTGAACGTAGTCCGTCACATCGACGCACCCGTCAACGTCCTCGTCGCCCTCGGCGTAGCTCAGAGGGCGGCCCAGTTTGTGGCCGAGTACCCGCGCGACGGACCGGGCGGTGAAGACTGGTGCGGCAAACAAGAACTGTGTCACGCGCCCTCCGTTGTGCGACCGGGCTTCTCGAACACGACACAGACGTCGTGCAGGCCGGGAATGAAGCGAGATCGATACACCTTCTTACCACTCGATGCGCCGTGACTGAACCGGATGATGTCGGTGGTACACTGCCGCAACCCCACCTCGAACGCAAGCGCCTTCGTCCAGTACACCAGGGGCACGAACCCGACCTCACGGTCGTGGTAGTCGCCCATCAGGATCGCGAGGTGGCCGCCCGGCGTGAGCGCCCGGGCGCAACTGGCGATCAGTTGGCGGTACCGGGCGAGGAACGCGTCGAGCGTGGGCGCGCGGGACAAGTCGCGCGGGTCGGCGGCGTAGAGCTTCTGCCGCCAATACGGCGGGTGCAGCCAGCCGAAGGCGAAGGTGTCGTCGAAGTGCGGGTCGCACGCGTCGAACCCGGCGCGGATGTCCCCGCTGTAGCAGTACGCACCCAGTTCGCGGCACACGTCGCGGCACGTGCCGCTGCCGGTCATCGGGTCGTAGACCGTGGTCGCCTCGAAGAACCGGAGCAGGTCTTTGATCAGATTGCCGGAGCAATTGCCGGGATACCGGCGGTCGCCGTAGGGGCCGGGGTCGTCGTTGTGGTAGAGACTCGTCAGCTCCGGCACCGGGCTAGCGTTTTGCGGCGCCCGGGGCAACTTGGCGTAACGCACCGACGGTATGCGAGTAGCGTCGCGAACGGGTACCGGACGAGAAACCCGCGCGGTCCGGGCCGCGTAGAAGGGGTTGATCGCTGTTCGTGTAATCATAAGCGACTCCTACCCGATGACCGGGAGATCGATGTCGTCGCCGGCCGCGTTGACCCCGAACAGGGCGCCAGCGTCGTTACCCTCGTCGTCGGCCGATGGCCAGATCAGAGTGCCGTCGTCGAGTTCGAGTACGACTGCGGCGTTATCCCAACCGAGTTGCTCCTGCTCGTCCGCCGTCATCCAACGGACGCCGGCGATGCGGCGCCCCAAGAGGTGCTTCTGGGCCTCGCGCTGCCAGCGCTGCTTGAGGGCGTTGATGTGCTCGTTCGTCATGATGTGGTTCCTTTCGCTGTGGGCGGGTCACCGAAGCGACCCGCCCGGTTTGAGTGGCGTTACTTCGGTTCGTTGACCCGCAGGACGATCTTGCCGTCGAGCGGCACGGCGTTGAGCTGGATCGTGTAGCCCTTGCCGTCTTTGGTGGCCCAGGCGACCCCGATCCGGGTCCAGTAACTGTCCTTGTCGGCGGCCTCGCGGACCTGGTAGGCGATGTGGCTGGGGTGCTTCTTCGAGTGATCGGTACGGGATGCGTCAGTCATTGGTCGTTCTCCTTTCGGTTTTGGCCCCGCCCATCGGGGCCTTGTCGCACCGGACGGCAATCCGCGGGGGCCGGGCCGGGCCACCGGAAAAGCTGAAGGCTTCCGCGTGCGGAAAGCGGCTTTTCCGGTTGAGCGGGCTGGCTGCGGATTCACGGTGCAATTCAAGGCCATTGGGAGGGGTAACCAGAAGAGAAGAACGACGCCGATGTGCCGACCGTCTGATCACCGGAGCACCCAGTACGAAGCGCGACCGGCGCGGGTCCGTCGGGATCGGGTGCGATCCTTCGGGAAGGGCGCTGGCGAGAAACGGAGATCGATACGCTACCGCGGGGAAAGTGCGGTTTCCCGACAAGGGCTCGACAACCGGGCCGCGCGGGGAGTAGGCGTGGGTAGAATTCGACATGCTCCGCATCACCCAACAGTCCAGCCCCGCGGGCGCGAAGGCGTACTACGCGGCCTCGGATTACTACCGCGAGGGCCACGAACTCGTCGGCACCTGGGGCGGTCTCGGCGCGAAGCGACTCGGGCTCGAAGGGACCGTCGGCAAGCGTGCGTTCGACCGACTGTGTGACAACGAACACCCCACGACCGGGGAGCGGCTCACGGCCCGGGTTCGTGACGGTCGGACCGTCGGCTACGACTTCACCTTCAGCGTGCCCAAGAGCGTCTCGGTCCTCCACGCACTCGCGCGTGACGACGATCTGCTCGGTGCGTTCCAGAGCGCCGTGGACGAGACTCTGCGGGAGATCGAAGGAGAGATGAAGACCCGGGTGCGAGTGAAGGGAACCAATACGGAGCGGATCACCGGCAACGCGGTCTGGGCGACGTTCTTCCACTTCACCTCGCGCCCCATCGACGGACTCCCCGACCCCCAGATGCACGCCCACGCCTTCGTGTTCAACGCCACCTTCGACGACACCGAAGGGAAGTGGAAAGCGGGCCAGTTCCGCGACCTCAAGCGCAACGCCCCGTACTTCCAGGCCGCGTTCCGGGTGCGGTTGGCCAACCGGCTCCAGGAACTCGGCTACGCGCTGGACCGCACCGGCGACGACTTCGAGATCGCCGGCGTTCCTGGCTCGGTGGTCGAGCGGTTCTCGCGGCGCACGGCGCTGATCGAGGAGATCGCCGAACACCGCGGGATCACCGACCCGAACGAGAAGGCGGCGCTGGGCGGGGCGACCCGCGAGCACAAGGACACCACCCTGGGCTGGGACGAACTCCGCGCCGCGTGGCGCGGGCTGTTGACCGATCCCGAATCGGAGGCGCTCGAACGGGTCGCGACCGAGCGTCGTCGTGTGCGCGGCAGGCGGGCGGTGACGGGTGGAGAGAAGGGCGCGGTGGCGCACGCCCTGGACCACGCGTTCGAGCTGGCCTCGGTCGTGTCAGACTGCGAACTCGCCAGCCACGCACTTCGGTATGGGCTCGGTGAAGTCACGGTGGAAGGAATCGCGCGGGAACTCCGCGCGCAACGGCTGCTCGCGCGCGAGGTGGACGGACAGCGCCTGGTCACCACCTCCGAGGTGCTGGGCGAGGAGAAGCGGCTCGTCGCGTTCGCGCGGCAGGGGCGGGGGAAGTACGCGCCCCTGGTCGGCTACGACCGGACGCTCGCACGCGACTGGCTGAACCCGGCGCAGGAGCGGGCGGTGCGGCACCTGTGGGAGTCGCCCGACCGGGTGATGCTCCTCCGTGGTGCGGCGGGCACCGGCAAGACCACGCTCCTTCGGGAAGCCGTTGAGGGGATCGTGGCGTGCGGGCACCGGGTTGTGGTGCTCGCGCCCAGCGCCGAAGCCGGCCGCGGGGTCTTGCGACGCGAAGGGTTCGCGGATGCCGACACGGTGGCCCGGTTCTTGCGTAACGAACCGCTCCAACAGAAGACGCGGGGTGGGGTGATTCTGATCGACGAGGCGTCGCTCGTGGGGGCGCGGACGCTGGGAAAGGTGTTCGACCGGGCGGGCGAGTTAGACGCGCGAGTGATTCTGGTCGGGGACGCGCATCAGCACGCGGCGGTCGAGCGCGGGGACGCGTTCCGGTTACTCCAGGAGCGTGCGGGGGTGCCGGTGGTCGAGGTGACCGACATCCGCCGCCAGCGCGGGGCGTACAGGGACGCGGTCGGGGCGCTGGCCGCGGGCCGGGTGCTCGACGGGTTCGACGCGCTGGACCGGCTGGGCTGGATCGAAGAGTTATCCGACGGGGTGCGCGAACAGCGCGTTGCCGCGGACTACATCCGGTACTCGTCCGAACGCAACGGGACGGGACAACTCAAGGAAGTCCTCGTGGTCTCGCCCACGCACGCCGAAGGGCAACGGATCACCAGTGCCATTCGCAACGAGTTGAAGGCGGCCGGGACGCTCGGCGTCGAACACACGTTCGCGGGGTGGGTGCCAGCGCACCTGACCGAGGCCGAGCGCCGGGACGCGCGGAACTATGCGCCCGGCGACCTGATCCAGTTCCACACCAGCGCGCCGGGGTTCAAGCCGGGCCAGCGCCTGATCGTGGGGGAAGGGGCCGCGGTGCCGGTGACGTTCGCCGACCGGTTCCAGGTATTCCGGCCGCGCGAACTGGCCCTGGCCGTCGGGGACCGGGTGCGGGTGACCGCCAACGGCCCGACCAAGGACGGCGCCCACCGGCTCAACAACGGCGCGGGGTATACGGTCGCGGGGTTCACCGCGCGCGGCGACATCACACTCGACAACGGGTGGGTCGTGGACCGGACCTGGGGACATCTGGCGCACGGGTACGTCGTCACCAGTCACGCCAGCCAGGGCAAGACCGTGGACCGGGTGCTGGTCGTTCAGAGTGAGGACTCGTTCCCCGCGTCGTCGCGCGAACAGTTCTATGTGTCCGCGAGTCGCGCGAAAGAGGGCGTGACCGTGTACACCTCGGACAAGGCCGCGCTGCGGGATGCGATCCGGCGGGGTGACCCGCGGATGACCGCGACCGATCTATTGCGCCCACGGACCGACGGTATCCGCGCGCGGCTGGGCCGGCACCTGTCGTTCCTCCGCCGACTGGCCGCGTTCCCCGAACTTCTTGTACCCAGCCCGGCGCGGATTCCAGTCCGCACACTCGCCACCGAGGTGACCTATGACCGATAGCCCCACGATCCTCCAACAGATCCGCCGCACCCACGCGGCCCCAACCGCGCCGGGAGCAGCGAACGAAGCGGAGCCCGACGAGGCAGTGTGCCCGGCGTTCGGCTACCTGCGCGGCACCCGGGACCGGGCATTGCACGTCGTGTTCCACCGCGCCGGCGCGGGCGATTCGGTATCGCTGCCGTACACGTGGCTCGGCCCGACCCGGTTCCACCCGTCGGTCGGGGTCCGGCTCCTGTTCGTCGGCGGCGAGTTCGTCCTCGTCACGATCCGCGGCCGGAACTTGGCCGCAGTGACCGCACCGGGGATCGACTTGTTCGAGCGCGGATTGCTCCGACACCGCGTCACCTGGGTGCGAGAGATGCCCTCCGAGGAGGCGCGCGGGCTGGCCTCGGATGCGTGCGTTGTGGATCGGATCGAGGTGCGCGTGGTCCGGCCCGAAGAAGCGGCGGAGCTGTTCAAGACTTGATAAGGGGAACAGTCCCCACGCCCCCGTGAAGAGGCGTGGGGATTGGTCACGGTCGCCAACAGTGACCACAGTTGCCGCAGTTGACCTCGGCGCGGCGCCCGGCCGGAGTCTCGTTCGGGCACACCACCGGCAGCCCGAACCGGGGCCGCAGCTCGGCCCGGACCGGGCGGTCCCGGAACACCAGGTCGCCCAGCACCGGGTCGTTGGCCGCGGCCTGGAGCCACGCCACACGCGCACCGGGCGGGAGCGGATCGGGCAGCCCCGTGTCCGCGTCCGCCGAGTACCACGCCCGGACGTTCTCCAGGGCCGCCATCGCCGCCAGGACCGGTTCGATCCCCGCCACCCGCCACGAGCGCGAGTAGAAGTAGAACGTCGCGGCGCGGCACCGGCGGAACACCGCCAGCCACTTCTGGGCGTATTCGGCGTCGTAGAAGTCGCCGGACACATGAACCCGAACCACCAGCGCCCCTTTGCGCCGTACTTCACTGACCATGCGGTCGGCGAAGTCAGCCCGCTGGGACTGCCGCAGACACCATCGCAGACGCTCGCGAACGAGGTCCGAGTGGAACCGACCACTCCGCGCGTAACAGACCGATTCGCACACCGCCGATCGACCCGGACAGGTTTGCACCGCCGGCAGATCGAAGTGATGAATCGCTCGCCCCAGTTTGGCGTTGCCCAGGGCGAGCAGCGCGCGTACCGTAGCCATCGCTCTGTCCTCACATGACAGGGCCACGGGCCGGGGAGTGTTGATAGCACTCGCCCGGCCCACTTGATTCCGCCGGACCATCCGACGGAACGCGACAAGAGCCGCACAAACGCGGACAGTCGTAGCGCGGTTCCGCGGTTGTTGAAAGCGAAAGGTGAACTGTGGTAGTGGTCGGGGATGACCAAGAGGCGAGGCGAGATCCCCGACGCGCAGGTGGCGGCGTTCCTGAAGCACTACCGGTGGCTCTTGCACGGCAAGCCGCGCGAGCGCCTGGCGTACCGGATCATCGAGCGCCAGCGCGACGAGATCGCCCGGCTGCGGATGGAACTGGAGACCCGCGCCGGCACCACACCCGCCACGCGGTCGTGGTCCGAACGGGTTACGAGCGGATGATGTGATCCGCGCTCCGGCCGCCGGCTCGGGCCGCGGCCATCGGCTTGTGTGCGTTCCGGCCCAATGGCGGACCGTCGCGCCCGCGGTTCGGGCGGTTGTCAGCCGTCGGTCGGTCGCGGGGTATCGGGTGGGTGCATGGACATGGGGCCCGCCCGATACCCCGCGCCGCCGGCGCCGAACCGGCCGGCGGTTCCACCCGGCTTCGGGTTCTTCGTAGGGTCAGCTTGAGGGAGGGAACGGGTGAGGGTGCGGCGGCTTATCCGCCCACGTCGGTGCGGCCCGACAGCCCGCGCGCGGCGCGGATCGCGTCCCCGATCTCGGCGAACAGGCGTTCGGCTTCCAACTGCGACGCGGCCCGGCGCTCGCGGTCCAGTTGCTTGGTCCAGACGCCCTCGGCCTCGCGCCACTTCCAGCCCGCCTCGCGCAGCTTGACTCGGTGTTCCTCGGCCGGGCGCTCGTCGAACCGGATCGCCACCTGGTTGAGCTTGTTGCTGCGGTAGAGTGTCATGGTCGGGCTGTCCTTGGCCATACCCAGCGCGATCTTCCTCAGCGGGAACGGGTCCGGCTGCCACTCCCGGCGTGTGGTTTCGCCTTCGGCTGTGCGACCGTCCGGAGTTGTTGGCGCGGGAGCTTCGCCCGCGGTCGTCGGCTCATTCGAGACGGGATCGGCCGTGGGCGGCGGGACTTCGGACCGTGCGGCTTCGGGTGTCGCGAGCGGTTCGGTATTTTCGGCCGTCTTCTTCTTACGTGCGGGCATGGTGCTCCTCCATGTTGAGTGGAGCGCACCCCATAGCGCATCAGCCCGCGCCTGTAAAGTCACTCGTTGCGCCCGCTCAGGAGTGCGGGAATGTCGTCCAGCCACGCACCCGGGTCGTCGCAGCGCACAACGCGGTATGCGACGCCGATCCGCCGCGGGGCCGACAGGCGCTTTCGCAGACACGCGCGCACGAAGCGTCGGGCCGCGTACTCGTCGAGATGACTGGAAGAGAGCGTTCGACCCGGTGCGCCGATGCGCCCGAAGGTGACCGCGACGCACCAGACCCCGAACAGATCGCACGTCGCGGACAGTTCGTACCGGCGCCACACGTTGCGGGCCGGCGCGCGCGCTTCGAGAACCAGGTGGAGCGCCGTCACGATTCGCCCCGCCCGACGGTCCCGCGCCCGCCGGGCAGGTGCCGGTAGAGCGTCGTCGTCGCGACGTTGAGGCGCGCGGCCACCTCCACGACGGTC
>CAZBXY010000101.1:0-23904 GCA_964495365.1 uncultured Frigoriglobus sp. | reverse complement strand
AAGAAGTGTTCGCCGGACTTGAGCCCGGTCGCGGCCAGGACGGGAAGCACCACGTCGCGCGTCGTTCGGGGGTACGTCGTGCTTTCCAGGACGACGAGTTGCCCCGCCCGCAGCACGGCCGCGACCGCCCGCACGGAGTTGACGACGTAGGTCAGGTCCGGCTCACGCGTGTCGGTGAGCGGGGTGGGGACGCAGACGACGACCGCGTCCGCCTCGCGGAGCCGCTCGAAGTCGGTGGTGGCGTCGAACTTCTGCTCGCGCATCTGGCGGACGGCGCCGGGGCTGATGTGCCCGATGTAGCTCTCGCCGCGCGCGAGCGTCTCGACCTTCACGGGGTCCACGTCGAACCCGAGTACCGGGAACCCCTTGGCCGAGAACGCCCGGGCCAGCGGCAACCCGACGTACCCCAGGCCGATGATGCCGACGACGGCCTCGCGCGCGCGGATGCGGGCCGCGAGCGATTGCTGAACCGAACCACTCATATGTTCGTCCTCGGGCGGGTTGCGGACGGCGAACCGGCGGCCGGGCCGGTCGCCAGTTCGCCGAGGAAGCCGGCCAGTTGCCCGGCCTGGGCTTCGCGGGTAAACGCGGACGCGTTCCAGGCGGTGACGGCGCGGGGGCCCCCCGCCCGGTGCCCGCTGAGCGTCGTGGTCAGCCAGGCGGCGATCCCGTCGGTATCGCCCGGCAGGAACCGCCCGCCCGGGTAGCCGTCGAGCAGGTCCCAGGCTTCGCCGTGCGGGGCGACGACGAGGGCCGGGCGGGCCGCGGCCACGTACTCGAACAGTTTCGCGGGCACCACCCGCCCCGCCCCGGGCAGGTCGCTCAGGAGCAGACACAGCGCCTCGCTGCCGCGCATCAGGCGCACCGCCTCGGTGTGCTCGAGATACGGGTACTCGATCAGCCGACAGGGCAGTCCGCGGAGGGAGGCCAACAGTTCGGCCTGCGGCCCGGTCCGGCGCCCGGCGAACACGAGCTCGAGTCGGCCGGCCAGGTCGGGGCGCGCGTGCGCGACCTGCCTCACCGCCCCGACGAGCGGCCCCACGTCCGTCAGGTTCCACAACGTTCCGATGTACGCGAGCCGGAACCGGCCCCCGTCCGCCGGCGGCGCGGGCGGCTGGTCGCCGAAGTCGTCGGGGTCGAACCCGTTGTAGACCCAGGTCACCCGGGCCTTCCCGCCGGCCTCACGTTTGAGCGCGGCCAGCGCCTCGGCGCTGCACCGGGTGGTGGCGAGAAGCCCGCCGGCCGCGCGGATCACCCGCCGCTGCATGCGCCCCTGGACGTACCGGGAGACCGGGTCGAGCCGTTTGTTCTCCCAGTAGGCGTTGCTGATGGTCCACTCATCGCGGTAGTCGAGGACGACGGGCAGTCCCGCGGACCGGCCCAACTCCGTTCCAATCAGGAACGTCGAGAACGGCGGGCCGCTGGCCAGGATCGCGTCATGCCTCGTGTGGCGAAGGAGTCGTTTGCCAGCCGCCACGGCCCGCGGCATCCAGAGGATCTGCGGGTCCGGTTGGAGCAGAAACGTCCCGACCCGGCGGAGCGAACTGCGGACCAATCGCCGGAACGAACCCCGCCCGGGGCCGGCCCCAGGCTCGGCCGCGATCGATGCCTTCGTGGCGTACCCGGGTTCCCACGACCGCGCGCGCCGGACGAGGGTTTCGGGCGGCACGTCCTTCTGCAAGCTGTCGTCGCGCAGGGGAACGGACGGGTTCGCCACGGTCAACACCGAAACGTCCCAGCCGTGCCGGGGAAGGTACTTTACGAACTTCGTGACGCGCTGAACTCCGGCCCCGCCGGTCGGGGGGAACGGGTAGGTGACGAGGAGGACCCGCTTGCGCCCCCGGGCGCTCGCGCCCCCGGGGGTCCGTGAGTCGAGGGTGCCCGTCATTTCGTCACCACCCCCGCACGCGGACCGAAGAGATTCGGGCGCCCGGCCACCTCGGGCCCCGCGGCACTCACCGGGGCTTCCAACGGTGTCGCGCGCGGGCGCATCAGGGGCGCCGCGGGGAGCGGTTCAGTGGTCCGGCCGCGACGCGGAAGGGGCGGTGCTGTCATGTGGCCTCGGGTCCGCTTCAAGAGGAGGAACAAAGGGTCACCATTACACACTGACCGCTGTGGCCCGGAACCGGGAGATCGTCGCGGCGAGAAAATCTTCCAGTTGTCGGACGGCCTCGCGCCGATCGTGCGGGCCCGAACTCGGTACCGGCGGGGGCCGCTCCAGAAGGTCCGCCATCGCTTCCGCGAACCGCGCCGGGTCCTCGGGAGGAACGAGACGCCCGGCACCGAGGTGGGCCATTTCCGGAATCCCCCCCACGTTCGTCGCCACAAAGGGCACCCGACAGGCGGCGGCCTCCAGCAAGACGTTGGGGATCCCTTCCGAGCGGCTGGCGAGCACGAACAGATCCGCGGCGCGGAACCACTGGGGCAGCGCGGAGTGGGGCAGGCTCCCGTGGAACCGAACGCGGTCCCGGAGCCCGGTTCGGGCGGCCTGTTGCGCAAGGCGCGTCCGCAACTGCCCTTCCCCGATCACGTGCAACTGCCAGGCCCCGAGACGGTCTGGCAACCGGCGACACGCGTCGAGTAAGACATCGATCCCTTTGACCCGCACGAGGTTGGCGATACACAACACGTGCCGCACACCTTCGGCCAGACCGAGAGCCGCCCGGGCACCCGCGCGGTCGCCGGGCGAGAAGGCCCCGAGGTCCACGCCGTCGTAGATCACGCGGGTCCGCGCTCGGTCCGCCCCCAATTCGATGGCGCGGTCGGCCAGATCCTGTGAGACGGCACCCACCCCGTCCGCCCGCCGAAGGGCGTCGGCCGTCGGCCGGCGCCGCGCCGGGTAGTCGTCGATCAATCGCAAGTCCGATCCGAGCACGCCGAGAACCACCGGCAACTCCGCCGCCCGGGCGAGGCGCACGGCCGCCCACCCGTCGGGGTACGCCCACGGAGTGTACACCACGTCCGGGCGAAACTCCCCGACCGCGGCCCGGAACGTCTTCCGGACGGCCCCAAGAAAGAACCACCCGTACCAGCGCCGAAGTACCTTGGGCGTGTACCAGTACCGGGGGTGATCCACAACCAACCCGTCGTGGATCACCCGCCTGTTCGCGGGGAGCCGGGGGCCCTGGACTCGGCGCTCGTCGGTCCAGGCGATCGGGGAGATGACCTGAACCGGATGGCGCTCGGAGAGGAGTCGCAAATTGTGCCGGACGAACGTCCCCCGTTGGGGTTGGTACGGGTTCGGGTAGAGGTTCGTCATCGCCAAGACGCGCATCAACGACCCCCCGTTTGTGGCCCGAGCAACGCGCGGTAGCGGCGATCGTACTCGGTCGTCATTCGGTCGAGTGAGTACCGCTCCCACAGTTCGCGCCGCCCGGCCGGCCCGAGTCGAGCCCCGAGGTCGCGGTCGGCGAGCACGCGGCCCAGCGCCTCGGCCACGGCCCCCTCGTCCCCGGCCGGGACGAGTAACCCGTTGACACCGTGATCGACGACGGCGGGGAGCCCACCGACCGCCGTACACACGACGGGTACAGAGGCCCGCCACGCTTCCAGGAGGGAAACCGGGAACCCTTCCGACCGGCTCGTCAGAGCGAACACGTCCATAATACGGAGGAACTGTTCGGGACAGGGCTGATAGCCGAGAAAATGAACCCGGTCGGACAGGCCCAGGTCACGGGCGAGGGCTTCGAGCTTCGCGCGCTCCGGTCCCTCGCCCACGAGGAGCACCCGCACGAGCGGGAACCGGACCCGGAGCCGCCCGACCGCACGCAGGAGCAGATCCTGGCGCTTCACCTCGGCGAGCCGACCGACGGTGCCGATCACCGGGTCGGCTGCCGGGATGCCGAGCGCGCTCCGAACGGCTCCGGGCGGGGGGAGATCGGCCCCGACGTCCGTGTCAATCCCGTTGAGGATCACCTCGACCTTCCGCCGCGGGACGGTGCCCCAGCGGGTCACGGCGGCGGCAATTTCGTCCGACACACAGCAGAACCGATCGACCCCGCGCGCGGCCCAAAAGAGGTTGAGTCGCGCCTTCGTCGTCGCCCAGCGCGTCGTCCGGGCGAGTTCGTTCCCGTGCTCGGTGTGAACGACCGGGACCCCGAGCCGGCGCGCGCCCGACCCGAGATACCACGCCGCGCCGATCTGGTGCGTGTGGACCACGTCCGGTTTGAGTTCGGCGAGTACACCGGCCGCCCGGTCGATGTAGGCGCGGAGCCGCCCGGGCGGTTTCCCCAGGCTGACGACCGTCGCCCCGGCGGCCTCGGCCTGCGGCGCGAGCGCCCCGGGCCGCTCGACACAGACCACGCTGACCCGATGGCCCGCCCGCCGCGCGGCTCGCGCGAGGCTCACGACGAGCCGTTCCAACCCGCCCACCTCGAGCGCGAGAACTCCGTGGGCGATGTGCAGGGGACCGTTCACGGGACCACAACTCCGATTCTGAACGGCCGACCGACCGGGCGAATCGGGTCGCCCGGTCGGTCGGAACGGTGAACACGGTTATCGGGGCAGGACCGACCGGACGCCGGCCTTCACGACGATCCACCAGGCCTGGGCCGAACAGGGTTGCAACCACAACCGCTGGAGGGCCCGCGGCAGGGCCTTGCGGGGTTGCCCCTGGGTGAGGTGGGCCGAGGCCCAGCGGCGGTAAACGGCCGCCTCCTCCTCCCGCCGGCCTTCGGGGCCGAGGAGGTCGGTGTGCCGCCGGACGACGCGGAGCATGTTCCCGCAGTCGCGCGCGGGGTCGGACCGCGAAATGCCGCCCGGTTCTTGAACGTAGGTAGAGAGGAGCTCGGGCAGGATGTAGGCGGGGTGGGCGGCGAGCAAGCGCACCCACAGGTCCCGGTCCTCCGCCGGTTCCAGCCCGGTCACGAACGGCTCCGGCCCGAGGGCCGTGCGGCGGACGAGCAGGCTCCCCGTCCAGATCTTCATGGCCGCGCTGAACGCGTCCCGCCCGTGAAGGTGCAACAACCGACCGCAGTAGTGCGCCGTGCTGGTTCGCGACGGGGCACGGGGCTGCCCCGGTTCCTCTTCGTACCACCGGCACCCGATCACCGCGACGTTGGGGTGGACCGACAGGACCGCGAGTTGTCGCTCCAACTTCTCCGGCTCCCAGTAATCGTCGGCGTCGAGGAACGCGACCCACTCACCGCGCGCGCGCGCGACGCCGTAATTCCGGGCACTGGACGCTCCCCCGTTGGGCTTGCGCAAGAGGGTGACCTTGGCCCCGTAGGGGCGGAGGGCCGCGGCGAGTTCCGCCCCGTCCGGGCTGCCGTCGTCCACGACAATAATCTCGGCCGGGGGCGCGGTCTGATCGAGGGCGCTCTCGACGGCGCGGGCGATCGTCCGCGCCGCCCGGTACGCGGGGATGACGACGCTCACGCACACGGCGGCACCTTGGCGCAACGCCGGCGTGAGCCACGAGGGTCGGTGACCCGTCGGTAGTAGGCCAGGATCTGATCGACCACCACGTCCCGCGAGAAGTTCGCAAGGCAGTGCGCGCGGGCGGCCGCGCCCAGTTCCTTGCGCCGAGCGGGAGAAGTCAGGAACGCACCGAGCGCACCGGCCAGTTCCCCCGGTGCGGCCATATCGATCCGCGTGCCCCCCGAACCTGCCATCCACTCCAGAACAGGGTGACGATTCACCACGCACGGCAGTCCCGACGCGGTTGCCTCAATCAGCGCGATCGGCATCATCTCGAACAGGCTGCACAGAGCGAACACGTCCGCGGTGCGGTATAATTCAGGCATCCGCGGGCGAGGGAACCGGACCAGGAACCGGACGCGGTCGCCCAGGAGGCGCGTTCCCTCGGCGATGAGTTCGTCCGTTTCGGGCTCCCAGCCGCCGGCGATCACGAGGTACGCGGGTAACTCCGGGGCCTCCTGACGCAACTTCAGGAATTCGGCGATCAGGTGATCGATCCGCTTGTGGTGCCGCTTGATCGCGGCGGCGGTGAGGATCACAAGTCCGTCGGCGGGGATGCCCAGTTCCGCACGAAGGGCGCCCGAGCCGCCGGGAGAAAATCGCTCGGTGTCGATGAAGTTCGGGATCGCGGTCCACGTCGGCTTCCAGACGCCCGCGGTCTTCACCTGTTCGAGGTGCCAGGGCGCGAGGTGCTGGAGGTACTGGATCCGTTGGAGGAAGGAAGGCGGCTCCTCGGTACCGTGGGCGAGGATGGTGCGGGCGCGGATCAGCCCGAACCGCCGGGCCCGCTGCGCGAGGACAGCAACTTGTGGATCTTGCACGTGAAGGACGTCGATCCGCTCGCGGCGCAGGAGCGGCAGGAGGTTGAGGGCGAAGGTGGTCTGCTCGATGTCGTAGCCGGACCCCAGTCCGACGCGCCACGACACGCGCCGGGGCAGCAACCGCAGCAGCCGGAGGGTGGTCGGCGACTCGCGGCGCAGACACGAGACGACCCGCTCGAAGGGCCGAGTCGCGGCACCATCCCCCTTGCAGAGGATTACGTTTTCTCCGCGGACGTACAAGGCCGCGGCGAGGTCGTCGGCCCACGCCTCGATCCCGCGCGCAACGTGCCCCAACCCGCTGGAGGCGACCGCGATCCGAAAAGGGCGGGTCATGACACCCCCACGGGAACACGCGCGTCCCCGGCCCGCTTGGCGCGGAGGGGCAGCTTGCTCAACCAACGCCGCAGTACCTCCGTCTGCCGCTCGGTCACGAGAGAGATCAGGTACGCGTAGAGAACGACTCCCGCCAGGATGACCGCCAACAGAACCCACGAGGAAGCGCTCGCCGGCCACGAGGTCTCGTACGTCAAGCACGCCCTCAAGAAGATCAGCGGCGGGAGGTGGACCGCGTAGAGGGTGTAGGAGAAGTCGGCGAAGAACCCGGCCGAGCGGCGGAAGGTGGCGGACTTCGCCGGCCCGTGGTTGTGCTTCAAGCAGTAAAGGAAACTTGCGAATGTGGCCCCCACCACCAGGTCGCGCGCGAACTGGGGCCAGTTACGGCCGATTACAACAACGGCAAGTAGCGCCGCGACGAATGCGCCCCCCAGGAGGCCCGTCAACAGGCGACGAGGCCAAAGAATTCG
Source organism: uncultured Frigoriglobus sp. (assembly GCA_964495365.1). GTDB lineage: Bacteria > Planctomycetota > Planctomycetia > Gemmatales > Gemmataceae > Gemmata. Next base: position 16,862 of record CAZBXY010000101.1, on the reverse strand, counting down.
CAACCAGCCGCGTTCGGGGAGTAAGGCCACAATCACGCCGAGCAACCAGATCGTCAGATAGAGCGCGATCGCGCTACCGACGAGGCACAGGATCAGCGCCGCCAACCCCAGGTAGATGGCCCGCGTGTACCAGCGGCGGCCGGAGTCGGTCACGGCGATCCAGAGGAGCGGGAAAACGAGGTAGTACCAGAACTCGTTCGCCAGACTCCACAGCGGAGTGTTTGAGCCGAGGGGCGGAACCATGACTTTTTGGAGGAACGCGAGGTTGCCGGCGAAGGCGGCGACACTCGTATGCTCCCGGATCGTTTCACTTCGGATGTTGGCGACGCCCGTATCACCGTTGGGGGTCACCCCGGCCGAACGGATCCCCTCGCCGTAATCCCAACACAGGGTCAACAAGAGCGCGGGGATGAGCACGATGTACAGGCGCGTTCCCCGGCGGAGCAGGTAGTCGCCCCATGACCACCGCCCGTCCCGGGATGCGCGAATCACGGTTCCGCCGACGAGGTACCCGCTCAGAACGAAAAACACCATCACCGCCTGATGGCCGTACCCGCTCAGTAGGTAGAGCGGCTTCAGCCACACCGGCTCCGCTCCTGTCGTACTGGTGAGAAAGAGCGCGCGGGCGTGACCGAGCAATACCGCGAACGCGGCCAGAGCGCGGAACAGATCGAGCCAGCCGGAGAAGGCGGGGTCGCGGTTCGTCGGAGTCAGTGCGCCGGACGACAACGGTGTGCCCCCCGATAGAAGTCAACGGTTTTGCGCACCATGTCGCGTTCGTGAAAGTCGCGTTCGACACGGGCGCGGCCGGCCGCGCCCATTCGCGCTCGTAGGTCGGCACCCTTCAGCAGCACGCGGAGGCTCTCGGCGAGGCAGTCGGAGTGGCGCGGAGGGACCACGAAGCCGGTTTCGCCCGGAACGATCACCTCCGGGATGCCGCCGACCGCGGCGCCCACCGCTGGCAGTTCCGTCGCCATCGCTTCCAGAAGGGCAAAGGGCAGCGCCTCGCACAGCGACGGTATCGCGAACACGTCGAGCGCGTCGAGCACCACCTGCACGTCGGACTGGAAGCCGAGGAACCGCACGACGTTCGATAACCCGACCTGCTCGGTTTGATGTTCCAGTGACTCGCGGAGTGGACCGGCGCCCGCGACGGCCACGGTCAGGTTCGGGAACTCCGGCCGGAGCCGGGTTGCGGCGTCGATCAGGTGCGTGAAGCCCTTGGCCTCATCGAGTCGGCCCAGACCGCCAACGATCAGGCCGTTTTCCGGAAGCCCCAGCTTTCGACGTGCGGCTTCGCGGCTCTGATGCCGGCGGAACTTCTCCGGGTCGATCCCGTTGTGGATCACGACCACGCGCGACGCCGGGATGTGCGACCGGCGGACCCAGTCGCGCTTCGTCGCGTGGCTGACCGCGATCGCCGTGTCCAGGCACCGGTTGCTGACCATCTCCAGCAGGCGGTGAGTGGGTCCACTGCGAACGCGGTGCAGGTCGAGCGCGGAATTGACGTGGAAAGTTCCGAGGACGGTTCGGGCGCCGGCCAGTTTGGCGGCGACGGGCGACTCCTCACAGCCAGTGTTCTGGGTGTGGAAGATGTCCACGGGGTGCTGGCGGACGAGCCGGGCAAGTCGGCGTGTCTCTTTGCCGAACCCGGCCCAGATCCGGACGGCTTTCGGGGCCAGCCGGGTCAGCGTGGAGCGATTCGCGGTGGTGGCGTGAGGCGCGGCGAGGGACATCCCGCCGGGGAGCGCGGCCGGACCACCCAGCGGCACCACCTTCACCCACGGACGCGGCTCGTACACGCCGAGGAGGTCGCAGAAGACGGTGACGTCGAACTCGTCAGAATCGATGCCCGCGAGGATCGAGTGGACGTACCGCCACGGCCCACCGGTCCCGTTCCCGGGGCAGAAGATACCGAGCCGGGATTGCTCGTTGTTTGCCGAACTGGTCACTGGCGCCCCCCGGAGTCAGCAACCTGAGATTTTCTCGCGAACGTGACCATATACGGCGAAGTCCACCGATTTGGCCATCGAATGCGAGTATCCAATGCCTGCGCCAAGCGCACGAGCCGCCAAGCGACTTTGTCCCGTATCGGCCGAGGTGAGCCTTCCCGAGTCCTCCAAACCTCGCACGTCCTGTAGTACGACTGGTGCAAGACCTCCATTCCCGCTTCAGAGAAGATCTTGTTCCACTCGCGGAAATTCATTGCAGCCAGGACATGACGACGCAGATTCGGTGCATCGAAAAGTCGGTGAAAGACCCACTGCAATCGCCGGAAGTTAGGACATGAGAGGACGAGTATCCCTCCCGGTTTGACGAGTGCAATGTGTCTGCGAATCACCTCTTCGTAATTAAGAAAGTGCTCAATGAAGCCAAATGAACACACGACATCATATTGCTGGTCCAATGCATACGTCAGGAAATCACCTTGCACGAATCCCGATACTTCAACTCCCTGAGAGCGAACAAGGTCGGGAAGAGCAGCTACAACTCCGGGGGTTGTATCAATCCCTCCAACTGTGTAGCCAAACGTTTTACCAAGGTAAATCAGGTATGGTCCAGGGTAACACCCGATCTCGAAGCAGGTGCCTCCACGACCAAGATGTTTGGCAAACAAATCCTTAAAAAGCACACCATCCTCATCATACACTAACCTCTGTCCCTGATAAACCGAGTCCCAATAAGAAGGAGGAGCAACGGTAGTACTCGTTGACATTGAGGCCACGCGTGTTGGAAAACGGAATGAATGCACTCGAAGGACAAAGGAGATTAGGCTGAAAACGGTCAGTCTGGAAGGATCGCGGTACGCAGTCGCTCTACCCCTAATGCGCACATAGCCGGGAAAAGCGTGCCGTATCGTCGGTCCTTGTAGGACTGATATGCGATACCAAACAACTTCTTTCGCAATTGTCGGCGAAGCTGAACCCGCACATCTGGATCTCGAATAACCGCAAGCATATCACGGTAGAGGCCCACAAGTTGCCGATCCATATCGATTTCTCTCGATGAGAGAGTACCAGGACTTGACCGGACACGATTAAGCGTGCGATTGAGCAGACGCACCCGAAAGTCGCTTTCTGCCACGAGACGCCAAGTGAAATCGCAGTCGTTCGTAATGTGGTACTTTGGGTTTAGCCCTCCGATTGCCTCCCACGCCTCACGCGCAATCAACCCACGGAACGGGATTGCGAAACCGAGCGCAACTGCTCGAACCGCTTGGTCCCGACTGAGCAACACACCGACTGGAGAATTGTCGGTGAGGACAGGGCCGAGAAGTTCGGGCCAACGCGCAAAGGACGATGGCATGATGATTCGCCCCGTCCTGTCTTCGAACATCATCAAGTCTGTTGCCGCCAATCCCACCTTCGCTGTCGGATCAACCTCATACATCGCAACATAGGTGGCAAACGCCTCTGGCGCGAAGCAGTCATCAGCGTCAAGAACCGTAACGTAATCTCCAGTGGTCCGCCGAAACGCTTCATTTATCGGTCGCGACGGTCCGCCAGTATTCTTCTCCATACTAAAGAGCTTGATGGGCACAGGCGCAGCTCGTGCAAACTCAGTTACGAGATCGCGCGTGTTATCGGTGGATGCGTCATCAGCGACTACGATCTCAGTAGGTAAATATGTTTGCGCACAAACGGAAGAGAGGGCATCAAGGATAAAACGCCCTCCATTGTAAACTGGAATGATGACCGAAATCCGCGCAGACATTGTTACCCCACACGAAGCCATACAGGGATGCGAGAATCAATCTTGGCCGGCATGAGCGAGCGACTCGATTGTAAATCGACTTGTGACGGTACCGTCACTTCCCAACGCTACAGATTCCCGCTTCGGTCGATAATCACTGACCGTGACACTTGCAACATCTGGAACCACGTCCAGGACCGAATTACCATCTGCCATCCATAGGCCAAGCCGATAGGATCCGGAATTCAGATGCAAACTTTCAATCTGAAGTCGAAATATATTCTCTCCAGAGACCAACTTTTGGCTGACAGGAGATCGCCCCGTATTGGAGCTAATTAGGCAGGTATCAAACCGATCATACAGATTGAGCGCAATGTAAACCGGATTGATCACTTCACACGAGTGGATCTTAATATCAAAGAGGGCGGATCCATCTGGGAAGAGGCCGTATGCCGCCTCTGCGACATCACTTCCGTACTTGATTCCTGTAAACCAGGCGCGATCCTTAGCTGAACGCTGATTCGCTTCCAGTTGAAACCACGCACCAGCAGTATTGGTCGTAGAGGCCGAGGCGATGTATTCCGCAATAATGCGGGTCTTCTCGCCGAAGTTCCGAATCCGCCCACGTTCCATCAGCACCGCGTGTGAGCAAAGTGATTGCACCGCGGCCATCTGGTGGCTGACGAACAGAACCGTGCGCCCGCTCGAAGCAAGGTCGCTCATCTTCCCAAGACACTTCTTCTGGAACTGTGCGTCCCCGACCGCGAGCACTTCATCAACGATGAGGATCTCCGGTTCCAAATGCGCCGCGACCGCGAACGCCAGGCGGACGTACATGCCGCTGCTGTAGCGCTTCACCGGAGTGTCGAGGAACTTCTCCACCTCCGCGAACGCCACGATCTCGTCGAACTTCTTCGCGATCTCCACACGGCTCATCCCCAGGATGCTGCCGTTCAGATAGATGTTCTCGCGGCCGGTCAGTTCCGGGTGGAAACCCGTTCCGACTTCGAGCAGGCTCCCGACGCGGCCGTTGATCTCCACCCGGCCCGTCGTCGGCTTCGTGATCCGGCTGAGGATCTTCAGGAGCGTACTCTTACCGGCCCCGTTGCGGCCGATGATGCCCACCACCTCGCCCGGTTGCACCGCGAACGACACGTCGGAGAGCGCCCAAAAATCCTCGGTTTGGGGTCCGCCGGCGGAGGCTCGTCGGAACGGGGCCTTCACCGCGTCGACCAGACTCTCGCGGAGCGTGCGGTAGCCCCCGCGCTGGCTCCCGTGAGTCAGCCGGTAGCACTTCCCGAGGCCCTCCACGCGAATCGCCGCCATGTCTGCTGTCCCTTCGGTTCCGATTCACACGATGTCCGCGAACCGGTCCTCGACCTTGCGGAAGTAAAAGCACCCGGCCAGGAAGATGACCACACCCGCCGCCGCAGCGAACCCCAACCCGGTCCACGGGACCGACCCGCCGAGCAACCCGGCCCGGAACGTCTCGACGAGGCTGTTCATCGGGTTCGCGGCCAGCAAGAATGCGACCGCCTCGCCCTCGTTGCCCCGCGGGCGCATGTAGATCGCCGGCGTGGCGAACATGCCGATCTGGATGAAGAACGGGACCACGTAACGGAAGTCGCGGTAGGCGACGTTGAGGGCCGACAGCAGGGTTCCCAGGCCGGTCGCCGTCAGAGCCACCAGCCCCATCGCGACCGGCACCAAGAGCACTTGCCACCCCAGAGCGATCGGGTAGCCGGCCACGGCGTAGCCGACCAGGACCGCGACCAACAGGCCGCAGGCGACGAGGAAATCCACCGCCGCCGCCAGAACCGTTGCGAACGGCACCGCGAGCCGGGGGAAGTAGATCTTCGTAATCAGCCGCTCGGACCCGACCACACTGTTGGCGGCGTTGGTGACCGCGGTCGAGAAGAAGAACCACGGCAGGATGCCGGTGAGGAAGAACACCGGTTGCGGGATGCCGTCGGTGGACAGCCCGGCGAGCCGGCCGAAGAAGACGGTGAAAACGACCATCATCATGGCGGGCTGGAGGATCGCCCACGCGGCCCCGAGGACCGTTTGTTTGTAGCGCACCTTCACGTCGCGCCAGGCCAGGAAGACGAGCAACTCGCGGTACCGCCAGATCTCGGCCCAGTTGACCCACTCCCACCGGCGCGCGGGCTCGATCACCGTCTGGTGCCGGGGCGCGGGGGGGAGTTCGGCCCGCGGCGCGGCGTCACCCGGTGCGGGGTCGCTCACTGTTGGGGTCTGCACGAAATTCGTACTCATCATACCTTCTCGTCCCAACCGGGTCGAACGCGGAGCGGGCCGGATCTCCAGTTGCAGATAACTTTCCGTCAAACCTAGCACACGGTCTACACCCCGTGGCCGGCCTTCCCGAGTCGTCGGATCAGAAACGGCACGCCACGTTCCTCATCAACGAATCAAGGCCGGTCCCGGGAACGTCTCCCGATCTCGTTGGCGCCGGTCGGCTCACTGGTTCGGTGCCGTACCGGTCGGTTTCACCACCTGTTTCAGGGAAAACTGGCCGGAGCGGTGTACGAGGCGGAGCGCCCCGCGCTCCTCGAGCACGCGCACCGCCGCGATCGGCCCCGGCGACTGCTCGGCGACGTACAAGTAGAGCGGCGGGAGGTCGGCGAGAACACCGGACAGGGCTTCGGCGTCGCTCGCGGCGAAGAGCCGGCGGAGGTGTTCCTTCCGCTCCTCGATGAGCGGGGCGGGAACCTGATAAACCCGGGGCATGAAGTCGTTATCGTAATACGTGCGCCGCTCGCCCAACGCGACGATGAGGCGATCGGTGCCCGCCCCGTAGACCCGGTCCGGGTTGACGGTCAGGAGGACCGCGTCGGACGGGGTGTTCGCCCGCACCCAGTCGAGCATCTCCATCTCTTCACCGGTCACGTAGGTGGTCGACGACGGGCCGATCAGGTCGAGGTATTTCAAGGTGTCCGTGCCGCGGGTGACCAGTCCCGGCACGACGACGAGTACCGCGGCCCAGCCGAACCGGCGGGCGTCCGACAGAACCGCGCGCAGGGCCACGGCCGTGAGCGCCACGAACGGGAACTGGAGCACCTTGAGGCTCTTGCGAAGTACGATGTTCGGTTCGACCGCGGCCATCCGGAGACAGAAGCCGAGCAGGAGCGTTGACCCCAGGAGCGCGACGAGGGGGAGCCAGCCGCCGGACCCGCCGCGGTAGAGGAGCATTCCCGCACCAACGACCCCGAACACGAAGAGCGGCCCGAGCTCCCCCAACAAGTACAGCGGGGCGACCTTCGTCATCGGGTGTACGCCCAATCCCAGCGCGCGGTTCCCGTCCGGGAAAACTCCCAACGCGCGGGCCCCGACGAACACTAGCACCGTAACGCCCGCCGCCAGAAGGAGCGGCGGGCGGGCGGGCGGGTCGCGGAAAAAACCGGACAGATTGGTGACGGCGAAGCAGACCAGTCCGACCATGCCGACGAACGTGTCGGTCACCATCATGGCCCCGAACCCGACCCCGATCAGGCACCCGGCGCCCCACGAGTGCCGTGCCGGTCGCGCGTGGTTAAGAACCATGACGGCCAGGAACAAGCTGAGCGCCGTCACCGCGTGCGGCTCGTACAGGAAGTCGCGGAACCAGCAGTGAGAGAGCATCGAGTCGCCGCCCCCCCCGCTCAGCCCCGGAACCCGCGTAACCACCGACGGGAGCGCCAGTTTGGCGAGGGCCAAGAGCCCGAGGTAACTGGACGCGAACAGGCCCACCCCGACCGCCGCGTAGCGGACGACCCGGTCGGACAGGTACGAGCGGAGCCACAGGCCGACGGCGGCCACGAACAGGGCGACGGTCGGCAGAACGGTCGCGGTCAGGGCCTCGCGGGCCGAAACACCGGTGAGGCTTTTGATCGCGGCGGGCCAGAGGTGATAGCCCCAGTAGTAGTGGAGCCGTTCGCCGGCGAAGTCCGGGTTCTCCGGGGGGATCCCGCGAGTCAGTTCGGCGGTAACCGACGCGTGATTCAGGTAATCGAGGTCGAAGTAGGGCACGAACGCAAACCCCTGTGGGGTCGGGCGGCCGACCCCCCAATAAACGACCGCCAGCGAGAAGAACAGAACGGTCAGAAGCGATCCGATCCACTTGGCTTCTTGAGCGTCCGAATCATCCCATCCGGGCAGGAGCCGCCGCCCGAACCAACAGAACGCGAGGGCCGACGAGCCGATCAAAACGAGCAAGGCGATCCCGACGCCGAGCGGCCCCGGTCCGCAGACCAGACTGGTGGCGACCAGACAAAAGCGGCCGAGGGCCAGTCCGAGAACGGAACCGAAAACGAGAACGGGAAGCCCCGCCTGATCCTCGGGCCACACGCGACGCAGGAGAACGATCCCGGGAACCGCCATGACCACAAACGTCCCCAGCGCGACCACGGTTCCGGTCAATGAGAGGTGCGCGACGTACCCGAACGAGACGCAAGAGATGATCAGGCTCAATAGTGGCAAATAGGTACTCATATGTCCGTCAATTCCTGGCGGCGCGCTCGGTCCGGCGCTCGGCGATCAACTGGCGACTCCCAACAACAAACGCACGATAACGTTCATCGCCACGAAGCCCGCCACGCTCACGCCAGCGAGACGGATCGCCAGCCGTCGGTTGAAACACGCCCACTCGGGGACCGCCGGCTGTGCCAGTCGCAGGTAACACACCGCCAACCCCAAGGTGAGATACGTCGGCAGGACGTAAACGCGGGAGACCGAAAACGCCCCGCCCGCGTAGCCAACGACGATCGCCTGGACGAACGGTCCTAATTGTGCGAGGGCGGGACCGGTTTCGGGGGCGACCCGCCGCGCCCACGTGGCCGCCCACCAGAAGGCTCCGAAGAAGCAACCGCCCCCGAGCAGCCCCATCTCCACGTATGCGTGAACGAACGAGTTGTGGGCGACGTACCCCCTCGTCACTTCTGGATACCGACCGACCCCGATCCCCGTCAGCGGGTTCCCCCTCATCTCCCCCAACCCGACAGCCCACAACTCGACCCGACCGATCGCCGTGTCGCCCTTTTCGAGGGTGATGTTCGTCTGGCGCCCGCCCAACAGGCCAGCCGCCGGCGACAGCGCGACCATCAGCAGGAGTGACTTCTTCCATCCGAACCGTTCGATCGCCCAAACGAAGACCGCGATCAACAGGCCGAGCAACCCGCCACGCGACTGCGTCAGCGTCACTGCATAACAGAACAGGGGGATGGCCCCGAACCAGAGAAGTCGACCGGTCAGACCGTCGGCGCTGACCGCGCGATAGAGCGCGCAGATCGTGCCGGTCACCAAGACCAAGCACATGTCGTTCGGGTCGTTAAAGATACCCGTCCCACACAACTGCAGGATGGTAGTTGCCTCCGCGTCCCTGTAATCTTTTCGTTCCAAGGGTTTGAGCGCCACCAAATCAATCGCCCCGTAGTACTGGAGCAATCCGAGTGTCGTGATTACAACCACGAACACCACGATCCAACCGAGGAAGGCTCGTAACCGGCTCTCCGTGTCGAGAACGCTAATCAACAACAAATAGTAGAGCATCACCTTGCCGAACTCGGCGCCGAAATCGATCGCCAGGCCGATGTGCGCCCGCGCCAGTTGTGAGAGAACGGCCGACACCCACAGCCCCAAGACGCACACGGTAATCGGCTGGGTCTTCAGTTCGGACCATTGCAACTTCGCCAACAGCCGCGGGCCCGTTGCGAGGAGGCACCCGCAAATAACGACCAAATACAGGCGCGCGCCCGCAATGTCCGGGAAGAGTTCCTCCGGCCGGATGAGCAGCACCGCGTTCAGGGCGACGAACAGTGCGAAATCCATCAGCCGTTCCCACACGGGACCGAATCGAGCCGCGGGGGACCGGCCGCCTTCGACACCGGGCCGGGACAACTGGCCCCGTCCGGCTTCGGCGGGCCCACCGGAAGGGGCGCCTCGGTGTTCCCGTCCGGCAGCGGGTTCGGCAGGCGCATCACCCGGCGCACGGTGGCGTACGAGAACCCCAACAGGTAGATCGCGGTCCCGAGCATGATCCGGGCGTCGAGCCACGGGCCGCGGTTCTCGGCGTAGTAGCGGTCGAGAACCAACTTGTTCCGAACGGACGCGACGTCCGTATCGGCCGGGAGCTGGATCTGGGCCAGCCCGGTCACCCCCGGGCGGACCCGGTGGCGGTCCCCGTACCCGGGAACGGCCACGGACAGGGGACCGACGAACTCCGGGCGCTCGGGCCGCGGCCCCACGAGGCTCATGTCCCCGCGGAGTACGTTCCAGAGTTGGGGGAGCTCGTCGAGGTGCAACTTCCGCAGGACGCGCCCCAGCGCGGTGACCCGCGGGTCATGCCGCGTGGCCCACTGGGCCCCCGACTTCCGCTCACAGTCGTGGGTCATGGTACGGATCTTGAAGATCCGGTAGGGCCGCCCGTTGCGGCCCACACGGACCTGGGAATAAAACCCCGGACCGACGGAGGTCAGCCGGACGGCCGCCCAGAGGGCCACGATCACCGGCACCGCTCCGGCGAAGAAGGCGGTCCCCAGAACCAGATCGCACACCCGCTGCGTGCGTGCGGGCGGCGCGGGCGCGCCCAGAACGGGGTGGGTTTGCGTTTCGGTAAGTGCGGTCGTTGTGGGCCGTGTTTCGGTCGGGCGCATTGGGCGGACTCCGTAGGCGCGGCAAACTTCGCAAGGGCTGGGCTAATCGCGGTTACTCAGGGGGCAACGTGCGTCGTAACTCCGGCAGGGCCCGGCGGAGGAACGCGTGGGCGTCGTCCCCCTCGGACCGGGTGTTGGGGAGAACCTCGCGGGCAACGTACAACTTGTACAAAGCCGGGGCCCGCGCGAGGCTCGCGCGCGGGGTCTCGGGCGCCGTCCACGTGCGCCCGTCGCGGGACCAGGCGAGGTAGATCTCCAGCTGCGCCTGGGGAACCCCGTCGGGTTTGGTGAACCGCACCACCCGGAAGTCGTGCCGCCCGGCTTCGCCCAGATCGAGTACCTTCTGGGTCGAAGCCCCCACGGCCCGGTAACCGGTCCCGGCATAACACACTTCGGGCGTGTGAACACACAGCGGCCCGCCGCGCCCGCAGATCAGGAGGACCGACACGCTCTCCCGCGTCCGGGCGTTCCGGTACTGGCGGTGGAGCCCCGCCCGGATCCCGGCGCGGGCCATCTCCTCGGGGTCGTACCGGAGCGGTTCCGGGGTCCAGTCCCCGAAGGTGGTCGGAACCCGGTCGAGCGCCGCGACCGACCGCTCGAGTTGCCCCGAGGGGCCCCACCGATCCGTCGCCACCCCGTGCCCGATCCCCAGCGCGGTCACCGCGACGGCAACAGTCAACAGGGGTGCGGGCGCGTACCTCATCGGACGCCCTCCGCGTCAGCCGGTTGCGCGATCCCTTCCGTGAGTCGCGGTGCGCTGCCGTACCGGGAACTCGCCCGGTGCGCGTCTTGCCACACGCCGTTCACCACGGCCCCGGTCAGGGGCGCTCCGACCGCCCGGAGCCGCGCCTCGGTCTCGGCGAGGTGCGTGATGTGGCTCACCCCGAGCAGGACCGAGAGGACCACCCCGTCCGCCTCGCGGGCCAGCAACAGGGTGTCGGAGAACGACAGGAGCGGGGCCGTGTCGATGACCAGGAAATCGAACCGGCCTTCCAGTTCCTGCCGCACCTGCCGCCACCGGGCGCCGATGAGGCACTGGCGCGCGGCCAGGTCCACCGTCCCCGCGGGGAGTACCGACAGGCCGGGCAGGGTGGTGGTCCGGACCGCAGCGGTCGTGTCGAGTTCCCGGCGGAGCAGTTCGCACAGCCCCGGGGCCGCGGGCAGATCGAACAGGGCGTGCGCGGACGGCCCTTGGAGGTCGCCATCGACGAGCAGCGTGTTGAACCCGGCCCGGGCCAAACTGATCGCCAGGTGTCCGGAGAGCGAGGTCTTCCCTTCGCCCGACCCGGCGCTGGTGATCAGGATCGTCCGCAGCCCGCGGCCCGTCGAGGCGCTGTGGAGCAACAGGGTCCGGATCGTGTCGATCGCCTCGACCAGCGTCGTGCGGGCGAGCGCCGCCTGGGGGCCGGACCCGGGCGCCAGGATCGGGGGCACCGTGCCCAGGAGGCGCACCCCGACCGCGGCGGTCACCTCGTCCGCGTGGGTCACGCGCCGGGCCCGATACTCCCAGCCGACAAGCCCGGAGAAGCCGAGCAGGAACACCCCGACCCCGGCCATCGCGGCAAACTTGAGTCGCCGGTTCCCCTCGAGCCCGGTGATGGTATGGGGTGGTTCGTGCAACACCACGCGGGAGCCGGCGCCGATTTCCACCCGGAGGCGCTCGATTTGCTGCGCCATTTCTTTGCTCAATTGTTCATTATGCTCGATTTGGCGCTTGGCCTTGGCCAGGTCGAGCCGGTACATGTTCGCCTTCTCGATCTCCTTGTTGGCGGCCTTGACGCGCTCCTCGGCCACCTGGATCTGTTGGCCGCACGCGGCCAGTTTGTTTTGCAAATCGATGCGGCGGTTCGTCTTGGCCTGTTCCTGAGCCTCGCGGTAGGTCTCGCGCAACCGGGCCTCGATCGTCGCGCGCTGCGCGATCCGGTACTTGTCGCGCTTGGCCTTCGCGTCCTCCACTTTCTCGCGCGCCCGCGTCAGGGCCGGGGCCCCCTCATCGAGATCCTTTTCGGCCCGGACGAGGGCCGTGGTGGCCTGAGTCAGCGCGGCTTCCAGCTCGGCCAGCGTGCGGTCCTGCTGGAGTTCTCGTTCGATGACCGTTTCGGGGACGGTCACGGGCGGGGGCGCGTCTCCGAGTTTGGGCGTGTTGGCCGCGTCCCAGGCGGCCAGTTCCCGCCCGGCCAGCGCGTACGCGTCGCGCGCGACCGAGAGGTCGTGGGACGCCCGGCGCAGGTCGTCGTTGCGGTTTGCGTCCAGTATGGCCAGTGTCACGCCGTCCGTGGCCCCGAGGATGAGAGCGATGTCGTCGATCCGCTTCTGGGACTGCTCGACCGTTGTCCGGTAGCCCTGCTGGGTCGCCTCGAGTTTCGCCAGTTTCCGCTTCCGCTCGCCGTTGTCGCGCTCATCGACGCCGGCGAGGTACGACGTGGCGACCGCCTGGAGCAGAACCTTCAGTTCGTCCCCGTCGTCCCCCTCGATCGTCACCCGCATGAACTCTGATCCGCTGGTCTTGGCATCAACCACGAGCTTCCGGTCGAGCCAGGTGAGCGAGTCGGGTTCGGCGCGAACGACGACCGTCAGGTCGCCGACCCCCGGTTGTTTGAGCGCCGAGTTCAGTGTCGCGCGGCTCCTGACCAGGGAGCTTTGGGCCTGCCGATACGACGCGAACGGGGTGCCCCCGTCCCCCGACCCGAGCACGCTCGGTTCCCGCAGAGCGACGTGGAACACGACGGCCGCCGTGACCTTCGGAAAGGGCAGGTACAGCCACACGGCCGCGACCGCGCACGCGGTCAGCGCCACGATCCCCGCCACCGCTACCGGCCGCCGGCGGATCGCGTAGAGCACCAGGCGGTGATTCAGCCCGCCCGCCTTCGGCGGGTCCGCGGGGCCGATTCGTTCGTTCTCGCTCGACATCGTCCGCCTCATGGATCTTCAAGGAGCACCCGGTTCTGTGAGCGCGACCGCTCACGGCCCCGGGGGAGTGGATCCGTCCGGTGCCGGGTTGGCACCGGGAAACGCCCGACCGAGGAAAGAGAGTTCGACGATCAAACCCGAGAGCGCCAGGGGCATCATCAGCCACCCGGCCAGGTCGTGGAACACGGCCCGGGCCAGGTCGTTGCGCTGGGCCTCGTACAACACGCCCGTGACGGTGATCCGGGCGACGTTCGCCATCACGGCAATCGGAACGGCGCTGAGAATCACGATCGCGCTCTCCCACCAGGTCCGGTGGGCCAGGATCGCGACCGCGACCGACAGCGCGAAGAAGGTGACCAGCATGGTCAACCCGCTGCACGCCTCGACGATCCCGAGGCGCGTTTCGGTCAGGAGGATGATGTTACCCTCGGCCACGGCCGGAACGCCGAGCGTCTGGAGCGCGTAGGTACTGGCGAGGGTCGCGACCCGCTGGGCCGTCCCGCCGAGGACGGTCTGGAACCGGTGCGGGAGCGGGATCATGAAGGCGAGAAAAATGACGGCGGGCAAAGCCCAGACCAGAGCCGGCCGGCCCCCACCGGCGACCGTCAACCCGGCCAGAACCACCAGGAGGGAAGTCGCGTCGAGCCACGGCAAGTAAAACACGTGACCCGCGAGTCGCAACCCCGCTCCGAGCAGAACGATGCCGATGCCCCACCAGCGCGGGCCGAGGTCAGCCCCCGCGAGTTTCGTTCGGCGGGTCCACAGCAGGTAGGCCGCGAACAGAGGGACCAAAAAACCGTGAGAATATTGCGGATCGGTCGCCCACCGGTCGGCGATCTCTGCGAACGTCGTCCAATAGGCCCAAACGACCGCGCCGAGGGCGAGCGCAAGGGAGGCTCGGAAGGTGGGAGTCGAGGGCGACATTGAAGTACATCACGTTGCGGATTCGTCAGCAAAACAAACGGTATCGGTCCGCGTGCCATCGCTCCGTTGTTCGGTAATCAAGAGATCGGTGGATTTTGCGAGTTCCGCCCGCTCAGATCCGCGTCGTTCGGTCGTCGCCGAAGCTCGCGGACTGCGGTCGTCGTTCGCGATCAACCCGCCGCAAAACAACTCGTCATTCGGACCCTCCGCGGTATGGCGTGGGTAATAAATCCGCCGGGAGGTATCCGTTCGGAGAGGTCATTACTCTAAGGGATCTGAGGCAGTAGCACAACACACCTCGGCGGAAAAATCAGAGAATTACCGACATTCATTCCAGACCATAATCGGCCCCCACAAGTGAGGACCGATTATGGTCGGCGCAAAATTTCGGAGCGATATTCAAGCAGTTGTCTTTGCGATGTGACCGCACCTGACACGCGACTGTCCGGAGCAGAAGTGGAGTCATTTCGGGGCGGAAGTTTGCCCGCGTTTCACCAGTCGGTCGAGGAACCAACCGTGCGCGTCGGTGAGGGCATCGGCCTCCGGTCCTTGGGCCACCTTCGGTGTTGGCATTTTCGGAGCCGGTGTCGGTGCTGGTGCCGCGGGGCCGGTCGGGAGCGCCGGTCCGGGCTTGGGGGCGCCGCGCAGCTCGAGCATCAGTTCCTGGACCTGTCGCATCTGCTCGCACATCATCGAGGTGTGTTCCTGCTGCATGGCGGTAATCATCTGCACCATGTTTACGAAACACTGCTGGAACTGCTCCATCATCTCCCGGAACGGGGCCAGCGTCGCGGCGACCGCGGCAACCGGGTCTGTTGCGGTCGTGCGAACGGTCGTCGGCACCGCGAGGGAACCAGCCTGGTTGGTGTGGACCAACGGTTGTTCCCTGGGGTGCTCCCCGCCGCGGAGTACGAGCGCGATCTTGCCGAGTTCGATGAGGTCGCCGTCGCGGAGCCGGGTCAAGCGGGCCGGACGCGCGTTCACTACGGTCCCTTTCAAACTCAACAGATCGACACACCAAACGTCGGTCGGGGTGACCACCAGCGCGCACTGGAAGTACGCGGTCGCCGGATCCAGGAACCGCAGCGCGCAGTTCGGGTGCCGGCCGATCAGCGTGACCGGGCGGTCCAGCGCGAAGTGCCCACTGGGGCTTGTGGGGGAATGGACCTCGAGGGTGGCAAAGGGGTGCGGGTTCACGCCTTCGAGACCGTCTGGGCGGGCGTCTTCGCCGAGAGCGTACCGCTCCGCGCCCCCGGAGATCCGCAGGTCGTACGCGCCGAGTCGGAGCGTCTGGTCAGGATACACCGGACCGCTACCGCTTCCCCCGTCGTCCCACAGAACACCCGTCCGGCTCCCCAGATCGAAGCAGTGCGGCACCCCATCGACCACCTGGAGGTACATGTGGCCCTGGCTGATGCTCGGGTCTTCCAGTCGAACGTCCAGTCCCTTCATCCGGCCGATGAACGCGAAAGGGCGGGCGAGAGTAAACGATTGAACGGCGCCGGTGACGCGGTGGGTGGCACCGAGGACCAGCGAACCGGAGAACCGGCAGGCGGTCGCAAACGCCTCCGTCACGTGCTCGGGTTCCGCGTTCGCTGGAGCGGGCATTGTGACACCTGCAACGGAATTTGGTGCGACCCGTGCGAATGGGCCTCACCCAACCCAGTTTAAAGCACCCGGCCGGCGCCCGCTACCGGGAAATCCGATTGCTATTATTTCCAATAGAATGAAGATGATTATTGTTTTCTCTGCGATTGGCACGCCCCACGCTGAAACTCCGATCGCGCTCCGACGGGGCCTCAACTGCGATTCTCATCACTGATGAGATTTCACATTTTCCCCGTTGTCGAAGCTTCGCGGGCGATTATTTTGCGTACCATTCCGCGCTCGCTGTTGGGTCGAATCTGACTCGATCGACCCACCCATTGCATTCGCCCCGTTACACTCGCCCCGACACGTGATCGGCTCACCGGCCTCCGGGTCGAACGGGCGGCGCGTTGGCAAGCCCAGGTGAATCGTTCTGCGGATCCATCACATGGCGCCACGATACGCATCCGTTTTTCCGGGTGGGACAGCGTAGCCTGCCCCCGCGACTTTCTCGCCCGGAAGGCGTCCGTATGTTTTCGTCGCCGTGGTTCTGGATCGGTCTGGCCGCGGTGCCGTTTGGTCTGTGGGTCGTCTGGCGGTTGCTGCTGGCGGCCATCGCGAGCCGCTGTCCCCGGTGCGGGTCCAAGTTCTACTCGGTCCCGGTCTGCGGCGGAAAGCAGTACGAGCGGTGGCACTGTCGGGCGTGCGACATCGACTGGGAGGAGCGGTACAACGACTGGGATCCCCGGGAAGGACTTTGAAGCCCGCGATCGGAGTCGTGCATGAACGGGAACGGGGACCGCCCGAGAGACCGGCTGTTCGTCGGCGCGGCTCTCGTTACGGTCGGGGTACTCCTTCTCGCGCCCGTGCCGGCGGGCTGGCTGGGGATCTGGCAGGGGCCGTTTCTCGATTTTGGTCACGTGCCCCTCTTCGCCGCGCTCCTCGTTGTGCTTCATGTCGGTCTCGGCCCGCCCCTCGGGCGGAGCCTCCTCGTCGCGGTCGCCGGCGCGGGCGGCGTGGAGTTCGTTCAACCGTGGGTCGGCCGAACGGGCGGCTGGGCCGACTTCCTCCACGGCTGCCTTGGGGCGTTCGCGGCGGCCG
>CAZBXY010000100.1:0-23949 GCA_964495365.1 uncultured Frigoriglobus sp. | reverse complement strand
GCGGCCGGTACCCGAACGACCCCGACACCCGGAACCCGGCCCGCGGCTGAGCCTGTAGCGCGCCCGACAGCGGGAGAATGGTGAGAACAGTCAGACCGAACGCCAGGGACGTGAGCCGCCGTGGCAATGTGCGTACCATGATCCGCCTCGCCTCAGAAAGAGGTGATGCCGCTCGCGAACGGTCCCGCCGGGTGCCGCGGTGAAAACTCCCGGAGAGGAGCATCCGACGATTGCCAAATGGAACGCGGATGCCCACACTGAACCGGCAGCCACCCGATGCCCAGGCCTTCTTCTCGCATCCCCGGACGGATCCGAGGACTCGCGAGCAAGGGAGCGGTGCCCGATCGGCTGAAATCAGCGATCGGACGAGGCGTCTATGGGAGTGTAACGGGAAACCGCGGCGCGAAGTTGGTAATTTGGCGCACTTTCTGTCGTTTTTCGCCCGCCGCCTCTCCCAAACGCGCCCGAACCCCTTCTTTCACCGGAGACCCGTCATGCCGCGCTCGCTCCGATTCCGGTCGCGATTTCTTCTCGGCGGCCTATCCGGGCTGCTCGTCGCGATCGTCGCGATCGGCCCCTTCGATTCGGCCACGGCCCAACCGCCGGCGACCGCGCTGCGGGCCGACGTGCTGCCGACCGAACTTCAGTACGTCCCGGCCGACGCCGCGCTCTTCCTGCACGCCGACGCCGCGGCCATCTGGAACCACGAGGTGACGAAGTCGTTCCGCGCCGCGGACAAGGGCACGTTCGGATTGCTCGAAGAAGGTGCGGTCAAGGCGCTCGGCGCGAAGATCGACGACGTGAAATCGGTCACCTTGTTCATTCCCAAGTTGAAGATGCCCAACGACACCGGGGAACTCGGCATCGTGATCCGTTTCCGCGCCGCCTACGACAAGAAAAAGTTGACCGCCGGCGTCGAGGAACTGCTCCCGCGGGGTACGAAGGTGAACGTGATTGCGCCGTCGGAGACGATCGCGGTCGTGCTGGCCGGGCTGGGCAACGAGTACGCCAAGCCGCAGGACAACGCCGAGGGGCCGCTGGTGCCGGCGCTCAAGGCCGCCGCGAGCGGGAAGCACACCCTGACGCTGGGCGTCACGTTCGCCAACTTGCCCGACGAGTTGCAAAAGGACGACCTGCCCGGTCCGGTGCGGGTGTTCCAGCCGGTCTTCAAGTCCGAATCGCTCATCGCCACGCTCGACCTCACGAAGGCGCTGGCACTGAACGTGCGGGTGAAGACCAAGCGCGAGGCGCAGGCGGTGGATGCGGAGAAGGCGCTGGCGGCGATCGTCAAGCTGCTGACCGACGAGATCGACGGCGAGTTGCCGGACCTCGACAAGCAGGCCGCGAACGACCCCGGGCTGAAGGACTTGCTGAAGGTGGCCAAGGCGGGGCTGGCCGCGGCGAAGGGCGCGAAGTTCTCGGTGGACGGCACCGAGGCTCGCGCGACCGCGACGCTGCCCCTCGACGGGCTGCCGCTGGCTTCCGCCTACGCCGCCGCGGTGACGCGGGTGCAGTCGGCCCAGGCCAACATCCAGTCGACCAACAACCTGAAGCAAATCGGGCTGGCGATGCACAACTATCACGACGTGAACAACCAGTTCCCGCCGGCCGCGGTGTGCGACAAGAAGGGCAAGCCGCAACTGAGCTGGCGCGTTCTGATTCTGCCGTACATCGAGCAGGACGCGCTGTACAAGGAGTTCAAGCTCGACGAACCGTGGGACAGCGACAATAACAAGAAGCTGATCGCGAAGATGCCGAAGATCTACGCGATGCCGGGCAAGACCAAGCCGGGCGACACGACGACCTACTACCGCGTGTTCGTGGGCAACGGGGCCGGGTTCGACTGGGTGATGGGCGGGAAGTTCGCCGGCATCACCGACGGCACGAGCAACACGCTGATGTGCGTGACCGCGGCCGAGCCGGTGATCTGGACCAAGCCCGACGAGCTGGAATTCGACCCGGAGAAGGACATGACGAAGCTCCTCGGGCTGGTGGTCAATGGCAAGGCGCAGGCGGCGCTGTTCGACGGCTCGGTCCGCACGTTCTCGAAGCTGCCGTCGAAGGCGCAGCTCAACGCCATGATTACCAAGGGCGGCGGCGAGGTGATCGACTTCGATTTCCGGTGACATATCTCTTCAGCCCGCAGGGCTGGGACAACGTAGCCCGGGGCAACGCCCCGGGTTACGCATGAGATGGGATTTGCACCCTGAAGGGGTGCGACAGAAGATGTCCCAGCCCTTCAGGCTGGAAGACAATCGCATCGTTACCCGGGGCGCTGCCCCGGGCTACGTTGTTCGACCCTTTCAGGGTCAAAACAAGGCCAACACGCTCAAACTCTTCCAGGAGAACCACTCATGCGCCGATTCGCCGCCTGTACCCTGCTCGCCGCACTGACGGCGGCCGTCGTCCTGTTCCGGCCCGCCGGCCCGCCGGCGGCCCTCGCCGCGCAGCCGGACAACCTGCCCGCCGATCTCGCGCTCGTGCCCGCCGACGCGGTCGGGTTCGTTCACCTCCGCGCCGCCGACGTGTGGAAGAGCGACCTGATGAGCGGGCTGCGCCAGACGTTCGAGAAGGCCGGGCCGAAGGCGATTGCCACGCTCGACGCACAGTTCGTTCCGCCGCCGTCCACGTTCTCCCGCGCGACCCTGTTCGTCCTCATCAACGAGAAGAAGCAACCGGCGCCGGTGGGGGTGTTCGCGTTCTCCGCCGCGTTCGACCCGACGGCGGTCGTGAAGGCGTACCTGCCCAACCACACCACGGAGAAGGTCGGGGCCAAGACCGTCTACCGCAGCCCGGACTCGGACCTGGAGTTCTACTTCCCCGACAACAAGCACCTCGTCATCGGGTTCGACGGCTCGCTCGACGCGTACCTCGCGAAGCCGGTGGCGAAGGCCGGGCCGATGGCCGACGCGATCAAGCTCGCGGCGAGCGGCAAGGCGCTGGTCGGGTGCGTGAATGTCGCGGCGCTGCCCATTCCGAAGGAGGCGTTCGCCGGGGCGCCGCCGGAACTGCTCCCGCTCTTGAAGGCCGAGCGCGTGACCCTGTCGATGGACATCGGCGCCGACGTCAAAGTCAATCTGGCCGCCGGGTACGCCAACGCGGCCGACGCGCAGAACGCCGAGAAGGCCGTTCAGGCACTGGCCGAGATGGGCCGGAAGGAACTCGCCAAGCTCAAGACCGACGTGGAGGCCAAGCTGTACGACCCGAAGGCGAAGACCCCGCGGCAGCTCGGCGACCTGCCCGAAGCGGTGTTCATGGTGTTCGCGCTCGGCGCGATCGCCCAATCGGACGAGCTGCTCGCCAACCCCGGCGCGCTGGTGAAGCGCACCGGCAACGAACTGGCCGCGTCCGCGACGGTGCCGAAGGAACTGGTGACCGCGATCGGCGGGCTGTCGGCGACGGCGGTGGGATTGCTGCTCCCCGCGGTGCAGAAGGTGCGCGAGGCCGCCGGGCGCGCGCAGAGCAGCAACAACCTCAAGCAGATCGGGATCGCGATCCACAACTACCACGACGTGTTCGGCCACCTGCCGCAGGACATCGTGGACAAGAACGGCAAGCCGATCCTGAGCTGGCGCGTCGCGATCCTCCCGTTCCTCGAGCAGGACAACCTGTACAAGCAGTTCAAGCTCGATGAGCCGTGGGACAGCGCCAATAACAAGCAGTGGTCGCAGGTCATCATCAAGACGTTCCTGTCGCCGGAGGCCGTGCTGCCGGAGAAAATGGAGTACGGCATGACGAGCTACCGCGGCATCCTCGGCCCGGGCGCCGCGTTCGAGCCGAAGGCCAAGATCAAGCTCGTGGACTTCACCGACGGCACGTCGAACACGATCATGGTGATCGAGACGGCGGAACTGGTGCCGTGGGCGAAGCCGGGCGACTACCCGTTCGACCCGAAGAAGGCCTTGCCGAAGATCACCGCTCCGGGCAACCGCGGCACGTTCCAGGCGCTGTTCGGCGACGGCTCGGTCCGCGCCTTCAAGACGACGCTCGACGAGAAGACGCTCAAGGCCCTGTTCACCCGCAACGGCGGCGAGGTGATCCCGGACCCGGACAAGTAGCGCACGCGGATTGCGTGCGCCACGCGACATCAGTGTCGTGTTGTGTCGAACCGCCGGCGGGAGCCGGTCGGGTTCTTCGGGTAGCCTGACTCTCCGAGTCGGATTCTTCGCTTCGGGAGTTGAAGAAGAACCCGACTCGGAGAGTCAGGCTACGACGTGTGGGCCGGGTTCTTCATGACAACCCGGCCGGCTCACGCCGGCGGTTCACCTCCCTCGCGAGGGGTCGTAGCACGCGCCGCCTCGCGGCGCCTCTGCTACACTGACCTTACCCACCCCGCGAGGCATTTCCGATGTTCGACCCCGATGAGACCCCGCAACCCACACTCGGCGCCGCCGCGTTCGAGCGGTTGCAATCCACCCTCGCCAGCCGCGGCCCCGCGGCGGCGATTGACGAACTGATCGCGGAACTGCGCGCGGCCGAAGACTTCCAGGGGCTGTTTTACGCGCTGCTCATGAAGAAGCGGGTCGAACTCGGCGTGTCGCCCTTCCCCACCGGCCCGGCGTCCGAACTGCCCCCGGAGACGCACGAAGCCTACGAGAACGCCATCCGCGAGGCCGGGCGGCACGTCGGCGCGTTGCTCCTCAAACGCAAGGACTACTCGAAGGCCTGGGCGTTCTTCCGGATGCTCGGCGAGCCGGAACCGATGCGCGAGGCGATCGAGGCCTTCGACCCCGGCCCCGACGACGACGTGTACCCCATCATCGAGATCGCCTGGCAGAACGGTGTGTTGCCGAAGAAGGGCCTCGACCTCGTCCTCGACCGGCACGGGATCTGTTCGGCCATCACGATGGTCAGCGGGTCCGACCTGTCGTCGGACCCCGACCTCCGCACCTACTGCGTCACCAAACTGGCCCAGGCGCTGCACGCGCAGCTCGCCGAGCGGCTCCGCAACGACCTCGCCGGCCGCGGGACGAGCGTTTCGCCGCACGCCAGCATCCCGGAGTTGGTCGCCGTCGATCCCGCGCTGTTCGCGGACGACGCGTACCACATCGACACGTCGCACCTGTCGAGCGTGGTGCAGATGGCGGTGATGCACCTGACCGCCGGCGAAGGGGTGAACCTCGCCCGCGAACTGTGCGCCTACGGCCGCAAGCTCTCGCCGAACCTGCAAGGCAGCAACGACGCGCCGTTCGAGGAGGGGTACGAAGACTACCTCGCGTATCTGAACGTCGTCGCCGGGGAGAACGTTGAGGAGAACTTAAAGCGCTTCGAGGCGAAGGCTGCCCGCGAGGCGGCCGAGGGCGCGACCTACGCGGCGCAGGTGTACGTCAACCTGCTGCTGAAGGCGAACCGGCCCGCGGAGGCGCTGGCCGCGGCGAAGCGGTTCCTACTGGCGGAGGACGAGCGCAACCTGATCTGCCCCGGGGTGAACGAACTGGCCCGCAAGGCGGGCGACTTCGCGTCGCTCTCCGAAGCCGCAAAGGCCCGGAACGACCCCGTCGGCTTCCTCGCGAGCCTGATCGCACGGAAGTAATTGGGCAGCAGTTAGTGGGCAGTGGGCAGTGGGCAGAGAAAACAGAAGGCAGAAGACCGAAGACCGAGTTCAATACACTCGATCTTCTTGTCTGATCTGCGGTTTTCTGCGTCTATCTGCGGCGCTTCTTCCTGCTTTCTCTGCCCACTGCCCACTAACTGCTGCCCACTCATCCGGCGGGGTGTGCGTAGCCGCGGCGGTACTCGCGCTTGAGCAGTTTGTTCGCCTCCGCGTCACCCTTCACCTCGTGCCTGGCCGCGTCCCACGTCAGCGAACGGCCGAGTTGCATCGACAGGTTCGCCAGCACGCAGCTCGCGGTGGAGATGTGGCCCTGTTCGATGTCGGCCACCGGCTTGCCGCCGGTCTCGCGGGCCTTCAAGAGGTCGCGCATGTGAACCCGGATCGCCGACGCGACGTGCTGTTCCAGATCCTTCTCGGTCTTGTCCTCGGGGTACTTGTCGTACTCGTAGAGCGGCGTGCCGCTCAGTTTCGGCTTGTTCTGGCCGAGCGGGAAGAACTCCCACTTCTGAACGCTCAACTTGAGAGTGCCCTTGTCGCCGTAGACGGTCGCGCCCCACGGATATTCGGGGTCGGCCGGGGCGCCGTAGGTGCGGTGGGCCCACACTACCGGGAACTCCGGGAAGTCGAACGTCGCGGTCTGCGTGTCGGAGATGTTCGACCGCGCCTCCTTCTGAATCAGAATGCCGCCGGTGGAAGAAATCTTCGTCGGCCAGCCGAGGTCGAACATCCACCGCACCATGTCCAGCATGTGAATGCACATGTCGCCGACGATCCCGTTGCCGTACTCGTTGAACGCGCGCCACCACCCGCGGTGCGGGAGCGGGTCGCCGCCGTTGTACTTCGGGCAGTCGTAGGGGCGCAAGGGCGCGGGGCCGGTCCATGCCTCGTAGTCGAAGTATTCCGGCGGCTTCGACACCGGGGGCGTCTGGTTGTTCCGCATGTGGTAGTAGCAGTACACCTCCGCGTAGCCGATCTTGCCGAGCAATCCGGCCTTCGCGACCTGGGTGCGGGCGTCGATCAGGTGTGGGGTGCTGCGCCGCTGCGTCCCGACCTGCACAACGCGCTTGTGCTTGCGGGCCGCGTCGAGCATCGCCTTGCCTTCCATCACATCCACACCGATCGGCTTCTGCACGTACACGTCGGCCCCGGCCTCGACCGCGGCGATCATCGGCAGCGCGTGCCAGTGGTCCGGCGTGGCGACGAGTACCACGTCGAGGTCTTTCTCCTTCAGCATCTCCTTGTAGTCGGAGTAGGTGCGCGGCTTCTTGTCGGTTTTGGCCCGCGCGGCGATCAGGTCGGCAGCGGCGGCGAGCATCTTCTTATCGACATCACAAAGTGACACGACTTCGGTCGGTGTCACCTGCATGAGCCGGAGCAGGTCGCACTTGCCGTACCAGCCGGTGCCGATCAGTCCGGCGCGGAGCGGTTTCTCGGCCCGCGCCGCGGCGAACAGGTGCGGCGCGGCGGCCAGCGTGGCGGACGAGGCGATGAAGGCGCGACGGTTCATGGGAGAGACTCCGGGAGGTGAGGTGGGGTTAGCGTAAACGGCGAGGTGAGCGAGGGGAACGGAAAAGTGTCTTCGGTTTTTTGCTCCAAAGGGGTAAAAACACAGCATCGCCCGTTGCGGAGTGACCGAATGCCGTCGCACGCTCTGCCGCCCGGGCCGAAGGGAACGCTCGTCGGGGGCAGCCTGCGGGACTTCAACGTCCAGCGCCTCGACTTCTTCTTGAAGGTCGCGCGCGAGTACGGCGACATCGCGAGCTTCCGGTTCGGCCCGCGGCGCACGTACCTGGTCAGCCACCCGAACCTCGTCGAACAGGTACTGGTCACCGACGCGAAGCACTACATCAAGCACTTCGGCGCGCGGGCCTACAAGCCGGTGCTGGGCAACGGCCTCGTGACGAGTGAAGGGGACTTCTGGCTGCGGCAGCGCCGGCTGTCGCAGCCTGCGTTCCTCAAGGCGCGTGTCCTCTCCTACGCTCCCGTGATGAGCGACCTGACGCGCGCGATGCTGGCGCGGTGGCGCCCCGGGCAGGGCGTCAACGTTCACGAAGAGTTCAGCGACCTGACGAGCGCGATCGCGCTCAAAACGCTGTTCGGCCTCGACGACGCCGGCGACCGCGCGGAGTTCGTGGAAAGTCTGCGCCTGACGTTCGACCTCCTGAGTGAGCGGTTCCGGACGCTCGTGAAGGTTCCGCTGTGGTTCCCCACCCTACGCAACCGGCGCACGAAGCAGGCAATTGCACACTTGTATCGTGTGGTGGACGGGTTCATCGCACAAGGTCGGTTGCGGAAGGAACCGGGCGACGACCTGCTCTCGCGGCTGGTTTCCGCGCAGGACGACGACGGCTCGCGGATGACCGACACGCAGCTCCGCGAAGAAGCCATGACGCTCTACCTCGCGGGGCACGAAACGACCGCGCTGACGCTCACGTGGAGCTGGTATCTGCTCTCCACGCACCCCGACGCCGAAGCGAAGCTGGTGGAGGAGTGGGCGCGGGTGCTCGGCGGTCGCTCACCGACGCCCGACGACCTCCACAACCTCCCCTACACCGATGCGGTGATTACGGAGGCGATGCGGGTCTACCCGCCGGTGTACCTGATCGGCCGCGAGGCGACGTGCGACCTCGAACTCGGCGGTTATCGCGTGCGCCGCGGAACGACGATCTTCATGAGCCAGTGGGTGAGCCACCGCGACCCGCGGTACTTCGGCCCCGACCCGGAGAAATTCCGCCCGGAGCGTTGGCTCGACGGGCTGGCGAAGCGCATCCCGAAGTACGCCTACTACCCGTTCGGCGGCGGCCCGCGCGTGTGCATCGGCAACACGTTCGCGCTGATGGAGGCCGCGATCCTCCTGGCGACCGTCGGCCAGCGCTACCGGTTCACGCTCGACCCCGGTGCGGTGATCGACTTCAGCCCGCAAATCACGCTGCTGCCCACCTACGGCATCCCCGCTACCCTCGCGCTGCGGTAGGCGAATCCGGCACGCAAGTGCCGGGGTGTTGCACGGCCCCGGTCCGTCGCTTACGCTCTGGTTTCGCATCACCCCGGCACTTGCGTGCCGGGTTCGCCATCCACCCCGGCACTTGCGTGCCGGGTTCGCCATCCACCCCGGCACTTGCGTGCCGGGTTCGCCTCACTGTTTTCAGGTTCCCATCATGCGTTGTGTCCTCTCCCTTCTCGCGTTTGTATTCGCGTCCGCTGTCGTTCGCGGGGCGGAGAAGCCGCCGGTGTATCTCTGGCTCGAACCGGAGTGGTTCGAGGGCGTCAAGGGGAACTTCGGCTACTGGACCGGCGAGGCGAAGCCGACCGGGAGTTGGGGCATCGCGGGGCCGGGCATCTCGCCCGAGTGGACCCAGGGCGGCGAGAGCGAATGGAACTCGATGGGCGTTCCCGCGACCGAGACGAAAGCCAGTTGCGGCCGAACACTCGTCGTGCCGCGGGCCGGGAAGTACCGCGTGTGGGTGCGCTACGTCGATCACCGCAAGAAGACCGAGCCGTTTTCACTGAAGCTCACACCGACCGGGAAACCGGTGATTGCGCATGAGTTCGGCACGAAACCGGTCGTTCCGGAGAACGACGAGTATCAACTTTACTGGGGTTTCTCGTTCGGCTGGGGTTCGTTCGACTGCGAGCTCGACGCCGGGAGCGTGAAGATCGAGGTCGTCATCGACAAGGCCGGCGAGGCGTGGCGGCAGGTCGATGCGATTCTCATGACCGACGATCTGAAGTACGAACCGGTCGGGCGAGAGAAGCCGCCGTTCGCCTATCTCGCCAGCTTCGACCTTCACCCGCCGGCGGGCGCGAACTGGCGCGGGAAGGGCGTTCCCGAACCGAACTTCACGCGGCCGAAGGTCGGCGGGCGCGACTTTGCCATGTGGACCGCGATGGAGTACGACGCGAAGAAGTGGGAGAAGCTCGACCCGGCGACGAGCAAATACGACCTGTTCTTTCAGTTCTCCCCGCCCGCCGATATTCGTGAAAAGTTTCACAAGGAGTTCGCGGGGAAGAAGGATCTGCCCATCATCTCCTCCTCGCTACTCGTGCCCGGCTTCTACCTGGGCAACTCGCCGGACCTCTCACCCGGTTCGCCGCTGCGGAAGTGGCTGGAGCAGAGCAAGGCGCCGTTTTACATCATGACGAACTACGCCAGCGGTTCGTACACGGACAAAACCGGTCCCGCGACTTACGCGGCCCTGACCGGACCGCTCGCGGATCAGTTTTTGGGCTACGTCCACGGCGAAGCCTACGGCACCGGCGGGGTAGGGCACAGCGGCGTGACCACTGGGCCGAACCGGCGCGAACACATTGACGCCTTCGGCAAACTGATGGTGAAACAACAAGCCGCGGAGTGGTCGAAGATTTACAAGACGCCGGTAGGCGAAGACCACTGGACGAAAGGGATCGCGTGCCTGTCGGTCGATAGCATCGCACTCGCGCACCTCTATCACCACACCGGGGCGAAGGTGAGCGGGTACGAACTGGACGCGACGAACATTCACACGCCGATGCGGATCGCCTTTGAGCGGGGCGCGGCCCGGCAGTACGGCGGGGCGTGGATCAACTACGCCAGCGGCAACTTCGGCGATGCGTGCAACTACTTCACGCAGCAACCCGTGGTGCCGCGGGGGGCGCCGAGCTGGTTCCACAGCAAGTACGCGGTGACGGATGGCGTCAGTGTCGGCTGGTATCGCAAGATGTACTACCTCAACCACCTCTCCGGTGCGAGCGGCATCTTCTGGGAGCAGGGGCTCGGCAACCAGTGGATGCTCCCCGGTCCGGGCACGCACCCGATCCAGCTCTCGCCCTTCGGCCGGGCGACGGAAGACTTCCTCGCGTTCGCCGAGCGCCTCCCGGACAGGGGCGAACCGGTTACGCCCGTCGGCATTCTGCTCAGCCACGGCCACGGCTACGAGCGCGTGAACAACGCCTGCAAGATGCTTCACGTGTTCCCCGAAAACGACTCCGATCGCGAGCTGCGCGAGTTATTCAACGTGTGTTGGCACCCAGTGGGCGTGGTGGAGGGGCAACCCGCCGCGCCGGACGTGCAGAGTATGCCCAACGGGCGCTACGGGAACATCTTCGATGTACTCGTGAACCGCCCCGAGAGGGCCGCGGCGCTTACGAACTACCCTCTGATCTGGGCCGCCGGCGACGTGAACCTCGAAGCCGCGATGGCGAAGCCGTTGGAGGATTACGTTCGAGCCGGGGGCACGCTCGTCGTGAACATCGAAGCCGCGAAGAACCTGCCGCCCCGGATGCTCGGCTTCAAACCGACCGGGAAGCGCGTGCGGGCCGAGGAGTGGGCGCCCGCGGGTGGGGAAGTTCGACCGGCGACGCCGTTCGAAGTCGCGGAGATCGCACCCATCGGCGCGGTCCTGCTGGCGACAACCGGCAAGCACCCGCTCGTGACCTCGCACCCGCTCGAACAGGGCAAGGTGATTACGATCCTCGTCCCGCGCGGCCTCGGTCTCGACGAGCGGGCGCACCCGGTGCTGCCGTACCTGATGAACGGCCTCACCCGCGACCTCTTACCGGTGAGCGTGGAACTGCCCGACGGCAAGCGCCCCGCGGGGGAAATTCAGTATCAGGTGAACCGGACACGGGACGGGTTTGTCATACTGCTGATGAACAACCGCGGGGTGGACAAGACCCAGAACGGCGTCGCCCGCGTGGACCGGCGGCAGGTCGTGGACGTGGTGTTGCGGACGAAGCTGCCGGTAAAGGGCGCGAAGGAGTGGACCGGCCCGCGCGACCTGACCCCCACCGCCGGTGCGAACGGCGCGACCGTGAGCGTGCGCGTTCACCCCGGCGACGTGCAGGTAATCGGGCTGGTGACGAGGTAGTAGAATGAAGAAGGCGCAGCGACGAGGGGCCGTAGCATAACGGTCAATGCAGGGTTCTCATAAAACCTACTATACTGGTTCGAATCCAGTCGGCCCCACTCGGCGATTACCGCGTCGAACCGCCGGCCTAAGCCGGCCGGGTTCTTCTGTCGTAGCCCGACTCTCCGAGTCGGGTGCCAAGTTGGACCCGACTCGGAGAGTCGGGCTACGGAAGACAATCCGACTCGGAGCGTCGGGCTACGCCTGGCGGGTCGGATTCGCCTCACCCGGCCGGCTCACGCCAGCGGTTCGACCGGAAAAGGCACGAGTGCGATCTGGATCGCCACATCACCTCCTCGCCGCGTCCGTCGGTCAGGCGAGGATCTCTTTGACGACGCGGGCCGGGCGCCCGTCGGTCAGGCGCTGCGCCTTCCCGCCGTGGTGATACACGAGCTTGTCGTGGTCCAGACCGAGCAGGTGCAGGAGCGTGGCCTGGAAGTCGTTGGGCGTGACGACGTTCACCGCGGCCTTGTGCCCGACTTCATCCGTTTCGCCGTAGGTCGCGCCCGCCCTGATTCCGCCGCCCGCGAGCCAGCAGGTGAAGCCCTGGCCGTTGTGGTCGCGGCCCGCGTTCGCGTTCAGCTCGCCCTCGCACACCGGCAACCGGCCGATCTCGCCGCCCCAGTGAACGAGCGTCGAATCGAGCAGCCCGCGCTGCTTCAAGTCCTTCACGAGCGCCGCGGCCGGTTGATCGGTGCGCTTGCAGATCGCCGGCAGCCCATTGGTGATGGTGTTGTGGTTGTCCCACGGCTGCCCGCCGAGGAAGATTTGCACGAACCGCACCCCGCGTTCCACCAGTCGGCGCGCGATGAGGCACCGCGTGCCGTACTCGCGCGTTTCGGCGCGGTCGAGGCCGTACATCGCCCGCACCCGCTCCGGCTCGCGCGACACGTCGAGCGCCTCCTTCGCCGAAGTCTGCATCTGCGCGGCCAACTCGTAGCTGGCGATGCGGGCCTCCAGGTCGGCCTCACCGGGCCGCTTTTCGAGGTGCCGCTTGTTGAGTTCGGCGAGCAGATCGAGGTTCTGGCGCTGGATGTCGCCCGCGGCGTCCGGCGGCGGGTCGAGGTTGAGGATGCGCGGCTCCTGCGGGCGCAATACCGTGCCCTGGTAGAGCGGCGGGAGGAACCCGCAGTTCCAGTTGTGCGCCGCATCGACCGGCGAGCCGGCCGGGTCGGACAGCACCATGTACGCGGGGAGGTTCTGCGCCTCGGTGCCCAGCCCGTAGACGATCCAGCTCCCCATCGTCGGGCGCCCGGTGATGCCCGCGATGCCACCGTGGAAGTAACGGATCGACACCTCGTGCCCGTTGAAGCCCGTGTGCATCGACCGGATCACGGTGATGTCGTCCACGATCCCGGCCGTGTGCGGGAGCAACTCCGACACCTCCGTACCGGATTTGCCGTGACGCGCGAACTTCCACGGCGTGCCGAACAGCTTCTTGCTCGCGCGGTTCACGAAGCTGTACTTCACGTCGCCCTGGTATTCCTTGCCACTGTGCTTGGTCAGTTCCGGCTTCGGGTCGAACAGATCGACGTGGCTCGGCCCGCCGTGCATGAACAGCGAGATCATCGCCTTTGCCTTCGGCGCGAAGTGCGGGCGCCTGGGCGCGAGGCTCGCTGGCGGGTTCTCGCCGGGCTTGCTCGGCCCGTCGGCCGCGAGCAGCCCGTCGCGCGAAAGCAGGTGCGCGAGCGCGTAGAACCCGACGCCGGCAGCGGTGTGCGACAGGAACGCGCGGCGCGTTGCGGGTAACTCAATCGACATAGAGGAACTCGTTCGAGGCCAGCAGTTGCTGGCAGAGGTTGGTCAGGGCCGCGAAATCGGGGTGCGGGACGTTCGCGCGAAGCACCAGCGCCTGATTCTTGAGGAAGGTCGTGGCGAACCGCAGTTCGTCCGCGGTGGGCGGGCGCAGGTACGCGAGCCGCCACGCGGCCGTCACCCGGAGCGCGACCGGGTCGGGAGCGGTCCCGTTCCACCACCCGCGGAGGAACTCCGTCGCGGCCTCGTGGTTCACGCGGGCCGCGAAGTGACCCGCCTGCTTGCGCACAAATTCGCTGTTCAGAAGCATCAGCGCCTGGGGGGCGGTCGTGGTGGCGTTGCGGCGGTCGCAGTTCGGATCGATGGTCGCGGCGTCGAAGGCTGACAGGAACGCGATCGGCTTGCTGCGGCGCACCTGGAGGTAGACGCTGCGGCGCGGTTTGTCGTCGGGCGTGATGATCTGCCCGGTCGCGTCCTCGACCACCGCGACCGGCGGCCCGAACGGCGCCAGGTCGAGCCGCCCCGCGGTCACCAGGATGCGGTCGCGCACGGCCTCGGCTTCGAGCCGGCGCACCGGGAACCGGCCGTAGAGCGCGTTGCCGCGGTCGGCCGCGTCCTTCGCCGGGTCGCGCTTCGACGACTGCCGGTACGTTGCCGAGGTCATGATGAGCTTGTGGAGTCGCTTGAGGGACCAGGCTTCTGAAGAACCTAACCCCCCGGCCCCCGTCCCTAAGAAGGAAGGGGGAGAAAGAGAGCTTAACGGCGCGCGTTCGTCCTTTCCCGTTCGTCCGCCCTCTTTCTCCCCCTCTCTCCCTGGGGGAGGGGGTTGGGGGGAGGGGTCAGCCAACTCGCACGCGAGCCAGTCGAGCAGTTCCGGGTGCGTCGGGAGCTGGCCGAGCTTGCCGAACTCGCCCGGCGTGTCCACGATCCCGCGGCCGAAGTGATTCAGCCAGATGCGGTTGGCCATCACGCGGCCGAACAGCGGGTGCGTACCGTCGGTCAGGTGTTTGGCCCACGCGAGCCGGCGCCCGGTGGTCGGTGTGCCCGCGCCCGGCGCGGCGACCTCGAACCGCTTGCCCTCCGGGGCCGCGATCGTGAGGTCCGCGGGGGCGAGGTCCGGCCCCTTCGGCTGCCGCGCGTCGCCGCGGTGGAACAGTTTCGTGACCGGCACGCGCCCGGGCACTTCCGCCATCACCGCCACGAACCCCTCGGCCGGGCGCTCGGCCCGCTTCGCCGAAATCTTCTCCTGCATCGCCTTCAGTTCGTCGGCGGCCTTCGCGTTGTACTGGTACAGCACGCCGGGCGTGAGATTGAGCTTCGGGTTGGACGCAACCAGACGCTTCTGCTCCTCGGTCCGCTGGGCCTCCGCGGTGCCGAACGCGATCTGGAGCGCGACCCGTTCATCGACCGGGAACTTCTCCAGTTCCTTCTCGAACGCCGCGCGAACGGCCGTGGCCTGCTTCTGGTTGAACTCGGCCTGCATCTTCGCGGCTTCGGCTTCGATCGCGGCGGCTTTTGCTCGGTCGGCGTCGGTGTAGAGCGACACGAGCCGCTCGCCCGACCGGCGCCACTTGCCCGGGTCCAGCGCCGGCTCGAACACGGCCCGCAACTGGTAGTAGTCGCGCTGCGGGATCGGGTCGTAGCGGTGGTCGTGGCACTGGGCGCAGCCCACCGACGTTCCGAGCAAACTCGACGTGACGATCTTCAGCGTGTCGATCATCACCTGCTCGGCGTCGGTCGCGCCGCTCGCGGTGCCGTCCGGGGCGGTGCGCAAGAACCCGGTCGCGGCGAGCAGGTCGATTTGCTCCGGCTTGAGGTTCGTCCACGGGCGCGCGAGCAGTTCGTCGCCGGCGAGTTGCTCGATCACGAACCGGTCGAGCGGCTTGTCGGCGTTCAGCGCCCGGATGACGTAATCGCGGTAGCGCCACGCGAACGGGCGCACGGTGTCGGTGTTGCCGTCGCCGTCGCTGTCGGCGTACCCGGCGGCGTCGAGCCAGTGCCGCCCCCACCGCTCGCCGTACGCGGGCGACGCGAGCAACCGGTCGAGCAGCTTGTCGTAAGCGTCCGGCGCGGCGTCCTTCACGAAGGCGTCGATTTCCGCCGGCGCGGGTGGCAGCCCGGTGAGGTCGAACGTCGCGCGGCGGATGAGCGTGGCCCGGTCCGCCTCCGGGTTGAGGTCGAGGCCCCGCTCGCGCAATTTCGCCAGGACGAACGCATCGATCGGGTTTCGGATTGCGGATTTGGGATTTCGGATTTCCGGTACGACGGGCCGGCGAAGCGGTTGATAGAACCAGTACGCGCGCTCGTCTGCGGTGATGCCGAGGCCCGGCGGGAGCGTCGCGGGTTCGTCGCGGAGCGTCGGGGCGCCGGCCGCGATCCACTTTTCGATGACCGCGATCAGCTCCGGCGGTACTTTCTTTTCGCCCGGCGGCATCTCGCCCGATTTCATCCGCTCCAGCAAGAGGCTCTTGCCGGGTTCCTTCGGCACGACGGCCGGTCCGCTCTTGCCGCCGGCGACCGCGAACCGCTTCAGCCGCAGGTCGAGGCCACCGGGCATCTTCTCGCCGGCCCCGTGGCAGTCGAGGCAGTACGCCTTCAGGACGGGGCGCACGTGTTGTTCGAACGTAACCGGTTCGGCGCCCGACGCGGGGCGCCCGATCAGGAACAACACCACAACGGCAACGAGGGAACCGCAGCGCATGGGGAAGGGTCGTCCGGCGGGGCGGGCGAGTCGGCAGATGGATAAGCCTACCAGCGCCGGAGTTCGGAGTCCAGACAGTGATCAGTAATCAGTGATCAGAACAGAGGACAGACCAGGAGACAAGCACGTCGGTATATTGGTTTTTTACCCCGAAGGGGTTGCATAACTCAGCCCAGGGTCAGCACGGCTCTGCGTGCGCCACCCTGGGATACGAAGCAACGGGCACATTGACGGTGACGGTGTTCGTTTCCCAGGGTGCGCTGCGCGACCCTGGGGTGTGTTATGCAACCCCTTCGGGGTAAATACCAATACACGTCTCCCACTCTCGGTTCTCTGCCTTCTGTCTTTCCTGCTCACTGCTCACCGCCCCCTACTCCTTCTCGCCCCAGACCTGCACGCCGAAGCCGTTGAGGTCGATGTCCTCACCCTTTTCGGCCTCGCCCGGGCCACCGCGATCGATCGACAGCCGCAGGTACGCCCAGAAGCTCGCCTTCTCTCCGGCCATGTCGTATCCGGTCGCGTCCACGTCGGCCTCCACGAGCCACCGCCAGCTGCGCCGCTCGTCCTTGCCGCCGTCGGTCGCCTCCTCCTGCCACCCCTTCAGCACCCGCGACAGGTTCTGTGCCGCGACCCGCCAGCCCTTGTGTTCGGTAACGTGGAGCCGCAGTTCGTCGGGCGCGGCCTCCAGCGTGGCGTTCGGGACCGTCTTGAGCGCGTCGTACAACTTGTGCTCGATCGCGGCACAGCGCCACGGCGACCAGAGGTAAAAGGTGACACGTGGCGCCTCCATCGTCAGCCCGAACAGGTCCACCCGCATGGCCGTCTCCGCTTGTCGGTCGCGTATCATTGGATATCTGCAATCTAGCTCGGAACCAACGACCGGGGAAGGTGAAGCCCGATGCAACTGCCCACGCACGTCGAATACCCCGTGATCGCCATCGGCGACCTGCACGGGCGCGTCAAGTGGCTCGACAAACTCGTCGCCAAACTCCGGAAGCGGCCCGAATGGCCGCGCGCGAAGCTCGTGTTCCTCGGTGATCTCGTGGACCGCTGGCCGGACGTGAAGGAGCTGGTTTCGCGCGTGCTGGAGTTGA
Source organism: uncultured Frigoriglobus sp. (assembly GCA_964495365.1). GTDB lineage: Bacteria > Planctomycetota > Planctomycetia > Gemmatales > Gemmataceae > Gemmata. Next base: position 6,960 of record CAZBXY010000100.1, on the reverse strand, counting down.
TCGCGGAGAAACCCGGCAGCACCTGTGTGACCGGGAATCACGACTTCGCCCTCGCCAAAGCCGCCGGGCTGGGCGGGCCGCCGGCGGCGGAGTGGCAGTGGCGGTATGCCGCGAACTACGACCACAAACCGACGTTCGTCAGCTACCTCGGGCGCACCCCGGACTTCCTCCCGGCCGGGACGTGGGAGCAAGAGCTTGCCGAACTGAAGGAGGCGATCCCCGCGGATCACCGCGCCTTCCTCGCGGGGCTGCCGTGGGTCGCGGAGGCCGAGGGGCACGTCTTTTTGCACAACGGGCTGTCGCCGGAACTCGATTGCCCGGCAACACTTCAGCTCGAATGCCTGCACCGGAAGTTGTGGGACCGGGCCGTGGTGAACCCGCGGTTCGGCACCGACACCGACCGATTGTTCAACCCGGAGTACCCGGTGTGGCTCGGAGCCGACAAGCGGCTCTCGGCGAACCCGCTGCCGCTACCGGGCAAGGTGCAAGTGAGCGGGCACATTCAGGTGGACGCCCCGGACGTGTCCACGGTGCGCATTCGGATCGACACGTCCGGCGGCATCCGCGAGCCGCTGACCGCGTGCGTCCTCACCGGCCCGACCGCGGCCCCGTTGTTCGTCTTCAGCACCGAGTGATACGAGAGCACGTTGATTGGTTTCTGTAGCCGGGGTCATTGACCCCGGGGTGACACCATTCGAGTAGCTCCGGCCTCACCGAGGCCGGCTACAGAATACAGACACCAACCCCGATCCGGCGGCCGCCCTTTAGCGGGCGACGGTCGCGACCACGAAAATGAACGCGCCGAGGAACAGGACGAACCCGCCGAGGATGAACCCGTACACGAACGCGACCATCGCGGCCCGCCAGAACCCGGTCGGCAGCATCATGGTGAGCAGGACCGTGAGGGCGAAGCCCGCGACCGGCAGGTTCACGACCGCGACCGCCAGCCTCGTTTCCTCCCGCCACATGCGCAGCCCGACCTCTTGGGCCGCCAGTCCCGTCAGGAGGAACCCGAGGGCAAAGACGAAGGCCGTCAGGAACGCGATCGCCATGCACTTGAACGTGCCGGGTTCCGGGATCACCGGTCCCCCGCGCCACGGGCGCACCGTCGCGGGGTACTCGTCGTCCCAGTCGTCCCAGTCCCATTCGGGGATCCCGCCCGACCGCGCCCGCGCGCGGCCCGGCCCCGGGCCGACGAGCTTGTTCGCGGCGAGCACCGCCAGCCGCAGCAGCGCCCCCGCGACCAGGAGAGCGGCCAGACCCACACCGCACCCGCAGACCAAGCTGATGATCGCCAACTCCATGAGCCTCCCCTGCGCGACGACGGATTTCGGACCATCCTACCCGCTCGTCGCCCGGCCGACAAACACTCCGGTCGGCATGGGACCGCGCAGCACGCGGAAGCGGCTTGCGCGGGGACTGCCAATTTGGCACGGAATCACCGAATTCACTGCTCGCCGCGGGCGGTTGGTACGGTGCGTGCAACTTGATAGGCGTCGAAGTGGTCCGGCGCGGATCGTCGGGCCCTGTTCTGCCCCTGCATGAAAGGGCATCCGGTATCGGAGGATAAGCAATGAAAGCGTTCGCACTTGCGGTCGCGGTGGTCGCGGGGGTTCTGTTCTCCGCGGGCACGGCCGACGCACAGTATCGCTATCGTGGCGGCACCAGTTACGGCTACACCTACGGTTACCCGACCTACACCTACCCGGTGTACAGCTACGCCCCCAGCTATTACAGCGGATACAGCGGCGTGGTGACGAGCGGGTACACCCCTTACGTCAGCAGCGGCGTGGTGACGGCTGGGTACACGCCGGCATACAGCTACGACACCTTTTACCCCACCAGCTACTACCCCAGCACGTTCTACTCGGGCACGCCGTACTCCGGCAGCTACTACGGCAGCAACTATTACGGCGGCTACAACCGGGGCGTGTACATCTCGCCGTCGGGCGGGAACTGGCGCGGGCGCGGCTGGCGCTGGTGAGTGACAAATCCCGTAGTTCCAAGTTGAAAACCAGAAGCGACACGCCTTCGACTTGGAACTTGGAACTACCGGATCCGGGACGGGTCGCGGGGCACACCCTCGCGGCCCGATCTTGTTACACGCGCGTGCAAGATCCGCGCGCAAGGCCGGTATCTTTTCACGTCCACCGGTGAGTGGGCTTAACCATACGAGAGGTGCATCATGACACGCTTCGCAATTGCCGCAACCCTGGCGACTGTCTTCGGATTGGGGTTCGCGGGCAAGGCCGACGCCCAGTACGTCTACCGCTACACGACGATTACCCCTAACGGCGGGATCGTGACGACCAACCAGGCCTACGGGCTGGGCGCCTACCAGACGTACAACACCTACGTCTCGCCGTTCGGCGGCGTGCGGACCCAGGCGTATTACGGCGACGTGTTCGGTAACAACTACGGCCGGGCGTACGGGTACAGCCCGTACTACGGGTACTACAACCGCGGGTTCTACAACGCGGCCCCGAGCTTCTACAACCCCTATGGCGCCGGGTACAACTACAACTTCTACCGCCGGTGGTAACCGCCGACCGGCGTTCTCTGTTGTCTTCATGGCACAGGCTTTCGAGCCTGTGCTTTTGTTTTGTTCTTGTGGCACAGGCTTTCCATCCTGTGCTTGCACTCCGGTGGTCCGAGCAAGGGTCCCCGCGCCAGCGGGGTAAGAGCGGCCACCGAATCAAACGGAAGCGCGTAGCCCTCACTGTTGAGTTCGATCCCGACCGAAGAGAGGGATCGAGTGCAAACACAGGCTCGAAAGCCTGTGCCACAAGAACAAAGTTACCGAACTTCGATCATCCGGCACTCCGACAGCATCACCTCGTCGTCCTCCCCGACCAGAAGCAGCTTTCCGCCCACGCACCGCGTCGGGCCGTTGTCCGGGCACACGTGATCGGTCTCGGTGCCGAGCGCGAACACGTCCTCCGCCCGGTACGACGCAGGGTACACCAGCGGCAGGTGAACGTCGATCGCGGTGGCGTCGCGGAACGTGAGCGTCGCCGGGCGGTAGAGCTGATCGAGTAGCGCCGCGGCCGGGGCGAGTACGACCTTCCGCAGCGCCTCCCACGGCACCCACAAGTATTCGCCGCCGCGGAACGCCTCCAGGACCGAGCCGAACCGGTCGTCCGCGTCGCGCAGCCCGTCGAACTCGCGCCCGTCGATGAACCCGCGGACGGTCGGCCCGAGCGCGTCGGCGCGGTCGATGGCCTTGATCGCGTCGTCGGGGCGCGCGTGGCGGAGCAGCTTCACCGCCTGCCAGCGGCGGGTGGCGTGTGCCGGCGGCGGGTCCGGGGTGATCGTCGGCTCGCGCCCCTCGGCCGTGCGGAACCGCTCGCTGCGGAACAGCCGGTGCAGTTCGCGGGCGACTTCGGGCCAGTCGGGGGAATCGGTGTCGATGCGGTCGAGGTGTTCGAGTGCGTCGTCGAGGCGCCCGGCGAACGCGTAGAGGTCGATGAGCAGACGCCGCGCAGCGGGATCGGTCGGCGCGGCTCCGACCGCGATCTCCTGAAAGGCGACCGCGTCGGCCAACCGGCCCTCGGCGAGCATGTCGTGAACCGTCATGCCACCAGTTTACACCGTCACGCGGCCCGCGCAACGGGCCGTTCGCCAGCGGGCGCCGATACCGGCACCGGGCGCCCGCACAGCCGCGCCAGCGCCTCCGCGACCTGGAACGGGTTGAGTGCCTGAACCGAATCGCACTCGACCGCGAGACCGGGGAACCGCGGCTCGATGTCGAGTGCCGACCGCACGACCGCCGGGCCGACGATCACGACCCGTTCGCCGCCGATTCGCGGCACCGCGGCGAGTGGTTGCGTCGGCCAGAGCCAGTGCTCGCACCCGGCGAACCCGACCGGGAGCGGGCCATCCGGGAGCAGCGCCGCGGGTGAGAAGAGTTGGACGCTCGGGAACCCCACCCCCCTGCCCCCTCCCCCGGGGGGAGAGGGGGAGAAAGACCGTTCGCGCGCGTGGTTATCGAGATGAAGTTCCGCAGGTCTTTCTCCCCCTTCCTTCTTAGGGAAGGGGGCCGGGGGGTTAGGTTCTTCCAGTAGCCGATACAGTTGAGCCACGTCCGCGGCGCCGCGCAGGTGCAACCGAACGCCCGTTCGCGCGGCCGGGGCCAGCGCCAGAAACACCTCGTCGTCCGGTATTGCGAGCAACTCGGCCAGTTCGCGCGCGGCGGGGAAGGGCAGGGCGCGGGCCGCGGAGGCCAATCCGTCGGTGGCGCGGGCCACCCGGCGCACCTCCACCGCGGAAACGAGCGCGGGCAGTTCGGCCGCGATGAGGGCCGTCAGTTCGGCGAACCGGTCGGGCACAGTGGGTCGCGCGGCATCGAGTTCAGCCTGCCGCGTGCGGTCGAAGAAGAAGACCGCCGGCTCGTTCCACCGGTGCGGGCGCAGCGCCTTCGCAGCCTGAACGAGGGCGTCGCGAAGGCGCTTCAGCCGCGCCCGCGCGGCGAACGCCGGATCGGGGGCGGCGGTACGGCCCGCGGGCGCGCCGGGGCGGCGGGTGAACGAGGCGGTCATGGCGCGTCCTCCGTGACGGGCGCCGATATTAGACGCGGGACGCGAACGCGGTTTCAAGCCGAAGTGCGGTTACTTCTTGCGGAACGTGCCGGTCACGCCTGGGCGCAGGCTGGGGTGTTCGAGCGCGTCGCCGTCGAAACTGACGGTGACCGTTCGCCCGCCGGGATCGTCGCCGAGCCGCAGCTTCAGCGCCCGGGTGCCGACCGCCTGAACGACGGCGTACTTCCCGGCCGCGGTCGCCGGTTCGGGGCCGGTCAACTTTGCGGAGTACGTGCCGTCGGCGCCGTAGGTGAGTTCCTCGGTCACCCCGTCGCCGTGGTCGGCGATCCAGGTGCCCACGAGCCGCTCCTCGTGCTTCTTCTTGAGTGCTTGCGATTGCTCGGCGGTCGGCCCGGTGCCGAAGAACCCGCCGAGCGGGTCGAACTTCGCGCCCGTCCCGCCGGCGGTCGGGCGCGGTTTCGGGTCCGGGGCCGGCGCAGGGGCGGGCGCCGGGGCCGGTGCGGGTTCTTCCTTTTTTCCACAGGCGGAAAGCACGAAGAGGCCCACAGCGAGCAGCCCGCACCGGGTGACGCGACCGAATTTGCGCGAACTCACGAAAGGCACTCCGGGACGATGAACGCGGGTTGCCGTTCTTCTGTGGTTGGCCTCACAGAGGCCAGCTACAGAAATCCGATCCACGCGGGTACGGGATCAGGCGCGGTCGAACTGGCCCGGCACGGCGACCGCCGAGTTCTTTTCATCTTGCTTCTTGACGTACAGCATGTAGCCGAGCACCAGCATGATGATGACGAGGATGCCGAGGATGATGAACCGGAGCGGGGAGTTCTTGTACGACCGCTCCTCGTCCTCGTCGTCATCATCGCGGCGCTTCTTTTTCTTCTTTTTCTTCTTCCGGGGCGCTTCTTCCTCTTCCTCCTCTTCGTCCTCGTCGTCATCATCATCCACGACGGCCCGGACCGGCTTCTTCACGGGCTTGCTCTTGGCGGGCGTCTTCTTCCGTGGGGCTTCTTCCTCTTCCTCCTCTTCTTCCTCCGGTTCCTCGACGACGAAGTACGTTTCGCACTTCGGGCACGCGACGGTCTGCCCGACCTTGAACCCGGTCGGTGACTTCAGCCCGGCGTTGCACTCCGGGCAGTGGATCTTGAGCAGGGCCACGGCGGACGCTCCGTTCGGACAATGGGGCGAATAACGGTACGCCCAGTGTACTGCCGGGAGTGTCGCGGGTGAAGCGCCGGAATCCCCGACCGTCATCTTACCCCCGCCGTTGGGTGGGTTCGGGGACGGATGCGCGGAACTTGAGTTTTTTTCTTGCTCGTTCGCACCGCGTTGCTATGGTCCGCCCGGTTTCCTTCCCCCAAACCGGAGGCCGCATGTCCGCCCGGACCCTCGTTGCCCTCGCGCTCGCTCTCTTCACACTCCCCGTGTCCGCACAGCCGCCGCGCACGATGCCCGTTCCGGTGCCGCCGGGCGCGAGCGAAGACCCGCCGGCGGTCTGCTTCGAGACGCGGATTCTCAAAGTGCCCGCCGGGTTCTGCGAGCGGACCGGGCTGAAGGGCGACGCACTCCTGACCGACGCGCAGCTGCGGAAGGTACTCGAAGCCGCTCAGGAACACCGCGACGCGTCGATCGTGCAGACCCCGAAGGTCACGACCGACGACGGGCAAACCGCCCACGTGCGGGTCTGCGACACTCAGTACTTCGTCACGGGCGTCGAGGCGATGAAGGTGAAGGGCGACACGGTACTCGTCCCGCAGAACAAGGCGATCGAACTTGGCGACAGCCTCGCGATCACCGGCACCATTTCGGCCGACGGCCGGTTCGTTCGCGTCGAGGGCCGGTTCACCCGCGTACGGGTCGAAGGGGCCGTGGAACTGATCCCGATCACGACGCAGATCACGCCCATTTTCGAGGGCGGGTCGCAAGGCAAGCCGATCCCGTTCACGCAGTTCGTTCAGGTGCCGGACGTGCGGACCGAGAAGGTCGAGCGGACCGCGGTCGTGCCCGCCGGCGGCGCCACGCTCGTTCTCGGCGGGTGGAAGGAAACCGGACCGACCGTTCCGCCGACGAAGGGCAAGTGGCTGTTCAAGCGCGACAACAAGGAGAAGCCGGCGGAGTACGAGGTGATGGTCCTCGCCACCGTTCGCCTGCCGCGGTAGGCGAACTGGCGCGTGGGTGTTGGCCGTCTTGGGTTCAAGGCGGCCAACTGGCCGCCTTCGGAAAAGTGCGTTTTTCCAGGGCTTTTCGCTCAAGGCGGCCAAGGCGGCCAACTCTGTGCGCGGCCCTGCGTGAGCGGGTATAGGATGACTTTCGCGCCATAGTACAGTTCCGATACCCCGGCCTGAACTCGACTTCTCATCTTTCAAAAAAACGAGGTCACGCCGCGGTTTGCATGGGGTGATGGTCTGAACGTTTGTTACCGGTG
>CAZBXY010000099.1:0-23978 GCA_964495365.1 uncultured Frigoriglobus sp. | reverse complement strand
CGCGGCCCGCGGTTCCGCATGGACGCCGAGATGATTCGCGACCAGGCGCTCGCGGCGAGCGGGCTTTTGGTCCGCAAACTCGGCGGACCGTCGGTAAAGCCCTACCAGCCGGATGGCGTGTGGGAGGCGGTCGCGATGATCGGCTCCAACACCCGCGACTACCGCCGCGACACCGGCGAGAACCTCTACCGCCGCAGCATGTACACGTTCTGGAAGCGCAGTGCCCCGCCGGCCGCGATGGAGGTGCTGAACGCTCCCAACCGCGAGACCTGCACGGTCCGCCGCGACCGCACGAACACGCCCCTCGCGGCCCTGCTGACGCTCAACGACGTGCAGTTCGTGGAAGCGGCCCGCGTACTCGCGGAGAAGACGCTCGCGGCCGATTCCGACGATGCCAAGCGTCTCGACTTCATCGCCAAGCGCCTGTTGGCCCGCCCGTTCCGCGCGGAGGAACTGACCATCATCACCGACAGCCTCAAATCGCTGCGGGCGCATTACAAGGCGAAACCGGAGGAGGCGAAGAAGCTGATCGCGTTCGGCGAATCGAAGGCCGACCCCAAACTCGACGCGAGCGAACTGGCCGCGTGGACGATGCTCGCCAACCAGTTAATGAACCTGGACGAGGTTTTGAATAAGTGACTCGATCCTACTTGAGGTCGCAATTTGCGACTTCAAGTTCTGGCAAGAAACATCGTCCGCAAACGCGAACCCAACACACGAGACCTCCCATGACCCTCTTCAACCACCCCGCGGCGCTCGCGATGACCCGCCGGCACCTGTTCGCCTCCGCCGGGCTGTCGCTCGGCGGGATGGCGCTCGCCTCCCTCACCGGGCGCGCCGCGGACAGCGCTCCGGTGCCCCGGGTCGGTCCGAACACCGATACCGGCATCGGCGCGGCGCTGCCGCAGACGCACTTCCCCACCAAGTGCAAGAACGTCATCTACCTGCACATGGTCGGCGGCCCGGCGCAGATGGACCTGTACGACTACAAGCCGAAGATGCAGGAGTACTTCGACAAGGACCTGCCCGACAGCGTCCGCATGGGCCAGCGGCTCACGACCATGACGAGCGGCCAGGCCCGGTTCCCGATCGCGCCGAGCCGCTACCGGTTCGCGCAAAAGGGCCAGTGCGGGATGTGGATGAACGACGAGCTACTTCCCTTCACCGCGCGCATGGCCGACGACATGGTGTTCATCCGCACGATGCACACCGAGGCCATCAACCACGAGCCGGCCATTACCAACATGCAAACCGGCAACATGGTAACGGGGCGCCCGTGTCTGGGCGCGTGGGCCAGCTACGGCCTCGGCTCGCTCAACCAGAACCTGCCGACGTTCGTCGTGATGGTGGCGAAGCCGACCAACCAGGACCAGGTGCAGGCGATCTCGGCGCGGCTGTGGCAGTCGGGCTACCTGCCCGGCGAACACGCGGCGGTGAGCTTCCGCGCCGCCAACGACCCGATCCTGTTCATCAACAACCCGCCGGGCGTGTCGGACGAGGTGCGCCGGACCACCCTCGACGGTCTCAACAAGCTGAACCAGCTCGGCCACGCCCAGACGCTAGACCCGGAGACGCAGACGCGCATCGCGCAGTACGAAATGGCCTACCGGATGCAGTCGAGCGTGCCGGAGTTGGCGAGCCTCGACCGGGAGCCGCAGAAGATCCTCGACCTGTACGGCCCGGACGTGAAGAAGCCCGGGAGCTTCGCCCACACCGCGCTCACCGCCCGCCGACTCGTGGAACGCGGGGTGCGGTTCGTGCAGGTGTACCACAACAACTGGGACCACCACGGCAACCTCACCGGGCGGATGAAGGACCAGTGCCACGATGTAGACCAGCCGTGCTGGGGGCTGGTCCAGGACCTGAAGCGGCTCGGGCTGTTCGACAGCACGCTCATCATCTGGGGCGGCGAGTTCGGCCGCACGATCTACAGTCAGGGCGGCATCAGTAAGGACAAGGACGGGAAGACGAACTACGGCCGCGACCACCACCCGCGGTGCTTCACGATGTGGATGGCCGGCGGCGGGTCGAAGGGCGGCACGATCTACGGCGAGACCGACGACTTCAGCTACAACATCGTCAAAGACCCGGTCCACATCCGCGACCTGCACGCGACGATCCTGCGGCTGCTCGGAATCGACCACGACAAGTTCACCTACCGCCACCAGGGGCTGGACAACAAGCTGACGGGCGTCGAGAAGGCGCACGTCATCAAGGAAATGATCGCGTAGGCGAACGGCCGGTGTCAGCCGGCCGGTGCGGTGCGCACAAATGGTGAAAACTTGCCACGTGGAAAGTCAGCGATCGTTTGAGTATCGCGAAAATGCCTGGAAAACTGTGATCGCTCCGCGCCCGCATTATTTAACTATACAATTGTGCGCATTGTACTAACGAGGCGCCACCGGCCGGCTGACACCGGCCGTTCGCCTTTTCCGGTTGGCCTCCTCCCGTCCGTTCGCGCACAATAGACCCATCCCTCCTTCACCCTCTCCCACGAGGCTGCCAAATGTCCGACACCACCCGCCGAGCGTTCCTCCAGACCACCGCCGCGACCGCGGCGACGTTCTCGCTCGCCTCCGGGGCGTTCGCCGCCGGCGGCGACACGCTCCGCGTCGGCCTGATCGGGTGCGGCAACCGCGGCACCGGGGCCGCCCGCGAGGCGCTCCGCGCCGACCCGAACGTCAAACTCGTTTCCATGTGCGATGCGTTCATGGACCGGCTCGACGACAGCCTCAACAGTCTCAGGAGCATCAAGGACATCGCCGCCAAGATCGACGTGGCCCCGGACCACAAGTTCGACGGGTTCGACGGCTACAAGAAGGTACTCGCCTCCGGCGTGGATGTCGTGCTGCTCACCACCCCGCCGGGGTTCCGCCCGATCCACCTGAAGGCCGCGATCGAGGCCGGCAAGCATGTGTTCTGCGAGAAGCCGGTCGCGGTGGATGTAACGGGCGCGAAGTCGGTGATGGAAACGGCCCGACTCGCCAAGGAGAAGAACCTCAGTCTGTGTTCGGGCTACTGCTACCGCTACGACTACGCCAAGCGCGAGACGGTCAAGCGCATCCACGACGGCGCCATCGGCGACATTTCCGCGATGCACATCACCTATCTCACCGGCCCCATCTGGCACCGCGGCCACGACCCGAAATGGACCCCGATGGAGGTCCAGATGCGCAACTGGTACTACTACACGTGGCTCTCGGGCGATTTCATCGTCGAGCAGCACTGCCACAACTTCGACAAGGCGAACTGGGTGTTCGGCGGGAAGATGCCGGTGGCCGCGAGCGGTCTCGGCGGCCGACAGCAGCGCCGCGACCCGAAGTTCGGGCACATTTACGACCACTTCGCGGTGACGCTGGAGTACGCCGACGGGGCGAAGCTGTTCTCGTTCTGCCGTCAGATGGAGAACTGCGGGCGCGGCGACGTGAACGACCACGTGATGGGAACGAAGGGCTCGGCCCAACTGATGGCCCACACGGTCACCAGCGCCGGCAAGGAGTGGGCGTTCGGCAGCGAGGAGAAGGTCAAGGACATGTACCAGGTGGAGCACGACGAACTGTTCGCCGGCATCCGCTCGGGCAAGCTCATCAACGACGGCGAGAACGCGGCCCACAGCACCCTGATGGCGATCCTGGCCCGCGAGTCGGCCTACACCGGCAAGCGGCTGACGTGGAAGGAACTGCTCGCGTCGAAGCAGAACCTGGCGCCGAAGGAGTACGCCTGGGGGCCGATCGAGACGCCCCCGGTGCCGACCCCGGGCATCTACAAGTTCGCGTGAGCGCGGAGTTCGTAGTGACCCGCTTCAGCGGGTCGGGACGCGGAGCGTCCCCGCGTTCCCATCGATTCTGAATGCCCGTGCGCGCAGGGGCGCCGCTGCGCGGCGAACCCGCTGAAGCGGGTCACTACGAACACAATCACCCGGCAGGTACAGTCATGCAATTCGGCAAGGTGCGGCGCGATCACGGCGGGATCGGTGTCGTTGCGGTCGAGCGCCGGAGCGTGTTCCGCATGGACATGGGCCGCGACCCGGCAATCCGAACGCTCGCGGACCTGCTCCACGCCCTGGACCCGATCGAGACCGCCAACCGGCTCATCGACACCAAGCAGACCTCCGAGCGGCTCGGCGGGCAGACGTTCCTGGCCCCGATCGACCACCAGGAGGTCTGGGCCGCCGGCGTGACGTACCGGCGGAGCAAGGTCGCGCGCGAAGACGAATCCAAGGGCGCGGCGCAGTTCTACGACAAGGTGTACTCCGCCCCCCGACCCGAGCTGTTCCTGAAGGCCACTCCGGCGCGGGTCGTTCACCCCGGCGCCCCGGTGCGGATCCGCGCCGACGCGAAGTGGAGCGTCCCCGAACCGGAGCTGACGCTCGTCATCTCGCCTGCGGGCCAGATCGTCGGGTTCACGGTCGGCAACGACATGAGTTCGCGCGACATCGAGGGCGAGAACCCGCTCTATCTGCCGCAGGCGAAGATCTACAAGGGGTCGTGCGCGGTCGGTCCGCTCGTCACGCCCGTCTCCGCGATGCCGCATTTGCCGGACGTGGAAATCAAGCTCGTCATCGCGCGCGCCGGCAAAACGGCCTTCGAGGGCACCACCACGCTCGCGGCGCTGAACCGCACCGTTGAAAGTTTGGCGGAGTGGCTGTTCAAGGAGAACGAATTCCCGAACGGCGCGCTGCTCCTGACCGGCACCGGGATCGTCCCGCCGGACGACTTCACCCTGGCGAGCGGCGACAGCGTCAGCATCACCATCGACGGCATCGGCACCCTGACCAACCCGGTCGCGTGATCTTCGTTCGCAGTGCCCCGCTTCAGCGGGTCTCGCCGCGCAGCGGCGACTCTTCTCGTAGGACAGGCCGGGAGGCCTGTCCTACATCAAGGCAGGAAGCTGCGCTCCCGACCCGATTCAGCGGGTCACTACGATCCCGAACGCTTCAGAGCCAACACCAGCACGCCGGCGGTCACCAGCCCGACACCGATCCACTCGCGCACGTTCAGTCGCTCGCGGAGGAACACCACAGCGAACACCGCGACCAAGACCACGCTCAGCTTGTCCACCGGGGCGACCTTCGACACCTCACCGGCCTGAAGCGCGCGGAAGTAGCACAGCCACGACGCGCCGGTGGCCAGCCCGGAGAGGACGAGGAACAGGATTGTGCGCGCGGGGAGCGGTTCGGCCGGCTTCCACTTGCCGGTGACGGCGACGAGAAGGGCGAGGCACACGAGCACGACTGCGGTGCGGACGAGCGTCGCGAGATCGGGGTCGATGTGCTCGGAGCCGGCCTTCGCGAGAACGGCCGTGGCGGCGGCAAAGCAAGCCGAGAGCAGCGCCCAGAACGCCCAGTCGCCGGCCATCGCGGCTCCTTCGAGCAAATCTCAAAAAACCAACTCACAAATCTCAAACAACGCAGAACACGCAACCCGGATCTTGTTTGGTCTTTGGGATTTGCGATTTGGGATTTCGCTAGTGCCGCGGGGGGCGGACGGCGTAGGTCGCGTCCCACCGCTTCGGCGAGCCGGGCGGCGTGACGCCGGGAACCGACAGGTCGTACTTCCGGGCCAGTTCGAGGAACTGCCGCGGGTACTCGGGCCACTTCCCCGCCAGTTTGTCGAGGGCCGCGCGCTCGTCGGCGGTCAGCTTCGGGAACAGTTCCTTCGTGGCGAACTCCTGCACCGGCTTCTTGAAGTCGGTGTGCCGGGCCGGGCCGAGCGGGGGCGGGTTGGTCATCGACTTGGCGAACGGCTGCTCGTGGATCTCCAACGCAAAATCCGGCCACTTCCCGTAGGCGCTCGGCTTGATGCGCACCCCGGTCAGTCCCTTTTTCATGAAGGCCCTCGTGTACGCCTCGGGCAGGTCGCCCAGGTCAGTCACGAGCTTGCCGCCGTCCGGTTCCGGGAGGTACGGGTGCAGCCGCGTCAGTTCGTAGACGACCAGCCCGAGAGCGCCCCAGCCCTCGTCCCGCTGGCCGGCCTGCACCGCGCGGTTGAATTCGGCCAGTTCCTCGGGGGCCAGCCGGCACCGGCGCGTGTCGTTCGTCTTGAATACCCCCCGGGCGTAGTCGATCACGTCGCGGCGCCCGGCGTCGGTGTCGAACGGCCAGGGGGTTTTCGTGGTGACGAGCGCGACCCACTCGCGCCGGGCCTCTTCCTCGTCCCGCCACTGCTGGACCGCGTCCGGCCTGGCACGCACGGCCGGGGGCAGCGCGTCGAGCCACTGCCGGGCGCGGAGGGCCCGGACCGCGCCGAGCCGCGCGCGGGCGTCCGGAGCGCCGAGCACCTTCCGCCGGTCCGCGTCCGGGAGCCGCTCCAGCCACACCGCGTAGGCCTCCAGCACCCGGAACAGATGGTCCCGCTCGCGCGGCTCCTTCGCGTGTAAGTCCTGATCGAGTTTGACGATCTCAGCCTGCCGCGCCGGCGGCAGCGCGCGGAACGCCCGCACCATCGCCTCGAACTCCTTGCCGGTCGGCCGGTCGGCCACGTCCGCGGTCGGGGGCTTCACCGGCTCGGCGTCGATCACGGCCGGGTCGCCGCCGAACAGTTCCGGTTTGGCGAGTTCGGCGACGAACGCGAGGTCATCGACCGGCGCGTAGAGCGGGAGCCGCTCGGCGACGCGGGCTTCGAGTTCGATCTTCGCCTCTTCGGGCTCTTTCGCGCGCGGCCCCAGGTACGTGCGCGCCGCGCCCGCCGCGAAGTAGCCGAGTACGGCGCACCCGACCACTGCGACGCTGAACCCGGCGACCCGCAGCGCGCCGGCGCGCCGGACGGGGACGGGGGCGGGCGCGGCCGGCTCGATCGGCACCGCGACCGACGCCGACACCCCAGTCTCGTACTCCGACTGCGGGGCCGGCGTGACCGGACCGGCGCTGACCGCGGGGAGCTTGTCGATGGTGCGCGTGGTGAACGTCGGGGACGGCTCGGGCCGCGGGAGGTAGTCGAGGAGGTCGAACGACTTTTTGAGTTCGGCCGCGCGGGCGCGGGCGCCCGGGTCTTTGGCCAACCGGGCCTCGACCCGGCGGGCCTCCGGGCCGTCGAGTTCGCCATCGAGGTACGCGACCAGTTCCGCCTCGAATGGGTCGGGCGCCGGTCCGTCGTCGGCAACGGTCTGCTCGCTGGCCATGAGATCACGTCCGCTGTGTCGGATGGCGCACGGCAGGCCGGGAGGCCTGCCCCACAAATCGGATCACGCGCCCGCGCCCCCCTCCTCGGTCGGCGCGGGCGGTTCGCTGTCCATATAGATGTAACCCTGAAGTGCCTCGCGCAGCTTGCACCGGGCACGACTTAGCAGCGATTTTACGGCTTTTGTGCTCAATTCCATGACTTCGGCGATATCGGCGTAATTCATATCCTCGAACTTGTTTAATACGATTGCCACCCGCTGGCGCTCGTTGAGGCCGTCGAGCGCCTGCCGGATCACGTCCGCAAGTTCTTGCTGCTGAAGGTGATGCGCCGGCGGGTCGTCGCGGGTAGGGGCCAGCGCCTCGGTCGGGCGCGGGCCGAGCGGGCCGCTGTCGCGCACCTCGAGGGGGAGGATCGGGCGCCGGTGCCGGTCGCGCAGGGCGTTGAGCGCCAGGTTGTTGGCGATGGTGAACAGCCAGGTGGAGAACTTCGCCTTCGGGGTGTACCGCTTCCGCGTCCGGTAGACCCGGAGGAACACTTCCTGCGCCAGGTCCTCGGCCTCGTCGGCGCTGCCGGTCAGGTGGTGCATCACCGCGACGAGTCGGTGCTGGAACCGCTCGACCAGTTCGGAGAACGCAATGGTGTCGTCCGCGTCGCGCACCCGGAGCATGAGCCGGATGTCCGGGTCGCGGAGGGCCATCATCGAACTGGTGTGACCGACAGACATAGGCCCAGGAGTCAGGAGACAGGGAACAGGAGTCAGGGACTGGAGACAGGGGTCAGATAGGGAGGTTATCTGTCTCCCGTCTTGCCTCCTGACTCCTGTTCCCTGTCTCCTCGGCGGCTTCGAGCCGCCGGCGCAGCTGCCCGCACGCGGCGTCGATTTCGGACCCTTTGCGCTTGCGCACCTTCACGCTGATCCCGCTCTTACGGAGCGCGTCGATCAGTCGTTGCAGGTCGGCGTCGTGCGGGCGGTGGTACGGCAGTCCGTCCACGTCGTTCCACGGGATCAGGTTCACGTGCGCCTTGCGCCCCGCGAGCAGCCCGGCGAGCTGTTTGGCGTGTTCGGGGAGGTCGTTCAGCCCGCCCAGCACAACATATTCGTAAGTCACCTGCCGGCCGGTTTCGGCGAAGTACGCGTCGGCCGCGGCGAGGATCGCGTCGAGACCCGTTTTGTCGTTGGTCGGCACGATCCGCGTTCGCAGTTCGTCGTTCGGGGCGTGCAGCGACACCGCGAGGTGGTACTGCTTGCCGGTCTGGGCGAGCTTGTGCATCTTGGCCGGCAGCCCGACCGTGGAGATGGTGACGTGCCGGGCGCCGATACCTAACCCGTTCTTGTCCCCAGCCACCGCGAGCGCCTCCAACAGGTTCTCCAGGTTCGCCAGCGGCTCGCCCATGCCCATCACGACGATGTGCGTCAGGCGCGTGGCCAATCCTGACTCCCCAAGGGGAGAGGGGCGAAAGGCAGAAGAAGCGCGTTCTTTCTCCCCCTTCCTTTCCAGGGAAGGGGGTCGGGGGGTCAGGTTCCGCAACCGCACCAACTGTTCGATGACCTCGCCGGCGGTCAGATTCCGAACGACGCCGTTTAATCCACTTGCGCAGAATACACAGCCCATTCCGCACCCGACCTGTGTACTGACACAGGCGGTCGCCCGGCCGTCGTCTTGAATGAGTACCGATTCGATCATCCCACCGTCGGAGAGCCGCAGGACGAGCTTGTGCGTGTCGTCGGAGGCGGTGAGGTGCCGCTCGACGCGGGTGGAGAACACGTCGAAGCTGTCCGCGAGATCCGCGCGCAGCTCCTTCGGCAAGTCGGACATCTCTTCAAACGTAAGGACTCGGTTGGCGAGGACTTGGCGCCGGATCTGGTTCACGCGCATCGGCGGTTGCCCGCGTTCGGCCAGCCACGCGCGCAGTTCCGCCGCGGGCACGTCGAGAATGCCTCGCTTGTGCAGCGAACCGGGAGCGTGAGCGACCGGAGTCTGAGTGTCGTCGAGTATCGGCAGCGGCGCGGACATAGCCGTTATTCTAGCGCGCCGCCTCGGTGCGGGGAAGCGGACGCGAATGCGTCAGCACGAAACGGACTGCCCGAACCGCGCCCGCAGCTCCTTCTTGCCGGTCGCGGTGGTCCTGCCGAAGTAGAGGTACGTCAGCCCGCGGAGGTGCGGCGAGGCACACAGCGCGCGGATGCCCGGCAACCCGACCTCGTTGCTGTGCATGACCAGCTCGCGCAGATTCGCCATGTGCGGAGACTCCGCCAGCGCGGTGATTCCGGGGAGGCCGATCCCGCAGGTCGAGATTTCCAGCCGCTGAAGGTTTCGCGCGTGCGGCGAGTTCACCAGCGCAGCGAGGCCAGCGTTGCCGATCGCGTTCCGCGACAGGTCGAGCGTGGTGATGTTCGCCAGCGCCGGGTGTTCGGCGAGGAACTTCGCGCCTTTTGTGGTGATTTTGTTGTCGTCCAGTTCGAGCCGGCGAAGTTGGCTTGGTGTGTTCAGGAACTGCGTGAGATCCTTGTCGCCCAGGTCGTTGCGGAGCAGGTCGAGTTCTTCGAGTCCGTGCCAGAACGTCGAAGTCGTGAGCATCGCGGTGAGGTTGGGCGTGGGGTGCCAGCTCATATCGAACGACTTCAGCGCCCGCAGCGCGTGCGACTCGCACACGCCCTTCACTCCCGGAATCGGCGAGCCGCTGGTGTGGGCCGACAGCTTCAGTTCGTGCAGTCCGGTGAACGCGGTCCCGCCGAAGAGCGCCGCGAGGCCGTCCGCGTCGATATTCATCCAAACCGTGAACCGGCGCAACTTGGGGAACGGGTTCGCCGCTGCGATCCGCGCAGCCCCGGCCGTGTCGAGGTAGCCGCCGTAGGGGACGATCTCGACCAGCTCCGGGAAGTACGGGCAATCGGCCAACAGCGCCCAGTTCGGCGCGTTGGAGTAGCCCGAGAGGTTCAGGTCGCGGAACCCGCGGACCCACGGCGATTTCACCAATCGCTGTAAGCCCGAGTCGTCGAGGCTGCGGAACTCGACCTCGGTGATCGGTGCCAGTTGCATCAGCCACTCGCCGACCTCGAGCAGTTTCCCCGACTCGCACAGGAGCCGGTACGGGAACCCGCGGGCCAGGTCCGGATACCCGCGCCCGCCGCGGAGGATGTTCTTTCGCCCGTATAGCTCCGGGAACCACTCGTTGCGGTGTTTGGCGAACAGTTGGCGGGCGCGCTTGCGGGCCTCGTCCTTCGCCTTCGACCACCGGCGCTCCGGGAAGTCGCGGGCGAACTGGATTTCGAGCCGGATGTACTCCGCACGCGCCGTATTCGATTGCCCGTCCTGCTCGTCGAGCCAGTCGGCGTAGACGAGGCGCGGGGTGTCCTCGTCGGGGTTCGCCCGGATCGCGGCCAGGAGCGCGGCTTCGTCCGACATCACAGAACCTCACTCACTCGGAACCCAGGTAAACGTACCACACAGACGCCCGTTCCGCGAATGTCAGCCGCCGGCGAGGTTTACCTCGCCCGCTCCCGCCGGTTGCCCGCTGTGCCCGGTCGGGCCGGTCGGTACACTGGCTCTGGTTCCCATCATCCGAGAGGGCGTTTCATGTTCCGTTGCTCCTCGATCGCCGCGATCCTTCTGACCCCGGTCGCGCTGTTCGCGATCGACCCGAAGGACGCGACCCCGCCCGTCGCCAAGAAGGTGCCGCACGAGACCACGATTCACAACGACAAGCGGGCCGACGACTACTTCTGGCTCAAGGACAAGAAGAACCCGGAGGTCATCAAGTACCTCGAGGCCGAGAACGCCTACACTGCGACCGTGATGAAGCCGACCACGGCGCTCCAGGAGAAGCTGTACAAGGAGATGGTCGGCCGGATCAAGCAGACCGACCTGTCGGTTCCGACCCGCGACCGCGGGTACTTCTACTACTCGCGCACGGTCGAGGGGAAGCAGTACCCGATCGTCTGCCGGAAGAAGGGGTCACTCGATGCCGCGGAAGAGGTGATGCTCGACGGCAACGAACTGGCCAAGGGCGAGAAGTTCTTCAGCATTGGCAGTACCGAGGTCAGCCCGGACGGGACGAAGCTGGCGTTCGCCACCGACACCACCGGGTTCCGCGAGTACATGCTGTCGGTCAAGGATCTGACGACCGGGAAGCTGTTGGAGACCAAGTTCGTGCGCGCCGCGTCGTTCACCTGGGCCGCGGACGGCAAGACGCTGTTCTACGTCACCGACGACCACGCCAAGCGGCCCTACCGGCTGTACCGGCACGCCGTCGGCGAGCCGAAGGACACGGACGCGCTCCTGTTCGAGGAGAAGGACGAACTGTACCGGCTCGGCGTGCGCACGTCGCGCGACAAGAAGTTCCTGTTCCGCTCGTCGAACAGTGCGACCTCGACCGAACAGTGGTATCTGCCGGCCGACACGCCCGCCGGCGAATGGAAGGTGATTTTGCCACGCGAGGAGAAACACGAGTACAGCGCCGACCACCGCGACGGGCTATTCTACATCCGCACCAACCACGGCACCGCCACGAACTTCAAGATCGTCACGTGCAAGGTCGGCGATCACGACCCGAAGGGGTGGAAGGAACTCGTCGGGCACAACCCGGACGTGCTGATTAGCGGAGTCGGGATCTACAAGGGGCACGCGGTCGTAAACGAGCGCGAGGCCGGGCTTCCGCACGTGCGAGTGATCGACCTCAAGACCGGGAATTCGCACCGCGTCACGTTCCCCGAACCGGTGTACGAGGTGTTCGGCGGCAACAGTCCCGAGTTCGACGCCGAGACGATCCGGTTCACGTACACGTCGCTCGTCACCCCGCAATCGGTGTACGAGTACAACCTGAACTCGAAGGAACGGAAGCTCCTGAAGCGGACCGACGTACTCGGCGGCTACAACCCCGACGATTACACCTCCGAGCGGATCACCGCCACCGCACCGGACGGGACGAAGGTGCCGATCTCGCTCGTGTACAAGAAGGGGCTGAAGCGAGACGGCTCCGCGCCGGTGCTGCTCTACGGCTACGGCTCCTACGGGGCGACGGTCCCGGCGGTGTTCAACTCGGCGCGGCTGAGCCTGCTCGATCGCGGCGTGGTGTTCGCGCACGCGCACATTCGCGGCGGCAGCGACCTCGGCCGGCAGTGGTACGAGGCCGGGAAGATGACCAACAAGAAGAACACCTTCATCGACTTCATCGCGTGCGCCGACCACCTGGTGAAGGAGCGGTACGGGAGCCGCGACCGGCTCGTGATCCAGGGCGGCAGCGCCGGCGGCCTCCTCGTCGGGGCAACGATCAACTTCCGCCCGGACCTGTGCAAGGCCGCGGTGCTCCAGGTGCCGTTCGTGGACGTGATTAACACGATGCTCGACCCGACGCTGCCGCTGACGGTGCCGGAGTACCTGGAGTGGGGCAACCCCAACAAGACCGACGAGTACGAGTACATGAAGTCGTACTGCCCGTACACGAACCTCGCGGCGAAGGCGTACCCGGCGATCCTGGTGACCACTTCACTGAACGACAGCCAGGTCCTGTTCCACGAGCCGACGAAGTACGTCGCAAAGCTGCGGGCGCTCAAGACCGACGGCAACCCGCTCCTCTTGAGGTGCAACATGGACGGCGGGCACGGCGGCGCCAGCGGCCGGTACGACGCGCTCAAGGAGAACGCGTTCGTGGTTGCGTTCGTGCTCGATCAGATGGGGATCAAGGAGTAGCGCGTTGACGCAGCGCACGCAGGCCGCGTGCGCTACGTGAAGAAGGCGCCGGACCGGCGGTCGCCCTCAGTCCTCCTGGCCCGGGCGATTGATCCCGATGCCCGGATCGTAGGAGAACATCGTGTTCAGGATCTCGTTGAGCAGATCGCGGCGTGCTTTCTGGGTCATGTCGGGGAACTCGTCCTCCAGAAACGCGAGCATCATGCCGTGCTTCTGGGGAACCTTGCTCGGCCCGAACTCGGCCTGTGCCTTCTGGTCCTCCCGGCTCGCGACGTTGCAGCAGTCCTTGTTGTTTCGCCCGGGGTAGCCGTGGTAGATCCGCAGCGTGCCGTTGGTTTGGATCTCGACGACCATGCCCCCGGATATCCACGACTTCCAACTGTCGCTCGGGTTCCGCGCCCAGGCCACGTCCGCGGCGACCCCGTGAAATTGTCCGCCCTCCAGTACGATCGGCTTTTTGCAGCGGTCGCACAGCAGCGGGCCGCCGGCGGTTCCCATGGTGGCCAGGGGCCGAACGGGCGTCTGACCGGGACCGCCGGTCGCCTTCACGACCCGTTCGGCGTAGGCCCGGTGGACCTCCAGTTCCTCCGCCTTCTTGAGATAAGCTTGGTATACCTCGCGGGCCTCGGTGTGATCCCGGACCGGTTCCGGTTCCGGTTCCGGCTCCGTCGCTTCGACCGCCGCGGCCCCGATCTCGTTCAGCCGGGCGTCCACGAGCGGCATCCCGAACCGGGCGCGGATGCGGTTGATTTCCCGCAGGTCCGCTTGCTGGGCGACGAGCGGCTGGCCCCTGTACTCGTCCTCCAGAACCCGAAGTTTCCGCAGCAGGTCTTCTGACATTTCATGTCTCCCGCTCGCCGGGTACGGTTCAACAACCTTCCGCGCGGGACAAAAGGCGCGAATGCCATCGTGGGTGTTGTGGAACGCTCCACACCCAATCGTACCCGGCCCACAACCCAATGGAAGGTCAGTCGCCCGATCACCGCGGGAAGAGAGTTTCACCAGGAAGGGCGACGCGCCGGTCTGATGAGGCGGTGGGTAACAGAACGGAACCAGAGAACGGCCGCCGGCGTGAATTTGACCCCTCACGCAGGATCAGGGGGGTGTTGCTAGCCCAACTTCGGGTGAAGTCTTCTGCGCCCCAGGCGCACCGTTCTTGGCGAACCCCCCGCTGATGGGCGCGTGCCGCGTGCGGTCCAGAATGGAGCGCACGGTGTTCCCGAGTTCCTGGGGTTGGTAGGGCTTGTTGACGTAGCCCTGCACGTCTCCCGCCTCCGACCCGGTCTGGTCGGCCGAGTAGCCACTGGAGAACACGACGCGCACCTCGGGATCAATCTGCCGGAGTTGCACCAGGGCATCGCTACCGGATAGCCGCGGCATGGTCCGGTCCAGGATCACCAGCGCGATCCGACCCATTTCCCGCCGATAGACCTCCACGGCCTCGACGCCGTCCTCGGCCAGGAGCACCTGGTAGCCGTACTTCTGGAGAATGGCGCGCCCCAGGCTGCGGATCATCGGTTCGTCGTCCACCAAGAGAATGGTTTCGGTCCCACTGCACGGCACCGGGGTCTGCGAAGTGAGCGCGGTAGCCCCGGTATCCTGACTCGAGCGCGGCAGATAGATCTCGAAGCACGTGCCCTTGCCCACCTCGCTGTAGCAGTCGATCCAGCCGTCGTGCTGATTGACGATGCCGTAGACCATGGCCAGACCCAATCCTGTTCCTTTCCCGACGCCCTTGGTGGTGAAGAACGGTTCGAAGATGCGTGCCCGGACTTCCGGCGGCATGCCGTGCCCCGTATCGCTGACGCGCAGGCGCACGAACTCCCCCGCCCGAGTCCCCAGGTACAACCGCATGTACTCCTCGTCCAGGGCAAGGTTCTCTGTCTCCAGCAGCAACCGGCCCCCTCCCGGCATGGCGTCGCGGGCGTTCAGACACAGGTTCATCAGGACCTGATTCATCTGGCTGGGGTCGGCGTGCGCGGCCCATAAATCCGGGACGGTCTTGATCTCGATGCGGATCCGCGGATCGATGGTCCGGCGCAGAAGAGTGACCGCTTCCGACGCGATGCGGTTGAGATCGGTCGGCTGGGGTCGCAGGGTTGTCTTCCGAGAAAAACCCAGTAACTGGCGGGTCAGTTCGGCCCCGCGAAGAGCGGCCTGTTCGGCGGCAGCCAGCAACTCGCGGCTCGGCACGTCCGGTGGCAGTCCGGCCATCTGCAGCGACACGTTGCCGAGGATGACGGTCAGTAGGTTGTTGAAGTCATGGGCCACGCCCCCGGCAAGTTGGCCGATCGCTTCCATCTTCTGCGCCTGCCGCAACTGCTCCTCCAACGTCCGCTGTTCGGTCACGTCCCAGAAGATGATGAGGATGCCGGTGACCCGGCCCTCGTCGTCCCGGATAGGAGTCTTGACGGTCCGTACGGTCCGCAGTTTCCCGTCGGCGAGGTTCTCCTCCTCCATCTCCAACCGCCGTCCCTCGGTCAATACCACCAAGTCATCAGCCCGGTACTTCTCGGCGAGGTAACGGGGATACATCTCAAAATCGTCTTTCCCGAGGAGTTCCGCCTCAGAACGTCCGAGTCCCTGGCAGTAAGCCCTGTTCACCGCCACCCACCGAAAGTGTCGGTCCTTGAGGAGGATGTTCTGCTCCAGGTTCTCGATCAGGGAACGGTATCTGGCCTCGCTCGCCCGGAGCACCGCCTCAACACGTTTCCGTTCCGTGACATCACGGCTAATTCCTTGAACCCCAATGGGCTTCCCTCCTTCCCACAGCAGCCGCGTGCTCACTTCTAACGGCACCCTGCGACCGTCCTTGGTGACGACTTCCAGTTCATAAGTAGTCGGATCCTCCCCGGCGAGCTTTCGTTCAATCATTTGGCGGGCTCGCTGAAGGTGTTCCGGAGCGACTACGGCCGAGATGTGTAGCGTGAGCGCTTCCTCGGGGGTGTAGCCAATGATCCGTTCGCCCGCTCGATTCCAGGAAGTGAATTGTCCGTCGAGGTCGGTTGTGTAAACGATGTCGTTGGCGTTGTCGAACAGCTCGCGAAAGCGCGCTTCGCTCCGACGCAAAGCTTCCTCTGCGTGCTTGCGTTCGGTGATGTCGCGGTAGTTGATCACGATGGCTCGCACGCAGGGGTCGGCGAGCCGGCTCACAACTGCCCCCTCCATGTCGCGCCAGACCCCGTCCTGACGCCAGCAGCGGAACTCCCCCCGGATCTCGTGCTCCGGGTCGGCCAGACACGCCGCCAAGAGCCCCTGCATGCGCGGCACGTCGTCGGGGTGAATGAACTCCAGGGCGCTATGGCCGAGAGATTCTTCCGGCGAGCGGCCCGTGATCCGGGTCACGGACGGACTGTCGTACAGGATGGCACCCTCAGCAGAGATCAAGGTGACGGCCTCGGAGCTCTTCTCGATCAGAGCTCGGAAAAACCCCTCGCTCTGCCGCAGGGCTTCCTCCGCCCGCTTCCGCGCGCTAATGTCGGTGACGGTGCCTTCGTAGCCGGTTGCCACCCCGTCGGCGTCACGAAGTACGCGGGCGTTCTCGGAGATCCAGGTCCGGCGACCATCCGGGCAAACGATCTCGGATTCAAAGTCGGTGACATGCCCCTCTCGGGCAATGCGTTTCAGGAACTCGGCACGGCGGCCGGGCACTCCGTAGAAGTCCCGGTCGGAGGTGAGCATGTCTTGCGTGGAGCTGAAACCGAAGATCCGTACCAGGGCCGGGTTGCCGGTGAGGAAACGGCCGTTCGTGGACGTTTGGTAGATGCCTTCCGCAGTGTGTTCGAAGATCCCGCGGTACTTGGCTTCGGCCTGCCGAATCGCCTCCTCCAGCCGCTTCCGCTCGGTGATGTCCACCATGACCCCCCGCAGCCGGGTGGGCTGACCGTCCTGGACGGCCACCGTTACCAGGTCCCGCAGCCAGACCACGGAGCCGTCCGCGGCCAGGAAGCGGTACTCCAACGTATGGGACTTGCCGGCCGCCGTGGCCGCGATGCACAGCTCCACCACCGAATCGCGATCCTCGGGGTGGACGTGGTCCTTCCAGAAGGTCGGTTCAGTAATCCAGCGTTCGACCGGGTAGCCCAGGAGACGCTCCGCGTAGTGGCTCACAATGGTGAACCGGAAGGTTCGGGCGTCCGCTTCCCAGACGATCCCGTCGATGGAGTCCACAAGGGCTTCATGGTCTTGCCGCGACCGGCGCAGGGCCGCCGCGGCCCGCCTGCTCTCGGTAATGTCGGCCGCGACGCCGATGGCCCCGCTCACCTGGCCGTGGCGGTCCCGGAGGGGGGCGTAGTGGATCTGGAACCAACACCCGGCGCCCGGACCGCCCTCCACTTCCACGCTGGCCGTAAAGTCTTCGCCAGCCAGCACCCTGCGGATGTTCTCGAGGATCCGGGGTGCTTCGCGATACACTTCGAAAATCGAGCGGCCGACGACCTCTCCGGGCCGTAGCCCGAGGGCCTGGAGCCCTTGCCCTTCGAAAAGGGTGAAGACCCCCTTTGCATCCAACGAGAACAGAACCACGGGGGCGTTGGAAACAACTGTCCGGAGCCGCTCCTCGGCCTGCTTGAGCCGGGCATGGGCTTCGCGGTGTTCGCCGACGTCCCGCGCCGTGATCAGCCCGAGCGGATTCGGCTTGAGGTGCAGCCGCGCGATCGTCAGGTTGACCGGCACCCACCGGCCGTCCATCCGGCGCAGCAGAAAACCCTCCTGGGAATGGAACAGCCCGGTCCGCCGGAATGCTTGCCGCAACCGCTCCAAGCCGCCTTGCGCCTCGGAACGGAACAGGTACGTGACCTGTGTCTGGAGCAATTCCCGGCGCCGAAACCCGGTCAGCCGCTCGGCCGTCGGGTTGACCTCGCAGAGGTTCTCCGTCTCCGGGTCGAACAGGAACAGGGCGTCGCCGCTCTCCTCGAACAGCGCCTGCGTCAACTCGGCTTGGTTGTAAGAATTCATGGTCGGGCGCCCCTTCCCCAAGCAAACAACTCCACGTCATCGACCCAGACCTTGCCTCGCCCCGCGTATGCGATGTCGATGTACCGGTACCGCAGCTCCGTGCAGAAGGCAGGCCACTCCCAGATCATGTAATACGTTTGCCACTCCGTCGTGGGCCGGACCCAGTCCTTGAGCCGGTATTCCAGGCTCTCCGTATCCGGGTTGCTCGGGGCACTGGTGTGGGCCGGGAGGCTGAGACTACGCAACCGGGCGGCCGGCGGACTCTGCTCCCCCCACGGGATGCGAAGGTGGTGGCGTGGGCTGAAGGACAACTGCCCATCTCCGTCTTCGGCCCAAGCACGGTAGCGGAGGATGAGAACGGTCCCGCGCTTGGGTACCGTGGAGAGCCACTGGGTACAAGCAATTTCCCGGTTGAGGTGTCTTTCGGGGTCGTTGTTGATCAACAACAGGGCGGGGTTACCGGGTCGGCCAGCCGGAACGTCTACGGTGATCCGCTGGTCCCCTTGCCAGAGTGTCGCACCCCGCGCCCGCCAGCGCCCGGCGCCGGACTGACCCGCCTGGGGGACCAGTGAGAAGCAGTCGCCGTCGAACGTCCCACCCTGGAGCAGATTGTCTGCGGCAGGAGGCGGGGGACGTTCGGCCCAGCGAGGCCAGTCGTCCAGCAGGCGCTTCGCCAGGGCGGGGTCTTCGAGCGGATGGAAGAACCCCCACATCCGCGGGCCGCGCAGGACCAAGACCGGCCGCGGGGCGGACCAGGTGGGGAGTTCGGGGTCCAACTGCTGGGCCAGCCCTTGCTCCGTAAGGTCCAACGTCGGAACGGGCTGGCCGTCGCCATCCTTGAGGGTGCCGTCCGCCTCGTCGCTCAACCACCGCAACGTCTCCGGCCGGTCGTAGAGGATCATCCGCGAGCGAAATGGCATTTCGGAAGCGCGAGATGGCATTTCGGAGGCGCCCGGCAACGGCGCGCTGGCGCTGCTGGACTCGCGCAAGGCGACGGCCGCTCCCACCAGTACCGCCAAACCAAGCGCCGCAAGCGAGGCACGGAGCCACACCGAACGCCGGCGCCGACCGAGGACCCCCAACACCCGCCGCCGGAACGCTTCCACCGACCCGTAGCGATCCTCCGCGTGGCGGGCCAAGCCACGACGGAGAACCTCATCCACGGCGGCGGGGAGTGCCGGGTTTCGGAGGGACGCGGGTTCGTAGACCCGACCGGGCAAACTCCCGGTCAGCAGTTCGTACGCCAGGGTAGCCAGCGCGAAGAGGTCGCTGCGCTCGTCCAGGGGGAGTCCGTGCCGCTGCTCGGGGGGGCAGTAGTCGGTGGTGCCTTGGGCCAGGCCCAGTTCCGACCGGGTTCGGGCATCGATCTGCGGCAGGGCCAAACCGAAGTCCGTGATCTTGACCTCGCCCCGCTCAGTGAACAGGACGTTCTCCGGCTTGAGATCGAGGTGGAGCAACCCTTGCTCGTGGATGTACGACAAGGCCCGGGCTATGGCGTCGATCACCGGGAGGGCTTCGACGACCGGCCAGGGCTGGCCGATCTGTATCCGGGAACGGAGGGCCGCGCCGGCAACGAACTCCATGACCAAGTAGTGCCGGCCCTGAGCCTCCCCGCAGTCGTAGAGCGTCACCACGTTGGGGTGGGCCAGCGACGCCATTAACTGGGATTCGCGCTGAAAGGCCGGGGCCGCGCTGCCAGGCAGGCAGCGCAGAACCTTGACGGCCACCCTCCGCATGAGGCGGAGTTGAGTGGCCGCGTAGACTTCGCCCATGCCTCCTTCGCCGATCTTCTCAAGGAATTGATACCCTGGGATCTCCGGAGGACTGTTGGGTGTCGTCAACAAGGGTGCCTTTCTGATATATACGGGTGTTAACTGCGATAGCCAAGCTGCAGCAGGCGTCTCAGAGGCCTCAAACTCGCGAAAAACTGACCATCCCGGTGTGGAAGTTCCTCCGATCGCGAGGATTTTGTGTCTGCCGGGTGGGAACCTCCGGCGAGTTGACACAATCACCGCTAACGGCGGTAGGGACCGCGACTTGCAGCGGCTCGTAACAGAGCGTAACTTGCACGCCGCGTTAACCAGGCGGCCATCGACAGCTTCCGCGTTGGGGAGGCCGTCGAGCACTCACGACCCACTTTCCTCCCCGTAATGCTCCCGAACGCAATTGGGACAGAACGTGTGACTGAAACGGGCTTCGGAGTTTCTGGTGATGTATGACTCCATCTGGTGCCAGCAGTGATCCTCGTCCCGAATTATCTTGCAGAAGACACAGATGGGTAAGATCCCCTCCAGCAGCAGAACTTTCGCCAAAGGGGCGTTAGTTCCACGTTGGCTTGCGGGACCGCCTCCATTCGCCTTCGCTCCGTCACATCGCGGAACACCCCTCCGGTCGCTACGGGCTTACCATTCTCGAACCGGCAGTTGATACTCCCATCCAGCAGGATGGTCCGACTGTCCTTGGTCAAAAACTTCGCTTCGACATGGTCGAACGTTTCGCCGGCCAGCACACGCGGGAATAACTCCATGCAATGCGCGAGACTGTCCGGATGGATGATCCGAAACAACGAGAGACCCGGGATCTCTTCCAAACTGTACCCCAAGGTCTGACGCCAAGCGCGATTGGTGAAAAGGAAGGAGCCATCGGACCGTACGCTCTGCACGAGATCGTTGATGTTGTCAATGAGATCGCGCCGTATGGCCGCAACTTCCTGTTGCTCTTCCAACTCACGCTCGGTGAAGTCGCGTCCTTTGTCCCGCATATGAACGCCACCCTCCGATCTCCGTGCCGCCAAACTTGGAATAGGTCGCGTCGCCAAGGTCGCCCGGGGGCAAACTCCGAGCGCGAGCGGGTCACTCTCACATCCTAGCACAAATCAGGCTTCGGGCGTGCGAGAACGACGCATCGGTCGGTCGGATTGTGTGAACGCGAAGGAATTCCTCGCTCAGAGTGGAACGAACGATACGATCCCGGTGCAGGTCCAGAATCGGATGAAGGTGGGGACTATCAAGTTGGGAGGGGGATGGTCTGCTTCGCAGCCCCCGTACCGTCCCCTCCGACCGGATGCCGCTGTACCGGACGGCTCACCGTGAAGGCAAGAACAGGTTCGGGAGGTGCTTCAAGCAGAACGGTCGGTTAGACTTGGGGTGCCCAGTCCCTCGCCCACGGGAGGTAGACATGGCACGGTTCCTGGCGGTGGCGGCACTGGCGTTCGGTCTGGTCGCGGCGGCCGACGACAAGGGCAAGGACGCGAAGGCCGAGTTGGAGAAGTTCACCGGCACCTGGAGGGGGGTGTCGGTCGTCCGCGACGGGAAAGAGGTTCCCAAGCCCGAGGCCGAGGCGCTGCGGCTGGTCGTCTCCGGCGAGAAGTACACACTGACCGGGGGCGGGGAGGAGATCGAGGGGACGCACAAGCTCGATCCGACGAAGAAGCCGAAGGAGATCGACGCGGTGCGGACCAAGGGGCCGCACAAGGGGGAGACGCTCAAGGGCATCTACGAACTTGCCGAGGACTCGTTCGTCGTCTGTTTCGCCGAGCCGGGTAAGGACCGGCCGAAGGAGTTGAAGGCCGAGGGCGGCCCGGGGCTACGGGTGCTGGCCTTCAAACGCGAGAAGAAGTGAGCACCGGGTGTTGAGATCGGATCGGACCGGAAGGTGCAACACCCGGTCCGGTGAAGATGCGGTCGAGTCGGGTGATCCGGGATACCTCCAGTAGGCCCGGGGGAAGGTTGCAGATCACCAACTGGCCCCGAACGGCCCCTCCCACCGCAGCGTGACGATCCCGTGTGAGGTAAGTCTGATTGGTGGAACGGTGGGGACAATAGGAAGGGGTCTGAGAACGGGCCACTGGTCGGTCTCCCATGGACTACGGAAGACGACAGCAGCTTGTTCCCAGACCCCAACCGTTCAGTCAGCAGAAACCCTTGCAGTTCAGAGTGCCGAGGAGAGGACTTGAACCTCCACGCCCTTGCGAGCGCTAGAACCTGAATCTAGTGCGTCTGCCAATTCCGCCACCTCGGCCCACCGCCCCCACTCGCGGGGCGGTGCAGGTATCATAAAGCCCGCCGGCGGAACGTCAAGCGCCGCGGGTTCGTTACTTACCCGTGCCGCCGGGGCCGCCGCCCGCGTCCGGGCCGCCGCCGCCCGGCCGCAGGCCCATCGGCGACATCGGGGCGCCGCCACCGGTCCCGGGCGCCACCGGGGCCGGGACGACCAGCGGGATGTCGTGATACGTGGACGGAACGATCTTCATGTAGGCCACCCATTCCTGTGCGAACTGGCGCATCTTGGCCTGGTCCGCGACCCCGTCGGCGGACCCCGACAGGCCGAATGCGCGGACGAACGCGACGTAGGAGGTGCGCCCATCGACCGGCAGGTCGATGGGCAGCTTCTTCAGTTCCGCGATGTACTGTCTCAGTTGCTCCGGTTTGGCCCGGTCGAGGAAGTGGTACAAGGCCCACGCGGTGGCCTGCGCCTTGATGTTCAGCCGGTCGCGCTTCTTGCGCTGCAACACCACCGGGTCGTCGTCCTCCTCGATCATCACCGTCGTCGAACCGCCCATCGGCCCGAGGCCGATCCCCATCGGGCCGCCGATCCCGGTGCCCACCGGGCCGCTCGGGCCGCCGACGCCGCCGGGCTTGCCGCCGGACGAACTGGTTCCGGGCATCGGCCCGACCCCGGCGCCCGTCGGGTTCGGGGTCGTCCCCGCGATGGCCACCTTCTTCCGGACCGGCGGCGCCGGGTCCGGGTCGATCGCGTCCTTCAGCCCGGTGAAGTACGCGTCGGTCAGTACGTGTTCGAGCAGCTTCACCGGGTCCGGGTTCAGTTCCTTCTTCTCGTCCAGGTCGCGGAAGTACCGCTGGTTGACGTAGTTGGGCACCCCGTAGCCGGTGCCGAAGCACACCGTCATGTACGGCTTCTCGTCCTCGCCCTTATACACGTAGGCCGGGCCGTGCGGGCGGGTGTAGACGTTCAGCGCGCCCTGCGTGAGCCAGTTCGGCAGCGTCACGTGCTGCGGCAGCCCGCCGGTGGCGAACAGCAACTGGCGAGTCCCCTCGCGGCTGACCGATGCGATCTCGGAGTCCTCGACGACGAACTTCTCGACGAACGCGAGCGTGCTGGCCCGGGCCACGTCGTCGGGCCGCAGGCCGCCGTTGGCCCCGTTGGCGTCGATCTTGGGGATCTGCCCGGACAGGAGCGGCTCGCGGCTGAGGCCGCCGGCGAAGTACCGCTTGTTCTGGGTCTGGAACGTCAGCCCGACCGGGTCCATCAGTTCGGGCGACAGCACGAGCAGGTCGTGTTCGGGCGAGTAGAACGCGTTGGTCTGTGCGGGCAGCCCGTCGAGGGCCGGGCGCAGTTTGATGTACGAGGTCCCCTGTTGGGCCAGGACGACCGTGAACGGCCGGGCCGGGACCGGGAGGACCGTGCCGCGGGTCGCGTGGACGAGGAAGAACGCCATGAAGTGGTCGTTCAGTTGGGCGCTCCGGCGCCGGACCTCGTCCTCGGGGCTGTCCCAGTAGACGATCGAGTAGTGCCCCTCGGTGCGGACGTTCTGGGCGTCGAGCTTCACCCGCCACTCTTCCCCGGGGCCGGCCTGCGGGGCCGGCATCTTGACCGCGGCGGCCATCTGGCCCCAGGCCGTGACGAACTTCTGCGCCGCGGCCGGCAGCGTCACCTTCTTTTCGGCGGCCACGTCGAGCAGTTCCTGGGCAAGGCTCATCGCGTCCTTCGGCTGCGTCCCGTCCTTGTTCAGAGTCCGCTCGCGGATGATCCCGGCGGCCAGGGCCATTTCAAAGGCGTCGTAGAGCAATTGCCCGTCGGTCTTGCCGCGCGCCCACGCCGCGTACCGGTCGCGCATCTGCGTGGCGAGGGTCTGCCGCACCGCGGGCTGCCCGATCAGTTCCTGGTAGAGCTGGATCGTGGTGCTGTCGATGAACAGCGGGGCGGTCAGCCGGCGCCCGTGGTATGGGGCGACGAGCTTGCGGTAGTCCGGGTTGGTCTGCTCGTTCAGCGGGCGCGTGGCGTCGAGCCGCCCGTGGGGGAAATCGGTGTCGAGCGGAACGAGGATCACGACCGCGCGGGTGTGGTCCATCGTCGCCGCCGGGGCCGTGGTGGTCGGCTGTCCGGTGGCCATCCCCGGGCCGCCGCCGGCCATCGGCGTGGGCAGCGTCCCGCCGAGGCCGCCGGGCCGACCGCCCCCGCCGGGAGGGCC
>CAZBXY010000098.1:0-24315 GCA_964495365.1 uncultured Frigoriglobus sp. | reverse complement strand
GACCTCCCGTACGACCAGTTCTTGCAGCGACAACTGGCCGCCGACCTCATGCCCGGTCTCGACCCGAAGGAGCGCGCGGCGCTGGGGTTCCTCGGCGGCAGTCCGGATTACTGGAAGGAGCTGCAACTCGACGTGGACGTGATCAAGTCCATCGTCGCCGACGAGTGGGAGGAGAAGATCGACGCGGTGAGCAGCACATTCCTGGGCCTCACCACGGCGTGTGCCCGATGCCACGACCACAAGTTCGACCCGATCTCACAGAAAGACTATTACGCGCTCGCTGGCGTGATCGCGGGAACGCGGCAGATCGATCTCCCGCTCCTCCCCGATGCCGAAGTCGCAGCCGTGCAGAAGGCGGTATCCGAAATCCAGAAGCTGGAGGCGGAGATCAAAGCGCTGAAGGCGAAGCAGCCCGCCCCGGCCGACGCAAAGAGCAAGTTGGAGGAACTGACGACCCGCATCAAGAAGCTCGAAGCGACGCCCGGCTACAAGGACGTCCCCGTTCGCGGGGTCATGGATGGCCACGTGTCGGTGGTGTCGCGCGGCCCCAACGCGACGCGGCTTGAGTACGAAGACGGCAAGGGTCACGACATCGCCATGCACCAGCGGGGGAATCCGGCTCGGCCCGGCCCGGTCGTGCCGCGGCAGTTCCTGACCGTGCTTTCGGGTAAGGAGTCGAAGCCCTTCACACAGGGCAGCGGGCGGCTCGAACTCGCGAAGGCGATCGTGACCGACGGAGCCCCGCTCGCGGCACGTGTGATCGTCAACCGCGTGTGGAAGCACCACTTCGGCCGGGCGCTGGTCGATACGCCGAGCGACTTCGGGCAGCAGGGCGAGCGGCCGTCGCACCCGGAGTTGCTTGACGATCTGGCCGCGCGGTTCGTCGCCAACGGTTGGTCGCTGAAGTGGCTGCACCGCGAGATTATGCTCTCGGCCGCGTATCAGCAGTCCTCGAACGTGGAACTCGGAGTGCGGAGCGCGGAACACAAGACAATGGTGCTCGGTTTTTTCGTTCCGCATTCCGCGTTCCGCACTCCGAGTTCCCAGGACCCGGACAACCGCTGGCTCTGGCGGATGAACCGCCGTCGGCTCGAAGTCGAATCCTGGCGCGATTCGATGCTCGCGGTGAACGGCACGCTCCGCCTCGAACTCGGCGGTGCGGCTCAGGAGTTGACCGACGCGAACAATCGCCGGCGCACGCTGTACGGCCTCGTTCGTCGGCGGGACCTGACCTACCTGCTCCGGTTGCACGACTTCCCCGACCCGCTGACCCACAGCGCGAACCGGATCCCGACCACGACGCCGTTGCAACAGCTCTTCGCGCTCAACGGCCCGCTGCTCCGCCAGGAGGCAGCGGCACTGGCGAAGCGGCTCGAAACGGACGCACCCACGGGCGGGGCCGACCGGGTCCGGCGGGCGTACGCGCTCCTGTTCAACCGCGCGCCCACCGAGCGGGAGGTCGAACTCGCCCGCGCGTTCCTCGGCGAGAAGCCGGACGCGAGCGCCTGGGGCCGCTACGCCCACGTGCTGCTCGGCAGCAACGAGTTCCTGTTCATCGACTGACCCGGCGCGTTACGCGGTATGAGAACCAAGACGCCCGTGGCGGCTCGCCCAGAAGGTGACACCGGTGCGGGAAACGACCCCAAGACACCCGACGGCGGAGCGGCCATGACTTCTGATTCCGCAATTCCACTTTCTCGCCGCGAAGCACTCCAACGGCTCGGCGGCGGGGTCGGCGCGCTGGGCCTCGCGGCCTTGCTCGCGCCGCAAGCCGGCGCTGCGCCGGGCGGCCCGCACCACAAGCCGAAGGCCAGGCGGGTCATCCACCTGTTCATGAACGGCGGCGCGTTCGGCCCGGACTTCCTCGATCCGAAACCGGCGATCAACACGTTCGCGGGCCAGCGGCCGAAGGAGGTGGACCTCCGCACCGAGCGCCCGACCGCGGGTCTGCTCGGCGTGCCGTTCAAGTTCAAGAAATACGGGCAGAGCGGGCTGGAGATGAGTGAACTGCTCCCTCACCTGGCGCGCCACGCCGACGACCTGTGCGTGCTGCGCGCCGTCCACGGCGACAACCCGAACCACGGCCCGGCCCTGTTCATGATGAACAGCGGCGTCCTGACGCCGAACCGGCCCAGCCTCGGCGCGTGGCTCACATACGGACTCGGTACCGAGAACGCCGACCTGCCGGGGTTCGTGGTGCTGTGCCCCGGGCGGCCGGTGCGGTTCGCCGAGTTGTGGGCCAGCGCGTTCCTGCCGTCGGAGTTCCAGGGGACGTACATCAACCACTCGACCCTCGACCCGCGGAAGATGGTGCCGCACCTCCACAACCCCGCGACGACCGCCGCGGAGCAGCGGAAGCAACTCGACCTCTTGGGCGACCTGAACCGCGCCCACGCGGTCGAGCGCGGCGGCGACCCGGCGCTGGAGGCCCGCATCCAGACGATGGAGACGGCGTTTCGGATGCAAACCGCGGCGGCCGACGCCTTCGACCTCAGCCGCGAGCCGGAGCGCGTCCGGGACATGTACGGCCGCAGTCACTTCGGCAACGCGTGCCTGCTGGCCCGGCGGCTGGCCGAGCGCGGGGTCCGCGTCACGCAGCTCTACTACGGCGACGGCCAGCCGTGGGACACGCATGGCAACCACAACGCGGCGACGCGCGTGCTCGCGGCGGACATGGACCGCGCCGCGGGCGCGCTGCTGACGGACCTGAAGGCCCGCGGGCTGCTCGATGATACGCTCGTGATGTGGGGCGGCGAGTTCGGCCGCACCCCGACGACCGAGGGCGGCGACGGGCGCGACCACAACCACCACGGCTTCACGATGTGGCTCGCCGGCGGCGGAGCGCGGGGCGGTATGGCCTACGGCGCGACCGACGACTTCGGGTTCAAGGCGGTGCGGGACAAGGTCCACGTCCACGACCTGCACGCGACCGTGCTGCACCTGATGGGCTTCGACCACGAGAAGCTGACCTACCGGCACGCGGGCCGCGACTTCCGCCTCACCGATGTGTCCGGGCGGGTCGTGAAAGAAGTCGTCCGGGGTTGACGGGCGCTCGTCCGCGTCCCAGCAAATCATTGCCACACGCGTCCTTGGTGTGGTGGGGCGCCCGCCCCACGACCAGAAGCCGCCGACAGCACAGTTCTCGCGAGCGGTTCGCGGACCGCAACGGCGCCGGCGTGTTCGCCCATCGGCACCACGTCGAACCGCCCGGCGAGGGTGTCGAGTACCTCCGAGGCGAACGCGACCTTCGCCGCCGCGGGCTGCCGCATCGCGGGGAAGAACGACAGCCGGTCGGTGTCGTCGCGGCCCAGAAAATCCAGCGGGTGCAGCAGGAACGACGGCTCGGTGCCGGTTGCGTGGCCGAGCGCGAGCGCCGCGCGGAAGTACGCCCGCGCGAGCGGCTTGCCGAACCCCGCGAGGTACAACAGGTAACTCAGGTGAACCGGCACCTTGAACACCGGCATCGTGGTGACCGGGATTTCGAGTAGCGGCCCCGCTGGCGTGTTCCAGTGGTACGGCCGCAGCGGGCGGAACCCTTCTGACGCCTTGCCGAACAGTTGGCTCCGCTGCCGCTTCTCCTCGGCCGACAGCCCGCGGGCGGTGGCGAAGTAGTACATCCGGGCGAGCGGGCCCAGAAAACTCGGGAACGTCGAGCAGTCGTAGCGATACCCGCGGCGGGCCAACACCGCCAGGAGCGTCGGCGAGAAACTGAACCCCGGTCCGCGGAAGCCCTCCGGGCGCACGCCGGTGGCCGATTCGATCGCGGCTTCGGCGCGGGCCAGCTCCTCCTCGATCTGCGGTTCGCTGTAGAGGTGCAACCACGGCTCGTGGTGGAACGAGTGGTTGCCGATCTCGTGCCCGGCGTCCGTGATCGAGCGGAGAACGCTCCGGTGCCGCGGATCGCCGGCGTCGCGGCCCACGACGAACCACGTGACGCGCAGATCGCGCTCCGCGAGCAGTTTGAGAACGCGCGGCACCACCACCGCGAGGTACGACGGGTACTCCTGCCACCCGGCGTCGCCGTGGGTCTTCAGGTAGGTCCACATGTCGTCGAGGTCGAGCGACAAGCTGCACAGCGGGCGGGGCATCGAAACCTCACGTGCGAGAAACCGAACGCACCCGGGGTTTCTAACCCCGGGCTGCGGCCGGCGCCGGAGCGGGCGACAGCAGCGCCGGTAGCGCGCTGTCGGCCAGTTGCAGCGTTTCGTTCACGTTCAGCGTACCGTTCACGATCTGCGCCGAGTTCACCACATACACGCCGGGCACGCTCGTCTTCACCGGGGGAACCGACGCGGAGTAGTTCAATGTCGAAACGGCGAACACCTGGCGCACCCGCGACACGCGGAACGCGAGTACGTCGGCCCGGCGGAAGTGCGGGTACATCTGCTCCAGCGCCGCGACGAACCGCTCGCGGATGGCGAAGTCCGGTTCATCGAACATGGGATCGTCCGGCGCCACGTATTTCGGCAGGTACACAAGACAGTTCCCGCCGAACTCACTGCGGTCCACCAGCGCCGACATCTCGATCACCGCGGTGAACGGCACCCCGTCGTCGGTGATGTTCGTGACGTAGAACCGGTCGAGCGGGTTCTTCAGCAACAGCGAGGCGCACACGATGCCCTGATACCGCACGCCGTTCAGACGCTCGTGTTCCGCTTCGGAAAGAGTCGGGATCAGGCGCGAGGCGAGCGGAGCCGATGCGGTGCAGACGACGCGGTCGAAGCTCAGACTTTCGCCGTCGGAAAGCGCGACCCGCACGCCGTCGCCGGCCGGTTCGATCGCTTCCACTTGCGTACCGGGTCGGAGTTCGGCGCCGCTTTCGAGTAGCGCTGACGCGAACCGGTCGAGGATGCGGGCGTAGCCGCCGCGGACGTACCCGAACATCTCCTTCTTCAGCCCGGACCGTCGCGCCGCGTACATCCGCGCGATGATGGCCCAGATGAACGCCGCGGAGGCGATCTTGTAGCTGTCGCCGAGCTTCGATCGCAGGAGCGGGAGCCAGATCTTCTCGACGGTCCGCTTCCCGCTCCACCGCGTGAGCCAGTCCACAACGGGAATGCGTTCGAGCGCCTCCCAGTTGCGGATTTTTGATGCGCGAAAGATCGTGGCGCCCAGCCGGAGCTTGCTGAGCAGGCCGAGCGGCGGGAACCGAAGGAACTCCAGCGCGTTCGACATCGAGTGCAGCCGGCCGTCGGTGTAAAAGCCGGTTTTGGTTTCGACGCCGACGAACTCGTCCGCGAGGCCCAGCTCCGCGAGCAAGTTGTGAACGTGCGAATCCGAGAGCAAAATGACGTGGTAGTGCTTGTCCCACGTCACCCCGCCGAGTTCCCACGCCGCGGCCAGCCCGCCGAGCTGCGGGGCGGCTTCGAGTACGGTGACGCGGTGCCCGTACTGCCGCAACCGGCGCGCGAGCGCCAGCCCTAGCACCCCGCCGCCAACGACTCCCCAGTGTTCGCAAGACTCGGTCACGCTTTGCTCCTCGCTTCCGTCCGCGGGGGCGGGGTCGCGGCCGCGTCCAGTTCGTCCACCTGCCCGGCGGTGAAGGCGTACTGCCGGTCGCACGCTGGGCATTCCAACCGGCGCCGCGACGGCGCGCGACCGGGCGCGTAGCGGATCAGCAGTTGCCCGCACCGGCACACCGCCCCGACCGGCGCTGCAGGGTGCCCGATCGCCAGCGCGAAGTCCGGCACCGATTTCGTGACCAGCGATCCCATCCCGATCATCGCGAACCGGCCGATGACGAGATCGTTGCCGATCGTACACCCGGCGCCGATCGTCGCGCCCTCGCGTACCAGAGTGGGAAGCGTGTGTTCGTCGGGGTCCGACGGGCGTAACCGCTTCAGGTCGGGAGTGGTCGCGCGCGGGAACCGGTCGTTGGTGAAGATCGTCCCCGCGGAGACCATCACGCCGTCCTCGATCGTCACCGCGGTGCAGATGTAGACCATGCTGTTGATCTTCACCCGGTGGCCGATCCGCACACCGTAAGCGATGTACGTCTTCTCGCCGATGATGCACTCGTCGCCCACGGTGGTGTCGTGGCGAATGTGAACGCTGTCCCACACGGCCGTCCCGCGCCCGAGCGATACGCTCGGTTCGATGATCGCGGTCGGGTGAACGCGCGGCGGGGCAAGCGTTGCGAGCAGGTCGGTCAGCGCCGCGTGCGTCAGTGTGTTGTCGGTCAGGTCGAAGTCGGGGTCGGTGTCAGGCATGGGCGGCCTCGGTCGTGGTCGGCTTAGGGGGCGGGCCGTGGGTCGGACGACCGACGCCGGTCCAGGGCGATGCGCGGAGCGAGCGGTATGCGGCCTCGATCACATCGACGGAGGCGATCGCGTCTTCGGCCGTGATGACCAGTTCCTCGGTGCCGCGGATCGCGCGGGCGAAGTTCGCCAGTTGTGCACGGAACGCGTAGGGCTTCTGGTAACCCGTCCCGAACGCCTCCCACGGACCGGTTCCGCGTTTCACCCGGGATTGCTTCCATCCCACCTGGACCGTGCCCGCGGAACCGTAGACGGTCAGGTACCAGTCGAGTTCCTTGTTGATGCTCCACGACAGATCGACGGTGCCCATCACGCCCGCGGCCGAGCGCACGAACACGCGCACCGTGTCCTCGACCGCGAGCTGCTGAACTCGCTTGCCCTCGACGCAGTGAACCTCCGCGAGCGGGCCGAGGAAGTACCGCATCAGATCGACCGAGTGCGTGCCGTTGTCGATCAGCACCCCGCCGCCGGCGACCTGGGGGTTCGAGTTCCATCGGTTCGCCATCTCCACACGCGCGGTGAATGCGTTCTCGAACAACACCACCTCGCCAACGGCCCCGGAGACGACCAACTCACGAGCCGTCGTCACGTCCCCGACGTAGCGGAACTTCGACGCCATCGTCAGCAGCACGCCGGCTTTCTTCGCGGCCGATGCCATCCGCCGCGCGGCCGCGCGGGTCAGCGTGAACGGCTTTTCGCACAGCACGTGGGCGCCGCTCGCCGCGAACGCGGTCGTGATCTCCTCGTGCGTGTTCGGCGGCGTGCAGACGACGACCGCTTCGGCCCGCGGGCCGCCTTCGAGCAGCTCCTGATACGACGCGAACGCCGGCACCCCGAACGGACCGGCGAGCGCGGCCGCGGCGTCGGCGCGCACGTCGGCCACGGCCACCAGCCGCGCGTCTGGGTGATCCGCGAATGCCTGCGCGTAGCTCTGCGCGATCCCGCCGGCGCCGACGATCGCGAACGTCACCGGGCGACTCACGCGGCACCTCCTTCGCTCAGGCGCGTCGCCGCGTGGTGGATCGACGCGGCCAAATACGTCAGATGCTCGTGCGTGTACTTTTCGTTCCACGGCAGCACGAGCACGCGGTCGAGGTACTCGAACGTGCCGGGGAACCGCCCCGCGGCGTAATCGACCGCCTCCGGGCGTGCGAGCGTGAACGGCCACCGGCTGGTGCCGAAGGTGCACTGGTCGCGGAAGATCGCGCACCGGAACGCGGGCTTCTGGATGTACCGCGGTGCGGACGCGATGTGGACGAGTTTCAGTTCCTTTGCGAGCACGGCGGGACCGCCGGCAATCACTGTCGGGTCAATGCGGAGGCTGTATTTCCAGTAGGTGTGAACGTCGGCCGGCTCGCGGTGCGGAATCTCGACCCCGGGCGTGCCCGCGAGTAGTTCGTCCATTCGCGCGGCCAGTGAAACGCGCGCCGCGACTACGTCGGGGAGCTTCGGGAGCTGTGCGACCCCGCACGCGGCCTGGAGTTCGCTGAGCCGGTAGTTCGGGGCCAGGAAGTAGTGGTCCGGGTTCGGGTCACCGTAGCCCCACGCCTTGTTCACGAACAGGAACACCCGTCTCGCGAGTTGCGGGTCGTCCGTCACGACCAACCCACCTTCACCGGTCGTGATGTGCTTGCCTTGCTGAAGGCTGAAGCAGCCCAGCGCGCCGAACGTGCCCACGGTCTTGCCGCGATGCGTGGCCAGGAACGCTTGCGCGCAGTCTTCGATGACCGGAACGCCGCGCGCGTTGGCAACGGCCATGATCCCGGTCATGTCACACGGGTTGCCGAACAGGTGCGTGACGATGATCGCCTTCGTGCGATCGGTGATCCGCGCGGTGACGGTTTCAGGCGTGACGTTCCCGGTTCGGGGGTCCACGTCCGCAAATACGGGGATCGCTCCTTGATAGAGGATCGGGGCCAGCGCGCCCATGTCGGTAATTGAGGTCGTGACGATCTCGTCCCCGGGTTCGGGGTCGAGCGCCGCGACGGCGCAGTGAACCGCGGCCGAGCCGGACGCGCACGCGGATCCGTACTTCGCACCAAGAAGTGAAGCGAAGTCGATTTCCAGCGTCTTCCCGAACCGCCCCTTGGTGACGGTGAGCGTGCCGGACCGAATCGCTTCGGCCACGAGCGCGATTTCCTCGTCGCCGAGCGTGCGGCCGGTGGCGTCCTGATCGGACGGCAGCGCGGGCGCGACAACGGGCACGTGCGGAACGATCATCGTGAACAACTCTCCTGAACCTGGGTTAGCCGCGACCCGGAGTCGGCGGCGGGGAGCGCGGCGCGTCGGGCGCGAAGACGCGCCGCCAACAACCGGGCCATCAACTTCAGATGGCCCAGCACGGTGCGAACCGTCTTGATCTTCGAGCGACCGAGCATCCGCACTTCGAGCGTCGCGGGGTGTTCGACGATCGTCCCGCCGGCGAGGTCGAGCCGCCCGGCCAGTTCCGCGACGCCGAGGAACCGGCCGTTCTCGATCTTCAGACCTGCGACCGCGCTCTTGCGATAGACGCGGAAGCAGCTCGTGTAGGTGTGCAGCTTCTGCCGCAACACGCGGCGGTACAGCCACGACGCGCCGCGCGAAAGCACCAGCCGCCAAGCGGGTACGTTCCGCACACGCCCGTGCGGGTGGTACGGCGACGCGGTGACCAGATCGACGCCCGGCACGAGCCGCGGAATCATGTTCGCCAGTTCGAGCGGGTCGTAGGTGCAGTCGCAGTCCATCGAGCAGACGATTTCGGTTTCGGCCCGCCGGATACCGGTCATAATCGCCGCCGACACGCCGCGGTTCACTTCGTGGCGCACCAGGTCGAAGTTCGGGCGCGCGGCGAAGGTCGCACTGAGCGCATCCCAGGTGCGATCGGTACTGCCGTCGTCCACCAGAATGAACCGGATGTCGTAGCAATCGGCCAGCGCCCCCGCGACGCGGTCGAGCGTCCGCGCGAGGTACGGGAGTACGTCCTCTTCGTTGAAGCACGGGACGACGATCGACACCGGCACACGCTCCGCGGTGACGGGCGCAACGACGATCCGGTCCGTGTCGCACTCCGCGCGCTCCCGAGCGGCGAAGGCCACCGCGTCGGAGTCGATCGGCAGCCCCAGGTAATCGGCCGCGGAGGTGAACGGGTACGCCGCGAGGAGCCGGCCGAGTCGGTCCTCCATGCGGTGCAGGTTGCGATAATGGCGCGCGCGGGTGAGCGGGCCGCCGATGGAGAGCCGCGGCTGGTCGGGGTCGAGTTCCCAGGCATGGAAGTACGCGACCAGCGGAGCGTCGTGGGCGCGGGCCCACTTCGCCGCCGCGTGGCGCGTGAGGAACTCGGGCAACTGCCGCAGGTAGTTCCCGCCGGCGACCGGGACGCGGACGCCGAGTATCTTTGCCGTCGAGATCGGCACTTCCCACAGTCCCGGTGTGCATTCGTGAACGACCCCGCGCATCGGTTCGTCGATGAACGCTTTGCGAATCGGGGCGATGCTGGAGTCGTAGCGGAACCCGGCCGAGGCGAGCCGGTCGAGCGCCCACAGTTCGTGCGGGCCGAGCCACCCGTCGGCGAGCCGGTACCCGCGCACCGGGCGGCCCGTCGCGGCCTCCGCGGCGGCCTTGGCGCGCCGCGCATCGAACTCGAACTCTTCCGGCGTCAGGTCGCGGATGCCGCGGTGGTAGTAGCCCTTCACCGCCACCTCGTGCCCGGCGTCGGCCACCTTGCGGAGCAGCTGCGGGAACCGCGTCGCCACCCAGCCGAGCGCGAAGAACGTCGCCCTCGCGTTGTACCGCGCGAGCAGCGCGAGCGTACGGTCGGTGTTCTGTTCGAGCCGCGTTTCAAATCGGTACCACTGGTTCCGCTGCACGAACCGGTTGAACGCCCCGACCTGGAAGTAGTCTTCCAGCGCGACGGTGAGGATGTGCCGGCGGGTCGGTGTTCGGGGCATCATCCTGCTGCCTCCTCGGGCTGGCGAACGTCGAGGAACCGCGCCAGCGCGCGAACGATCCGGCGCGCCGCGAAGCCGTCGCCGAACGGGTTCCGCACCGCACCGGGCCGCGCTGCGGGCGCGGAGTGCGCCTCTTCGAGCCGCTCCGCGAGCGCTTCGGGCGTGGGGGCGAGCTTCGCGCAGCCCGCGTCGATCGCCTCCGGGCGCTCGGTCGATTCGCGCAGCACGAGCAGCGGTACGCCGAGGCTCGGCGCTTCTTCCTGCACGCCGCCGCTGTCTGATGCGATCAGCCACGCGCGGGACAGGAGGCCGATGAAGTCCGGGTAGTCGAGCGGGTCGGTGAGGTGAACGCGCTCACGGCCAGCGAGAAGCGCGTGCGCGACCTCACGCACCACCGGGTTCGGGTGAACGGGGAATATCAGCGCGGTGTCGGGGTGTTCCGCAACGAACTCCCGCAGTGCAATCAGGTTCCCTTCGAGCACCGAGCCGAAGCTCTCGCGCCGGTGCGTGGTCAGAACGACGCGCTTCAACCCGCGGGTCGCGTCGAGGAGCGCTCGCAGCCGCGCAGACGGTGAGTTGTCGGTGCCGATCCGCTTCAGCGCGTCCACCACCGGGTTGCCGGTGCGCACGATGCACTCGCGCGGCACGCCCTCGCGGCAGAGCGTGCGGCAGTGGTTTACGGTGCCGGCGAAGTGCCACTTTGCGATTCGCGTGACGAGCCGGCGGTTCATCTCTTCGGGAAAGGGCGTCAGTGGGTCGTCGGTCCGCAATCCGGCTTCGACGTGCCCGACCGGGACGCCGCGGTGGAACGCCGCCAGCGCGGCGGCGACCGCGGTCGTCGTGTCACCCTGCACCAGCACCGCGTCCGGGCGTACTTCGGCCAGAACCGGGTCGAGTTCGCCGAGGACGCGGGCGAATAGCGCGCTGAGCGGCTGCCCCGGGTGCATGACGGCGAGGTCGCGGTCGATGCGGACGCCGAACAGCTTCACGAACGGCGCCAGCAGATCGGGATGTTGCCCCGACGACACGTTCACCGTGCGGAACCGGCGCGCGCGGTCGAGTTCCGCGACCACCGGCGCGAGCTTGATGACCTCCGGGCGGGTGCCGAACACCGTCAGCACGGTTCGCCGCGAACAGGTGTTGTCGGGGAGTGGGGGCGAGAAGCTCAAGCGGGCGCTCACGGGCGGGGCAGAGTGCTACGTCTGTATGGAACGTAGGTGATGATCGGGCCGAAACGCGGCGAAAATGCCCGCCGGGAGCAGCGCGCCGCGCCGAAAGAGTTGATCGCGCGGCCGAGAAGTTTGGTGCCGCCTGAAGTCGGGGGTGAATTCGCGTCGCACCGGACGGGATTCGCACGGGCCGGGCCGTTGTTTCACGCGCTCGCGCGCGGGAACCGCGCCTTCAGTCGGTCGCGCCATTTCGCGCTCAACAGGTGCGACACGAACGATCCGCCGCGCAGGTTCTTCAACCCCGGAGATGCCAGGATCGCTTCCGCCGCGCCGTCGGTCATCGCCCCGGCGCCGACCGACAGCCACTCCAGCCCGCTCAGGTGTGGGCTTTCCGCCACCGTCACCAGTCCCTTTTCCCCGATCCCGTATCCGAGCGAGAGCCGCCGCAGTGACCGAACGCGCGGGGCGTGCAGCAAGTCGCGGAGCGGCTTCGCGCCGTCGCGCTGGGTGAAGTAGCGGTCGAGTACCAGTACGCGAACCCGGGTGAGCACGTCGGACGCGATCAGGGTTCGCGCGCCGGTCGCGTTCAGCCCGGTGAGGGTGAGGTGTTCGACCGGGGCCGCGCCCCAGATTTTCGCCGCCGCGCGAACGACCGTCGTGGCGCTGACAACCGAAACGGTCGGGAACCCGCGCCAGAACCCGGCCCACCGCACCCCGCGAAGGGCTGGTAGTTCGGCGATCCACCGCTCGCCCAGTTGCGTCGCCAGTTGATGTTCGCGCTGGGTGTCGGGGTCGCCGGCGGGCATCACCCCGCCGCGCATCCGTTCGGCCAGTCCGCACTGGAGGCGAATGAACTCGGCGCGGGCCGGGTCGTCGTGTTCTTCGAGCCAGTCGGCGTACACGAGCCGGGCGGTGTCGTCGTCCGGGTTATCAAGAACGGCGCGCAACAGTTGGTTCTGATCGGCGGCGCTGGCGACCGCGGCCCAGCGCGGGCGCTCGGCCCCCGCGGACGGCTGATAGCGGAACGCGCGGACGCCGGTCGGGTCGGCAAGCACAAGCGCTTTGCCGTCGGGGCCGAAGCAGGCGACGGCCCACGGTTCCGACGCCGA
Source organism: uncultured Frigoriglobus sp. (assembly GCA_964495365.1). Lineage (GTDB taxonomy): Bacteria > Planctomycetota > Planctomycetia > Gemmatales > Gemmataceae > Gemmata. Next base: position 11,854 of record CAZBXY010000098.1, on the reverse strand, counting down.
CCCGATCCCGTCGAACGTCTGTTGCACCGCGCCGGCCGCGTCGAGGACGTGGGCCGCGTCTGTGTCCGGGTCGAGCGCGATGCGGTCGCCGCCGGGGTGCCGGGTGAACGGGCGCGGGTCGTTGTTGGGCGCGCACCCGCCGAGCATTGGGTAGCGGACCGCGTTCCAGGTGATGGTGCCGGTGGCATCATCGAACAGTTGGTCGGCGTCGGCAGACTTGACGAGATGGTTGATGAACGCGGCGTGAAAGTAGAACAGCGAGAACAGGCCCTGATCGGTCCACACGAGGATCTGACCGTTCGCGTGCGGCGGGGACACGCCGCGAACGCGCCCCTTCACCGCCCCGTAAGTGTTGAACGGAACCCACATGACCCGGCCCCGACCGGCGCGGTTTACGGGCCACGCTCGTACCGAAGATACCATTCACGAACCTGATCCGCGAGCGCCGTCGTGTCGGAGACGACCACGACTTCCGGCCGAGCGAGCTTCAACTGCACTTCGACATCGAGCCGGCGCTGGTAGTCGGGGTGCGTGCCGACGAAGAGCGCCTGTTCGCGCACGAGGGCACGTCCGCCGAGTTCGTAAAGGGCGATGGGGCAGAGCGTCTCGCACGGGAACCAGAACAGCACCGCGGTGGCCCGGCGGAGGTGCCGGAACTCCCATTCGATTTGTGTCGGACCCGCGGCGGGGTCGTGGATGGGGAAGTTCTGGCGCCGCGGGTTAAGGACGACGAGCGGCAACTCCGCGAGCCGCGTAACGACATCGGCCTGCCAGTCGAACGTGCCGGTGATGCCGCCGGCGAGGAAGAGGCTCGGTCCGGCGCCGTCGTATTCGGTGAGCGCTTCGATGTAGGTCACGGCCCGTCTCGCGTTGAACTGTCGTGAACGAATGGCTTTGGTGGTTCCTGACTCTTGTCCTCTGTCCTCTGTCCTCTGTCCTCTTCTTCCTGGCTCCTGATTTCTGTCTCCGGATTCCTGATATGCGAGGGCACCTTCACACCGACCACGTCCCACGCCAGCCCCACGAGTTGCAGCCCGCGGACGAACGTGAACGTCAGGTCGATCTCCCACCACCGGTGGCCCTGCGAACACGCCCGCGGGCTGGCGTGGTGGTTGTTGTGCCAGCCCTCGCCGTTGGTGAGCAACGCGACAAGCCAGTTGTTGCGGCTCCCGTCGTTGGTGCCGTAGCTCCGGTAGCCCCAGCGGTGCGACGCGGAGTTCACCAGCCACGTGATGTGCCACACGTACACCGTGCGGACGATCACCGCCCACAGGAACCACTGCACCCCAAACTGCACCGCGGCTTCGGTGGTGCTGAAGAACGCGAACCCGGCACCGAACCCGATGGCGGTCAGCAGTAAGACGTGGGCCGCCCACACCAAGAGCCACTTCTCGCCCTTGTGCAGCCAGCGCAGGAACTTGTCGCCCATCAGGTCGGGGACGTACTTGGCGTAGGTGTCGAGTTTCTGGCGCCGGTCGTCCGCGGTGTAGATCCACTCCATATGACCCCAGTAGAAGTGATCCTTGGGGCTGTGTGGGTCGCCTTCTTCGTCCGAGTGCTGGTGGTGCATCCGGTGCGTGCAGACCCACCACAGCGGCGAACCTTCCATACTGCACACTCCGAACAGCACCCACAGCCGTTCGAGCGGCCGGGGAAACTTTGCGGCGGAGTGCGTCAGCATCCGGTGGTAGCCGAGGTTGATGCCGAGCGAGCCGAAGATGAAGTTCCCGATCAAGAGGACCGGGATGCCCCACCACACGAAGGTGTACGGGAGGAACGCGAACGGCACCAGCGCGTGAACGCCTACAATGGCCGCGAGGAACCAGAACACGCGCCGCTTGCGCGCGTGCACGGCCGGTGCGACGGGAGCGAGAACTTCGGGCGGAGTTGCGGCGGGCGGGGCGGGCGTAGACGGAACAGAGGCAGGAACCGTACTCACGGAGTGTCCTCGGGACGGCGGAACTCAAAGTAGTAGGCACACTCCGTGTGCCGTTGCTATTCCGCGCTTTGTCGCGACGGCACACGTAGTGTGCCTACTACTCTCAAAACGCAACCGGTTGCGGGCCGGGATGCATTCAGTCAGAATAATACGCGCACCCGCGAGCGTCCGCGGGAATTTGGTTGCAGGACAGGCCGGCGGCCTGCCCTACAAGGAATCGCCATGTCCTTCAGCGCAATGGAACTGATGATCTGTAGCGCCGCCCGCGAACTCGAAGACGGCAAGTCGGTCGCGGTCGGCACCGGGCTGCCCTGCGCCGCGGCGATGCTCGCACAGCGCACGCACGCCCCGAACCTCGTCATCATGTTCGAGGCCGGCGGAGTCGCCCCGCTCCTGCCCACGATGCCCGTGAGCGTCGGCGACAGCACCACGTTCCACAAGGCCGTCCTCGCCACTTCGATGGCCGACGTGATGCAGTTCTGCCAGCGCGGGATGGTCGATTACACGTTCCTCAGCGGCGCCCAGATCGACCCTTACGGCAACCTGAACTCAACGGTGATCGGCACGCACGCCAAGCCGAAGGTGCGGCTGCCGGGCAGCGGCGGGGCGAACGACTTGGCGTCATTCTGCTGGCGCACGCTCATCGTGATGAAGCACGACGCGAAGAAGTTCGTCGAGCAGCTCGACTTCCTCACGACGCCGGGTTACCTGACCGGTCCCGGTGCGCGCGAGGCCGCCGGCCTGCCCGCCAACACCGGCCCGCATCGCGTCATTACCGATCTGTGCGTATTGGACTTCAGCCCCGACACGCGCCGAATGCGGGTGAAGAGCCTTCACCCCGGCAAGACGCTCGAACAGGTGAAGGCCGCGACCGGCTTCGCGCTGGAGTCGTGCGACCCGCTCGGCACAACCGTCGAGCCGAACGACGAGCAACTGCGGATACTGCGAACGGAAGTAGACCCGGGGCGGTACATCCTGGGGCGGGCGGGGTGAAGGCTGCTACGGCCACGGATCGCGATAGTCGAGTCGTGAACCGAACCGCTCTCGTAGCAAGCGCTCGGCTTGCGGAGTCAGGTCGGGCAAAACGACGAGCGTCTTCAACTGTGTCAAGTGTGGTGAGTTCACGATTGCACTGACGGCTCCTTCGGTCAGGTCGTACATCTGAAAGCGAAGGGTTTGAAGCTGGCGCATTTGCGGGGAGTTGACAATCGCCACAATTGCGCTCGTGCAGTCGTAGCCGTACACGAACCACGGGGCTTTGGGGCATTCTTGAAGCACAAGCGAGACTACCGATTTGGGCCACGGAGTTTGTGCCAACTTCAGCAACCATCCCGCCGACGCATCAGACAGAACCAATTCCCGAATGTGTGCCTCACTCAGCTCGCAAGTGTGTTCAAAAAAGGCCGGCGCATCGCAGCGCAGTTCTTCGGGCATTCCCCGAAGGAAATGCCATTCCCACCTCTCAGAAGAGTCTTTCGGAAGATGTACCGTCCACATCGAGGAATTGCGCTGCAACAACTCGTCGAGCCGGTTATCGTCCTCATCCGTGAAGTCGTTCTTCGGTTTGATCTGCAACCGGATGAACTCCGCCCGCTCCTCTTCGCCGTTCTCCTGGAGCCAGTCGGCATACATCAGGCGCGGGGTGTCCTCGTCGGGGTGCGCGAGGATCGCCGCCAGTAGCGCCGGTTCGTCGCTCACGGTTCGCGCTCCCTCGGCGGGCTGACGCCGCGCCGTTCGCCATACGCGCCGTTCGCCGAGTCACGCCGCGTAGAAGTCTTCGGGCAGCGCCTCGTCGGGGCGCCAGTCCACGTTGTCCGCCGGCGGGGGCGGGGCGTTGTCGAACAGGTTCGGCACCCAGTCGGCGCAAATCCGCGCCCACGCCTGCGGCAGGCAGTCGAGGTTCTTGGCGTCGTTGTGGATCTGCCACACGTCATGGTTCGTGACATGGACGATCAGTTCCTGGAAGACGCCGGGCTTCGACTTGTCCTGCTCGGGGATCTTCAGCGTGAACTCGGACACGTCCCGCGCGCGATTGGACGTGTCGGGCTCGGTGTGTTCGACGAGGATGCCGTAGGGGCCGAGCTTCTCGACGACCCGTTGGTGAATCTGTTCGACGATCTTCTTGAGGTCGGGAGTCTTCGCCATGACCGCGCCCTTCGGGAGTTTCGTTCGGTTCGACGCGGTGCGCGCCGGTGCCGGGAATGACCGCAACGGCCCCGGAGGGTTCACGTCAATACACTCTATCGTAACCGCCCACAGAAGGGATTTGCCATCAAAGTAGCGGCAGAATTGAGATGGTTTGCCGCCGATCTCGCGTTCGCGTGACCGACTGCGTCACAGGTTGTTGGTGTTGAGCGCCTGCTTGTCGTTGCGGACGCACGCCCGGACCCAGACCGTGCCGTTCACCGTGTACCGGAGGAACCGCACCGACCCGTCGCAGAACGCCACGTTGAACCCGACCGGGTGCGCCGAGCCGAACGCGCGCGACGGGGCCAGGTCGCACGGCCGGTCGTCGTCCGGGGCCGGCGGGTCCGACCCGCCGCGGTACACCTCCCAGTCGTTCCAGCCCGGCGTGCAGTACGACTCGTTGTCGTCGGCGCTCTCGCCGAACGCGGCCCGGTTCAGTTGCTTCTCGCCCACCAGCACCGTGCAGTGCGTGCCGTCGGTGATGTCCGTCGATCGGATCGCGCCCAGTTGCGTGTGCATCACGACCCCGTTCGACCCGTCGGGCGCGGTGCCCGCGTTGCCGGCGTAGTCGATCTTGGCGGCGCCGTTGTACACCTCCGGTCCGCGCCGCGCCGGACAGTAATACCCCTTCACCGGCGTGCCCCGCACCGCGGTCGAGTTCGGGTTCTTGTACAGCGGTTCCTGCTCGATGTACGGCAGCACGTTGTACGCCCAGCTCCAGCTCTGCTCGCGGCCCTGCGGTGTCGTTTGCTTCGTGTCGGCCTGTGACCCGCCGGGGAACGGCACCTGCACCCCGCCGTAGGGGAACCGGCCCCGCGTGTCGTGGTGAGTCTGGAACGCCAGCCCGATCTGCTTCATGTTGTTCTGGCAGCTCACCCGCGCCGCGGCCTCGCGCACCTTCTGCACCGCGGGCAACAAGAGCGCGATCAGAACGGCCAGGATCGCGAGTACAACCAGGAGTTCGATCAAACTGAACCCGCGCCGACCGGCGCGAACCGGTAGTGGGAGCATCGGCACTCGTCCCGCGTCGCCGAAAAACGGAAATGACACCCCGCAGCGCGGCGACCCGCTGCGGGCGAACGAAACTCAAACAGTACGGAGAGGTTAAACGGTAATTCGGGTCGGCAAAGACAGGTCATAATCGAAAACCCGACAGATCGTCAAGCGAAAAGTGAAGATAAAATGAGGGGTCCCGCGCTCACTCATGGTCGGGCGAGACGAGTTTCAGCCCGATCAGGCACCCGATGAGGCCGGTGAGGAAGAACAACCGCCAGAACGTGTGCGGGTCGTTGAACCAGATGATCCCGATGAGCGCGGTGCCGGCAGCCCCGATCCCGGTCCACACCGCGTAGGCGGTGCCCAGCGGGATCTTCTGCGCCGCGAGCGTCAAGAGGCCGAAGCTGACGATCGACAGCAGCACGAACGCGGTCGACCAACCGGGTTTCGACAGCCCGTCGGAGAGCTTCAGGCAGGTGGTGAACCCGCACTCGAAGAACCCGGCGGCGATCAGGTAGAGCCAGTGCATGGGAAGAGTGTGGGTGTGAGTGCGAGTGTGAGGAAAAACAAAAGCAGTGTAAAGAAGTGAAGAGACAGAAAGTGAACACGGCTCTGGTCTTCTGTCTTTCCTCACACTCACACTCGCACCCACACTCTTAGGCTGCAACAAGAGCAGCGGGGTCAGCGACCGAAAGGGCGAGCGCCTCCAGCGCGCCGAGCAGCCCGTCGATCTGCTCGGCGGTGTGGTTGGCGTTCACCTGCATCCGCAGCACGCCGGCCCCGTGCGGCACCGCGGGGAACACGACCGACTGCACGTAATACCCGCGCTCGTAGAGGAACTTCCCGGCCTTCAGCGTCGCCTCTTCCGCGCCGATCAGTACCGACACGATCGGAACGAGGCCGCCCAGCACCGCGAGGCCCAGTTGCTTCGCTCCCTCCGCCAGTCGGCGGACGTTCGCGTCGAGTTTCGCGCGAAGCGCGGGGTACTCGTTCGACGCGAGGATGTCGAGTACGGTGCAAATCGCTTCGAGGTACGCCGGCGGCACCGGGCCGCCGAAGATGAGCGGGTTCGAGCGGAGCTTCAGCACGTCGATCGCGGCTTGTGGGCCGGCGACGAACCCGCCGAGGCACGAGAACCCTTTCGACAGCGAGCCGACGGTCAGGACGTTGTTGTAATCGCCGAGCGATTCGAGAACGGTGCCGCGTCCGTGCGCGCCGAGGACACCGGTCGCGTGTGCGTCGTCCACGTACAGGCAGGCGTCGTTGGCGCGGGCGATCCGGCGGAACTCGGCCAAAGGCGGCAGCGCGCCGCTCATGCTGTACACGCCGTCCACCGCGATGACCGCGTGCCGGTACGGCTTGAGTCCCTTCAGTGTGTCTTCGAGCGCCTGCGGGTCGTTGTGGCTGAACTTCGCGGTGCGCGTGCCGCGGGCCTTCGCGAGTTTCAACCCGTCGTCGATGGAGTTGTGCGCGAACTGGTCGGCGACCAGCACATCGTGCCGCGTCACCAGCCCCGGCAGTGCGCCGGTGTTGGCGAGCGTCACCGACGGGTAAATCAGCGCCGACTCGGTGCCGAGCCACTCGGCGATTTTTCGCTCCGCGCACACGTTCGGCGCGACGCTCGAAAACGCCCGCGAGCTGCCGTTGTGCGTGCCCCAGGCCCGCACCCCGCGCTCGATCGCGGTGATGACCCGCTCGTCCCGGTCGAACCCCAGGAAACTGTCGGACCCGAAATTGGTGACCCACCGCCCGCCGAGCCGGACGAGCCGGTTCGGGCCGATCTCATCGACCGTCTGGTCCTTCATCAACAGGTCGGGGTAGTCGTCGAACAAGCGGCGGAAGAACCGGGTCATGCCGGTGCTGGCGAGCGATGCGATGAGCCGGTCCAGAGGCGCAGGCATTGAGGAACCTCGGCGTCCGTCGGCAGGCACGGAAAGTATCGGCCGTGCGTGCGGGGAAGTTTGGTCGATGTGGGCGGTATCCGCGGGCGGTGCGGCCACCAGAATCACGCGAAGCGCGAGCCGGTTTGCGCCGGTAGTTTGGGCAATTTGGGATATTTTTCCTGTTGCGGTGTACGACGAATCGGTTTGTGCCGACGGAACCGTTCAAACCGGCCCGTCGCGGCATCGGGAAGTGCGTCCTGCGGCCCGCGACGGCCTGTCGCGGGTGTGGCTTGGCGAGGAATTGTACGCGATTCGCAGTGTCCGCGCGTAACCGTGAGAAGCGAAGTGCGCGCGGACGAGCGTCAGGCGTGTGGGGGTTACTTGATGTGGTACGGCCGCTTATCGGTGTACAGTTTCAGCCGCTCGTTGGCCTCCGCGATGTATTGCGGATTGGTATACAGGGTCATTGCGTCTCTTTGCCACTTGACGGCTTGGGCGAAATCTCCCGCTTCGGCACAAGCCGCTGCGAGAGTATCCATTTCCCAAATGGGATCTTCGGTTCCGAGCTCGCGGGCGCGTTCGGCGTCCTTCACAGCGCCCTTTCCGTCGCGGATCTTGGCGTCGGGACAGGTGGCGCGCAAGCGGGCACGGCCCAAGTAGGCGTGGGCGAGCTTCGGGTCGAGCCGAACGGCCTCATCGTAGTCCTTGAGGGCCTTTGCCCATTCGCCTTTGTTTCCCCACGCCGCTCCACGACCCGAAAACGCCATCGCATCCTCGGGATTGAGGCGAATGGCTTCGTCGAAGTCTTTGAGCGCCTTGTCCCACTCGCCCTTGCGCGCCCATACCGCCCCCCGATTGTAGACGTGGTCAACCTCCGTCGGCTCAAGCCGGACGGCCTCGTCGTAGTCTCCGAGCGCCTTGTCCCATTCACCCTTTGTGGACCAAACCCACGCGCGCCCGTTGAACGCCCGCGCGAGTTGGGCGTCTAACCGGATAGCTTCGTCGTAGTCCTGTATTGCCTGGTCCGATTCACCCTTCGCCTGCCAGACGTCCGCACGGCCGTTGAATGCCAGCGCGTGAGTCGGGTCGAGCCGGATCGCCTCGCCGAACTCGAAGAACGCCTCGTCCCACTCGCCCCGTGCGAAATGGAGGTAGCCAGCGGCGCAGTGAGTATCAGCGTCCGAGTCCGGTTGACCGCGGACCGCGGATGCGGTGACGAGCAGGAATCCCAGAATTGCCGCGAAACGCTTCATCGGCGATCCTCCGAAGGCCGACGAAGGATAACCATCGATCCTCGGACCAACAACAGCACTTTCAACCGCTTCGGCGCTCGGAAGCAACGAACATACATTTCGTCTTCGGCCTCGGGCCGAATCGGGCCAAGCATTCACCCCACCAAACGAAGACGGGAGGCAGTTGCCTCTCATTTTTCCTACCGCGACTTCTGCGTTCGAGCGTCAGACGTAACGCCGAAGTGCGTCCGCGAGCGCCGCCGGCGTGGGCGCGTCGAGCGCCGCCAGTTCCGCCGGGAGCGGTTGCTCGAGCGCGTCCGCGAGCCAGCGGAGCATCCGGTGAAGGGCTTGAGTGTCGGCGGCTTTCAACTGGCCCGCAAGGCGCCGTAAGTCGGCTTCCGTCGGCCCGTCCGGTCGGCTCGGCGACTCGGTGAGGCGGATCACCCGCCCGAAGCCGATCAGTTTCGCCCGCAACGCTCGACTGAAGCCGAGCAACTTCGCCCGCCACGTTTCGCTGGTTCGGTTCGGTAGCCCCGCTCGTTCACCCAAGAAGCCGAGCAACTTCGCCCGCCATGTTTCGCTGATCGAGGCAACGAGCACGTTTGACGGAATGAGATTGCGGTGTGCGATGTTCGCCTGGTGAACGGCACCGACCGCTTCGCATACTTGCGAGAGGAGGCGAAGACCAGTTCGCGGGTCGATCAACTTCTCAGCGACGAGTGTTTCGAGTGTGGAACCATCGACGAACTCGCGAACACAGTACGGGCACCCATCACATTCACCCATCTCAAACAGAGCAACGATATGTTCGTGTTTGAAAGACGCCCAAGCCTGAGCTTCGTGGAGAAATTGGGTGCATCGTGTCACCCACTCGCTCCCCGTACCGGGAAGGAGGAGCTTGAGCGCCACGACGCGATTGTTGAGCTGGCGGTCGTGCGCTTTGTAGACGATGCCGGTCGTGCCGCGACCGAGTTCGGAAAGAAGGGTGAACCTGGCGAACGTAACGGGTGACGGGTTCATCGGGCGCTCCGCGGCGCGGAACAACACCGGCGGGCTGACGCCGCTCGCCTCGCACTACCGCGACTTCTTCGGCTTGGTGTCCTTCTCCTTCTCCGGCTTCTTCGTCAATTCCTGGCCGGTCGGGCAGTCGGAGAGGAGCGGGCACTTCGCGCAGTGCGGGTCTTTCTCGGTGCAGAGTTCCTTCGCGTGGACGCTCATCAGTTCCGTGAACTCCGGGCCGCGGGCCTTCGGGATCATGTGTTCGATCCCGCCGCGGGCCGACTCCAGGTCGTCGGGATCGACCTCGTCCATCACCCCGAGCCGCTGGAGCACGCGCACCGTCGGGGCGTCGAGCGGGATCGCGTGCCCGCCCAGCGACCGCTGCACCACCCACGCCACCGCGAAGTCGTTCACCTGCTTGAACCGGCCGATCTGCTTGGCCGCCTGCTTCAGGTTGAGTTTCTTCAGCTCGCTGTCGTTGAAGTACCGCGACACCTGTTTGGCGGCCTGCTTCAGCCCCTTCTTCTCCATGTCGCCGAGGTCGTAGGAGTAGTTCAGCTCGAACACCGCGTGCAACACGCCGATGATCCACCCGGCGCGCAGCCCGGACTGCGGCAGCGGGCGGAGCGCGTCGGCGACTTCCTGCACGGTGGAGACGCGGATCTCGTTCCAATCGACGAACGTCTTCTTGAGGCGCCCGTAGGCGGCCCCGGCGTCGGCGGTGGTGGCGCCCTCGCGGCAGATGGCGAACAGGAGTTCTTCCAAAAGCGGGCGCGCGGGCGCGTCCGGGTCCAGCGCCGGCAGCGGGAACCGCTTCTTGAGGGCGGTTTGCGCCTGCGTGAGGAGCTGCGCCTTGTTGGTGATGGCCGGCATTGCGGGGGAACTCCGGTTCCGGGGCGCCCGAGGGCGGTCTTCTCTTGTTGTGGGGCAGGCCGCTGGCCTGCCGAAACTTTGGCAGGCCAGCGGCCTGCCCCACAAAGAAGTTAACTCGGGCGGTCCGTCGATCCTTCGGCGGTCGGTGGCTCGTTCGGGGCGTCCGGCGGGTCGATGTCGGTGTCGGTCTCGTCGTATTCGTCCCCGTCGGCCTCGCCGGCGGGCGGGGCGTTGCGCTCGTTCTCTTCGCGGATGATCCGGGCGATCTCGATGCTCTTCTTCACGCCCTCGTCGAGGACGAACGTCACGTGCGGCACGTACCGCGACGTGAGCCGGTCGGCGAGCTTGGTCTGGATGAACCCGGCCGCGGACTTCAGGCCGTGCATCGTGAGCTGCTGCTCCTTCTCGGTCCCCATGACCGAGACGAAGACCTTGGCGTGCTGGAGGTCGCCGGAGACCTCGGCGCGCGTCACCGTAACGCCCTTGACGCGGGGGTCTTTCAGGTCGAACAGAATGGCGCTGGCCGCCGTCTCGCGAACCACTTCGGACACACGCGCCAGCCGGTGAGATTTCATTGCGGTTGTTCTGAATCCTTGGGGGTCTTCCCGCTACCAGTTACGCTGGTCCTGACCACAAAAGACTGATACACGCTGAAGACCCAAATGGCACACACGATGAGGGCGAAGCCCGCCACGAAAGCCTTGTCCCATTCCTTCTCGATCACCGCAACGAGCAGGCCGATTGCGGCCAAGCCGGTGAAGATTATTGCGGAGAAGGCGCGCTTCGTCTTTTCCTCTTCCGGCGAGCCAATCCCCATGAGGGCGTTGAACGCTCCCTTGGCCGTTTCCCTGGCTTCTTGTGGCGTCAAGCTGAGGTCTTCGCGGCACTCCGGGCAGAAAGCATCTATCATTCCCGACAGCGCAATTCCACAGTGTGGGCACGTCTGTGGCATGGGGCACCAAACTTAAACGACCTCGCTCCCGACCGTGATCTCGCCGCCGAGGTACTCCGCGACAGGGTGTACGCGGAGCGCGTCGGCGATTTTCTGCAACACCCCTTGCACCGCGGCCCGCTCGAACCCGACCGCCGCGAAGCCGAGCGTCGCCACCTTCACGTCGTCGTGCGTGTCGGTTTCGGCCGCGGACACGTTGAACGCGCCCCTCATGCGGTCCAGAACCGACCGCACCACCTGCCGCTTGTCCTTGAGGGTGCGGGACTCGCGGACGAGCAACCGGGCCGACAGAGTGCCTATCACCATAGTGGTTAGTGGGCAGCAGGCAGTGGGCAGAGAAGAGAAGGCAACTGCTGTCTTCTCTGCCCACTGCCCACTAACCACTGCGAACTGTTACAGCGTTCGCTGCTTGATCTCGATCTTGAACGCCTCGATCACGTCGTCCACCTTCACGTCGTCGAACCCGGTGATCTTCAGGCCGCACTCGAAGCCCTCGCGGACCTCGCGGGCGTCGTCCTTGAACCGCTTGAGGCTGTCGAGCCCGACCACCTTTTCCGCCGGCGGGAACACCACGATGCCCCCGCGGATGACCCGCACGCGGGCACTGCGCTCGATGACGCCGCTCGTGACGTAACAGCCGGCGATCGTGCCGACCTTGCCGACCTTGAAGGTCTGGCGCACCACCGCGCGGCCCAGGTGAACCACTTCCTCGATCGGCTTGAGGCGCCCTTCGAGGGCCGCCTTCACGTCGTCCACGAGGTTGTAGATGATCTGGTACTCGCGGAGGCTCACG
>CAZBXY010000097.1:0-24341 GCA_964495365.1 uncultured Frigoriglobus sp. | reverse complement strand
GATGACGGCCCCGAGGTAGATGCGGATGGTCTTGGACGCGAAGTTGCGGAGTTGGCGGTCCTCGAGGAACCGTTGACGCAGGGGCGTCATGAGCCGGCTCCGGGTCCATCGGGCGCCACCGCGGCGCCCCAGAGCCGGCCTGATACCCAGACCCCAGAAATGCGCAAGACGAAATCGGCGCACACCGACTCGCGACTGGAAACCGACTCCACACACCAAGAACGTTACGCCTCTTCCACCGCGCAGCGGTTTAGTCCAACAGTCGGCGCGACACGCGCTGAGCATCCTCCCGTTCCCGTCGGGCGAGGTGAAGTGCCGTCAGCGCCTCGGCGGGCTTCTGAAGCACGACTACCGCGCCGCATGAGCCAGTTCCGCGAGCACAACCCCGTGCCCCCCGCTGTCACCGCTCGCCGCGGGTCAGATCCGCACGCGCCGCAAGGTCGGATCCTGGCTGCCAAGCCACTTTCTGGACACCGATCGCGCGATTTTGAGACGATCCCGCGCGGTCCCGACCTCAATCAACTCCCACCGGAACGGCTAGTGGGTCAGTTGTCTCGCATGTGGCCATAGTTTCGCCGCCGCATCGGTCGGCAGGTGAAGGCCCCCGATCCGCCCACGGCGTGCCGTCGGTCCCGTTGCCTTTTGCGCCGTGCGGCCCGCTTGCCGCCCCAGACGAATGGCGTGGGTGCCGCGTTCCAGTGCCGCGCAACGGACTCGAACCGCGTGATGATCTCCGCGGGGTTGGCCGGATGCTCCCCACTCAAGGCGCGCCGCTTGAGCACCCGTTGGATGCTCTCGGCCATGTTCAGCCACGACCCGCCCAGGGGCGTGAACAGGGGCATCACCCCGTGAGCGAACAGCCACAGCACCAACTCAGGCGTCTTGTGACCGGCCAAGTTGTCCAGTACCAACAGCACCCGCAAAGGCGGTAGTTGCTCCGGGAGTGTGATCCGCACCTTCAACCCGACCTGCCACCGTTCCCACGCTGCACGGGACCGATCGGCCGTCGGAGGCAGCGCCGGCAACTCGGCCCGGAGGGCCGACAACTCCCGCTTGAGCCACGGGTGCAGTACCGTGTTGGTGCAGGTGGTCGCCCCTTCGATCCGAACACGCCCGTCAGCCGGTCGGAACAGGGTGAGCACCTTGGCCGTGCCCCCGCGCACGTACTCGTGTGGTTGCCGCGCCGGTCGGCCTTCAGGCCGCCAAGATGCGCCGGGTTGCGGAACGGCTTGAAATGGGCCGGCTTCGTCCTGGCACCACACCGCCAGTCCCAGCGACGAGCCTTGGGCGTAGGCATCCTCGATCAACTTTTTTTCGCGACCGCATCCGGGTCAGTGACGGTCACCACACCGGCCTTGCGGCGCCGAGTGGCCGATCCAGTCGGGCACCACGTGCGGGTGCGCTGGAACGTGTACCCGGCGCCGTGGAGCACCTGCCAGATGGTGAACGTCGAGACCTTCGGCAGCCCGTCGGGAGCCGCGCGCAGAACCCGGCGCAAGATCGTCAGCGACCAGGTGGCCGTGCCGTCGGTTTCGGGCGTCGGGGTGCGCGCGACCTCGTGCAAGATCCGGTCACGTGCGGCGGTGTCATAGGTCGGCTCGTGCCCGCCGCCGTGGCGCGGGTCGAGTGCCGCCAGTCCTTCGCGGTTGAACCGGGCGACCAAGTGGGAGACGGCATCACCGCTCTTGCGCCCGGCGGAGCGAGCGGCCTGTTGGTAGTCGGAGCCATCGGCGACGGCCAACAGCGCGATCGCGCGGGCGATCCGCGCCGCCGTGCGCGAATGGCTCGTCTGGGTCAGTTCCCAGCGCTCGTCGTCGGTGAGGGCACGGAGCGGATCCTTCCGGCGGCGCGACATGGCACTCCTGATGCGAGTTACACCCCGAGTAGCCGGCGCAAGGATTATGGCCACATGCGAGACAACTGACCCACTAGTTCCCTTGGACACCAATAATGGAACAGGAAGTGGGCGGGTGTTACGAGTTGCCGGCGGCGCGGTCCCGGGCGTGGACGGCCGCCCCGATCAAGCCGGCGTCCACGCCCAGGTCCGCCCGGACGATCGGCAGGTCACGGGCCTCCTCGGCCCAGACGTGCCGGCGGGCCGAGGCGGTGAACGCGTCCCAGTACAGCCCGCCGGCCAGCCCCAACCCGCCGCCGACCACCACCGCCTCTGGGTCGAGTACGTTCACCAGCCAACCGACCCCGCCGCCGAGCGCTTCGGCCGCGTCCCGGACGATCCCGACCGCGTCGGGATCGCCCCGCTCGGCGGCCGCCAGCGTCTCCTCGGCTCGTTCGGCGCCGAACGCCCTTGCGAGGGCCGGGCCGGACGCGACCTCTTCCAACACCGAACGCGACCACGTGCCACACCGGGAGCAGCGGACGCTGGTCGGCCCGCTGGCCAGCACGAGGGCGTTGCCTCTTGCGCCGGCGAACGGGCGGCCAGACTGAACAAGCGTGTGGCTAATGCCGGTCCCGACCGTGACGTAGGCGAACAGCCGGAACGGCCGCCCGGATCCGAACCGCGCCTCGGCGAGGGCGGCCGCGCGGACGTCGGCCTCCACCCACACCGGGCCGACTTCGGCAAACCGGTCAACGAGGTCGATTCCCCGCCAGTCGATCGTCGCGCCGCTGGCGAGCCGGCCGTCGAGATCGACCAACTCCGGCATCCCCAGCCCGACCCCAACGAAGCGCTCCCCGGCCGGCACGCTGCTGGCCAGGGCGCGGGCGACCGCGACCGCGTCGGCCAGGACCGCGGCCGGGTCGCGCGCGGCGAGCGTCGGCACCCGGCCGCGGGCGACCACCTCGCCGGCCGGGAACCGGACCAGCCCGCCGGCGATTTTCGTTCCGCCGACGTCCAGGCCGACCGCGTACACGTCTTCCGGCATGGGTCACTCCGCCCGGCGGTACGCGGAAGGTGGGAGGCAGGCCGCCGCGGTCGCGTCGAGGAACAGGTGCGCGTCGGGGTGCCGCTGGAGCCACGACCCCGGGCACGCTTCGCTCGGGGCGGTGATGACGGTATGGTAGACCGCGTCGGCCTTCGCCGGACCGAACGCCACGAGCAGCACCCGCCGAGCGGCGAGCAGCTCCTTCAGCCCGAGGGTGACGCCTTTGTCGGGGGCATACTCGCCGCCGAACCACTCGCGGTTGGCGGCGACCGACGTCGGCGTCAGGCCGAGTACCCGGCCGGGCGAGTCGGGCGCGCTGCCCGGCTCGTTGAACCCGAGGTGGCCGTTCTGACCCAGTCCGAGGACGACGGCATCGATCCCGCCGAGGGCGGCGAGTTTCCGCTCGTGATCGGCGATGCCCGCCGCGGCGTCTTCGAGTCGGCTCGTCAACCAGTGGAACCGGTCGATCGGAAAACCCCAGGCGTCGGCCACCTCGCGCCGCAGGAGGTTCGCGCACGTCCCAGGGTGCTCGACCGGGACGCCGAGGTACTCGTCCAGCGTGAACACGGACAGGTGATCGACCGCCGGCCGCCGCCCGGCGACGAGCCGGTACAGTTCTCGCGGCGAGTTGCCGCCGGCGACAACGAGCGTGCGGGCGACGGCCAGCCAGCCGACGAGCGTTTCGGCCGCGGCGCGACTCGCGGCTCGGGGCGTGGGATAGACGGTGACGTGCATCATGAAAGTAGGTCACTCGCTCCGCGAGTGACACCAGGGAGCGACACGAGGATACTCATAACCAAGGGCGCCACTCGTGGAGCGAGCGGCCTACTTTATTCGGCAACACCGCGGGCGAGCGCCCGGATGTACACGGCGTTGCACCCGCAGCAGCCGCCGACGTAGCTGATGCCCTCCTGTCGGGCCTGGCAGCCGAATTCGCGGAAGTCGCGGCGCGACACCTGAATCGTCTCCAGGTCGTCGGGGAATTGCGGCAACTTGGTGAAGCACGGGGTCTGGTCGGTGGTGCGGAACGCCGACGGCTGGGCGGCGATCCCGACCCGATCGCCGACTGCGGCCCGCATCGCGCGGAGGATCGGCAGCATCCGGGCCGGTTCCTGCTCGCAGTTGGCCCCGACGAGGGCGGCTCCCTCGTCGGCCATCTGCCGCGCGCACTCGGCCGCGGTGTGCCCGTCCGAACACCGCTCGGTCGTCGGCCGGAAGCTCATGAACGCGACCACCGGCAGCCCGCTCTTGACGGCGCACTTCAACCCGATCCGCATCTCTTCGAGGTGAAAGAACGTTTCGAGGATGAGGAAATCGACCCCGGCCGCCTTGAGCAACTGAACCTGCTCGCCCAGCAGGTCGCGGACGTGGCCGGCGGCGCCCGGGCCTTCTCGCTCGAAGAGTTGCGTGCGGGAGACGCTGCCGGCGACGAGTGCCGTGTCGCCGGCGACCTCCCTGGCCAGCCGGACGGCCGCCGCGTTGATCGCCTCGGTCTGTTCGCCGAACCCGGCCCGCCCGAGCTTCTCGCGGGTGCCGAAGAACGTCAGCGCCTGGAGCACCTGCGCCCCGGCGCGGAGGAACTCGCGGTGCAGCCCGCGGAGCGCGTCCGGGTTCTCGATCGCGACTTCGGGCGTGAACTGGCCGCTGCCCTTGCCGGTTCCGACCTTTTCGCGCTCGGAGCCGCTATCGACGTACCCGCGCCGCTCCAGCTCCAGCAGGTACCCGCCGTCGCCGACGACGACGCCTTGCTTCACCCGGTCCAGGATGGACGCCGGCATTCGAGAACCTCTTTGGTGGTGTTGGGGTGAGTGTACGCCGCCGGTCGCGTTTTCGGTAGACTGGTTGCGCGACCGGTTCGCGTACCTCCGGTCCCTCACGTAGGGAGTACCCGACGATGCCCCGCTGGTTGTTGTGGACCGCCGCCGCGGTCGTGTCGTGGGGCGTGTGGGCGGTGCTGGCCAAGGTGATCGGGGACGCCCTGACCGGTGCCCAGAGCCAGGCGCTCTCGACCGTCGGCTTGGTGCCCGTGGTCCTCGCCCTCGCCCTGTCGAAAGACCGGTCGGCCCAGTCGAGCGGGCAGCAGGGCGGGCGGCGGGGCGCGGTCACCGCGCTGGCCGCCGGGGTGGTGAGCGGCCTGGGGAACGTGCCGTACTACGACCTGTTCGGCCGCGGCGGGACCGCGGCCACGGCCGTGTCGCTCACCGCCCTGTACCCGGTCGTCACCATCGCCCTGGCCGCGATCTTCCTCGCCGAGCGGGTGAACCGGGTGCAGGCGGTCGGGCTGGTCCTCGCGCTGGCCGCGCTCTACCTGTTCAACGTGTCCGGGGAGGGCGGGCTGGTGTCCGGGTGGCTGGCCTACGCCTTCCTCCCGTTGGTCATGTGGGGGACGGCCGGGTTCCTGTCGAAGCTGGCCACCGTCCACCTGTCCGGCATGCGGGCCGCCCGGTTGGTACTCGTTGGGTTCCTGGTTGCGAACGCCGGGCTGTTGGCCGTCGTGCCGTGGCCGGCGGACGTGTCGTTGCGGACGTGGGCGCTGGTCGCCGCCCTCGGGTTCTTTCTGGCGTTCGGCAACTACGCGGTGGTGCTGGCGTACGCCGGCGGTAAGGCATCGGTCATCACCCCGCTGGCCGGACTGTACCCGGTGGTGAGCGTGCCGATCGCCGTTCTGCTGTTGGGCGAGTCGGTCGGCGGTCGCGCGGCGGGCGGCATCGGGTGTGCGATCCTGGCCGTCGTGTTGCTGGCGGTCGAGTCCCCGCCGGCCCGGTCGTTACCCGACCAGGAGGTCTGATCCGATTCGTTCTACCGATGGGGGTGGCATGCGAGCGGCGAGCATCGACCGGCGAGCGTTCGTGGGTCTGGGGTTGGCGGCGGGTGCCGCCCTCGCGACGGCCGGATCCACGGGCGGCGACAATGTGAAGCGAGTAAAAGTCGGGGCCATCGGGCATGGCAGCGTCTCGCACAGCTACCTGCCGCACCTGTCGAAAAGTCCGCACGTCGAACGGGCGAGCGCCCGCGACATCATCGCTGAGTGCAAACGCTCAGGACCGAGTGCCTCGATCATTTCATTGTGGTCGGCGAGCGGCACCTGCGATACCTCGTGTCCGAGTTCGTGGCCCACTACAACCAGGAGCGCCCACACCAAGCCAAAGGAAACGTGCCGCTCCCCGACGCCGATCTCGACGAGCCGCGGATCCTCCCGTTCCCGTCGGGCGCGGTCCAGTGTCGTTCTCGGCTCGGCGGCCTGTTGAAGCACTACTACCGCGCCGCCGCGTGAACCGGTTCCGCGATCACAATCCCGTGACAGCGGGCTGTCACCACTCTCCGCGGGCCGCTCCCGCACGCGCCGCAGAGCCGATCTCGGTTGTCGGACCGCACTTCTGGGCGCCGACCGACCATTTTTTGGACAATCCCACGCGACCTCAACCTCGATCAACCCCTATCGGAACAGCCATTTCCTGTTGACAACAATAATTACACAGGAAGGGTCGTGTGGTGATCGAAGAGCGACGGGACGGGACGGTAGCGATCCGGTTCGGGAAGCATTACCTGGAGTACAAGGAGATCGTCGCGACGCAACGCAGTGGTGTTGGTAACGGTGCCTCGAAGAAGACCAGCGACAAACGGGCACAGCCGACCTCACGACCGTACCAGCCACCGGCGAACCACCCCTGGCGCAAGCGTGTGGTATGATGTTCAAAGACAGCCCCGAGAAGAGGACCGTTCTATCGGGGACAAATTGCGGACATTTCTATTGGGGCCTGACATCAGTGGCGCCACTTCTCGACTCGACACACGACGGACGGTAACATGTCTGTGACTTCATTCCCGAGACCGAATTGCCCTGTTCCGAGGCGGTCTTCCGGAGGAGGTCGAGTTCTCGAATCTGTCGCCCGCGTTGGCCTCCGCACAACTCCCCTGACAGCGGTTTGTGCCCCGGGTGTCTGCGACGTGTCGGGGGCGAGCGATGGCCACGATCCTGGTCGTTGACGACCATCCCACCAATCGCAAGGTGATCACCACCCTGCTTGGCTACCAGGGTCACCGCCTGTTGGAGGCCGCCGACGGGGAACAGGCCCTGTCCCTCGCCCGGGCCGAGCGGCCGGATCTGATCATTGCCGACGTCATCATGCCGTCGATGGACGGGTACGAGTTCGTCCGCCAACTCCGGGCCGGCCCGGTCGGTGGTGCGACGCCCGTCATCTTCTACACCGCCCTCGCGCAGGAGGAACGGGCCCAAATCCTGGCCCGCGCGTGTGGAGTCAATCACCTCCTCGGCAAGCCATCGAACCCGAAGAATATCCTCCACGTCGTGGGCGAGGTTCTCGGCAGCACTCCCCCACCGGTCGTGCCCGCCGTCCCGGAGGAATTCGACCGCGATCACCTCCGTCTCGTGGCGGACGAACTCGCTCGCCGGGTGCGGCAACTCGAAGAGGAGATCGACCAGCGGAAGCTGGCCGAGGCGGCTCTCTGTGCGGAACGCGATCTGTCCGACTCCATCATTAACGGCCTCCCCGGCGTGTTCTACCTGTACGACGAGACGGGCAAGTTCCTCCGCTGGAACCAGAACTTCGAGACGGTCGCCGGGTATTCGGCGAACGAGATCGAACGCCTCCACCCCTTCGACTATTTCGCGGGCCCGGACAAACAACTCTTGGCGGAGCGCATTGCTGAGGTATTCCGGGCGGGCAAGGCTCATATGGAAGCGGATTTCGTCACCAAGCGCGGCGAACGGATTCCGTACTACTTCACCGGCGTTCGCGCCGAGATCAGCGGGCGGCCGTGCCTGATCGGTATGGGGATCGACATCACCGATCGAAGGCTGGCCGAAGACGCGGCGCGGGCGAACGAGACCCGGTTCCGCCGGCTGTTCGAGCAGGCCAGCGACGGCATCTTCGTCATCTCCGCCGACAACCGGTTCCTGGAGGCGAACTCGCGGGCCGTCGAGATGGTGGGCTACACCCGCGACGAACTGCTGAGGATGGGGGTGGCCAACATCCTCGTGCCGCGGGAGCGGCCGCGGCTGGACGTCGAGCCTGCGCTGATGATGGCCGGCCAGCCGCACCTCGCCGAGTGGGAACACCTCCGAAAGGACGGCTCGACGTTTGTGGCGGAGATCAGCGCCGGGAAGCTCACCGAAGGGTCGTACCTCGCAATCGTCCGGGATCTGACCGACCGGAAGCGAGCGGCAGAGGCGCTGCGGGAGGGGGAGGAGCGGCTGCGGCTGGCCCTCGACGCCGCCCACATGGGTACGTTTGACTGGGACGTGCCGCAGAACCGCATCTCCTGGTCTCGGTGGCACGAGGAGCTGTGGGGGTTCACGCCGGGGGAGTTCGCCGGCACCTACGAGGCGTTCGCCCAGCGGGTCCATCCGGACGACCTGCCGGGAATTGACGCCGAGGTCGCCCACTGCATCGCCGCCCGCGAGCCATTTGACCGCGAGTTCCGCATCGTCTGGCCCGACGGGAGCGTCCACTGGATCGTCGGTCGGGGGGAGTTCACGTTCGGGGCGGACGGGCGGCCGCTGCGGATGCGTGGCGTGGTCGTCGAAACCACGGCCCGAAAGCGGGCCGAGGAGGAGCTGGCAGCAAGCCGGGATCGCCTCGGCGTGCTCTCCCGACAGCTCCTGGAGGTCCAGGAGACCGAGCGGCGACACCTGGCCCGCGAGCTGCACGACGAGATCGGGCAGGTGCTCACGCTCATCAAGATCAAGGCGTCCGTCGCCAGCCGTCACGTGACCGGGGAGGGACGGGCCGGTCTCGACGAACTCGCCAACGTCGTCGAGACCAGCATCCAACAGGTCCGCAACCTGTCGCTCGACCTGCGGCCGTCGATCCTGGACGACTTCGGGCTCGAAGCGGCCCTGGAGTGGTACGTCGACCGCCAGTCCCGGGGTACGCAGGTTGCGGTCTGCCTCGACAGTGACCTCGGCGCGGCGCGGTTCCCGCCGGAGATCGAGACCGCCGGCTTCCGGGTCGTCCAGGAGGCGGTCACCAACGCCCTCCGGCACGCACACGCCCGGCACGTCCGGGTAGAAGCACGCCGGGGCGAGGGAGAGTTGCAACTGACCGTCCGGGATGATGGAATGGGGTTTGATGTCGAGGCCGCCCGGGGGCGTGCCGCCCGTGGGGGGAGTGTCGGCCTGCTCGGGATGCAGGAGCGGGCCGAGTTGCTCGGCGGCCGGCTGTCCGTCACGTCCGTTCCCGACGGCGGTTGCGAGATTCGAGCCCGCTTTCCACTTTCCGGGCACCCGACGACACCCGGCGGGTAGCTGTCCGGCGTCAGGCGAGCCGGCGCTACGTTCGTGTCATCCCGTAACGCCCTTCGGGAGGTGAGCCGTGAAACCCATCCGAATCGTCCTGGCGGACGACCACCCGATGCTGCGATCCGGCATCCGGGCGATACTCCAGGAGGTACCGGGGGCCGAGGTCCTCGGCGAGGCCGGTGACGGCCACGAAGCGCTGGCGCTGGTCGAGAAGAACCGGCCCACCCTCCTGGTGACGGACATCGCGATGCCCGGCCTCAACGGTCTGGACCTGGCCGCCCGGGTCGTCAAGGATATGCCCGAGGTCCGGGTGATCGTGCTCTCGATGCATTCGAGCGAACAGTACGTCCGCCGGGCCATGCAGGCCGGGGCCAGCGGGTACGTCCTCAAGGACGCGGGTCCGGAAGAGCTGAAGCTCGCCGTGACCGCGGTCGCCCGCGGCGAGTCCTACCTGAGCCCCGCGGTGTCGAAGCAGGTGATCGCCGGCTACGTGGGCGGGGCGGGACAGGAGCCGTCCTCCCTCGACCGGCTGACACAGCGCCAGCGGGAGGTGTTGCAGTTGATCGCCGAGGGGCTGCGGACCAAGGAGATCGCGAAGAAGCTGAAGATCAGCAGCCGGACGGTCGAGACCTACCGGGCCCAACTGATGGAGCAGCTCGACATCCGCGACGTGGCCGGCCTGGTCCGCTACGCGATCAGCATGGGGCTCGTCCAGCCGGACACCTGAGCGCCGATCCTCTCGCGGGCGCGCAGACCCCGGTCGGTTCGTGGCCTCGGGCGACTACGTAGATTTCGCACCGACCGCTCCGTAGTTCTACGGATTCCGCACACACACCTCTCGGTACTAGACTGCCACAGGCACACGACTGAGAACCCCGCCCGACGGACCGTTGCCCGCGCGGGGATCAGGGGCGGTTACGGGCAGGCGCCATGCGGCGGATCCGGATCCTTCTCGTAGACGACCACGCCGGCGTCCTGAGCGCTGTGGCCGACCTGCTGGGCCGTGAGCCCGGCCTGGAGGTGGTCGGGCGGGCGCTGTCGGGAGAGGCGGCGATCGGCCAGGCCGTGTTGGCACCTGACCTGGTGGTGCTGGACTGGAGCATGCCGGAGATGGACGGCCCGGCGGTCCTGACCGCGCTGAAACACGGATCGCGCTCGCCCCGGGTGATCATGCTCACGGCGCACAGCGACCCCCGCTACCGGGCCGCCGCCGAGCGGCTCGGGGCCGACGGGTTCGTGCCGAAGTCCGAACTGGCCTCACAACTCGTGCCGCTGATCCGTTCGCTGTTCCCCTGACCGACGGCCGACCCGCGACGCACACCCGAGCCCAGACATGGCGACGAAACTGTTCGACAGCAGCATCGTGGGCAACGCCGAGCAGGCCCTCGACTTCATCGGCAACATCCTCGAGTCGTCCACCGAGTATTCCGTCATCGGCAAGGACCTCGACGGCAAGATCCTCCTGTGGAACGAGGGGGCCCGCCGGCTGTACGGGTACGAGCCGGAAGAGGTGGTCGGGAAGGCCAACTCGGCCATCCTGCACACCCCCGAGGACGTGGATGCGGGCCGGCCCCGCGAGATGCTCGACGCGGCCCTGCGGGACGGCAAGTGGGAGGGCACCACCCAGCGGCGGCGGAAAAACGGCCAGCGGTTCACTGCCCGCGTCGTCGTCACCCCCCGCCGCGACTCGGCCGGCCGGGCGGTCGGGTTCCTGCTCATCTCCAAGGACATCTCCAGCGAGATCCGCCTGACCGAGGAGTTGAGGGCGACGCAGTTCTACACGCGGAGCCTGATCGAGTCGAACATCGACGCGCTGATGACGACGGACCCACTCGGGATCATCACCGACGTCAACCAGCAGATGGTGGCGCTGACCGGGCGGACCTGGGAGGAGCTGATCGGCTCGCCGTTCAAGCAGTTCTTCACCGACCCCCGGCGGGCCGAGGAGGGGATCCGGCTGGTCCTCCGCGAGGGGAGGGTCACCAACTACGAGCTGACCGCCCGGACCAAGGAGGGCAAGGAGACGGTCGTCTCCTACAACGCGACGACGTTCAACGACCGGGGCGGCAAGCTCCAGGGGGTGTTCGCCGCAGCCCGTGACATTACCGAGCAGAAGAAGCTCGAGGGCCAACTCCGCGACTCCGAGGCGTACAACCGCGGCCTGATCGAGGCGTCGGTGGACGGCCTGATCAACGACCGGGACCGCAAGCTCCAGGGCGTGTTCGCCGCCGCCCGCGACGTGACCGAGCGGAAGCGGTTCGAGCGGACCCTGCAGGAGAAGAACGTCGAGCTGGAGAACGCCAACCTGTCCAAGGACCGATTCCTGGCCAGCATGAGCCACGAGCTGCGGACCCCGCTCAACGCCATCATCGGGTTCACCGGCACCCTGCTGATGAAGCTCCCCGGCCCGCTCAACGCCGACCAGGAGGACCAGCTCCAGACGGTCGAGAAGAGCGCGACGCACCTGCTGAGCCTCATCAACGACCTGCTGGACCTGGCCAAGATCGAGTCGGGCAAGGTCGAGCTGAACCGCGAGCCACTCAGGTGCCGGGAGGTGCTCGACGAGGTGATGACGGCCCTCCGGCCGCTGGCGGAGGCCAAGGGCCTCTGGTTCGAGTGCCGCGCGCCGGAGCAGGAGGTCATCGTCCGGTCCGACCGGCGGGCCCTGACCCAGATCCTGCTAAACCTGGCGAACAACGCCATCAAGTTCACCGACGCCGGGGGCGTGCGGGTGGAGCTGTGCGAGCGGGGCGACAACGGCCGGGCGACGACCGAATTCTGCGTGGTGGACACGGGCGTCGGCATTCGAGCGGAAGACCAGGCGAAGCTGTTCCACGCCTTCCAGCAGGTGGGCGGAGCGCACCGGGACGGCCCCCAGGGCACCGGGCTGGGCCTGCACCTCAGCCAGAAGCTGGCGCACCTGCTCGGCGGGCAGATCACCCTGAGCAGCGAGTACGGCAAGGGGAGCACCTTCACCCTGGTGCTCCGGGGGGCGTGACGTGGCGCGGATCCTGGTGGTCGAAGACCACCCCGACAACCTGAAGCTGATGGCGTACCTGCTACGGGCGTTCGGCCACGAGGTGGTCGTCGCCCGCGACGGCGAGGAGGCCGTGGTCGCGGCGGGCCGGGAGCGCCCCGACCTGATCCTGTGCGACATTCATCTGCCGAAGCTCGACGGCTACGGGGTGGCCCGAGAGGTGAAGGCGCAGCCCGCCCTCTCCGCGACCCCGCTCGTGGCGGTCACCGCGCTGGCCATGGTCGGCGACCGAGACAAGATCATTGCCGCGGGCTTCGACGGCTACATTCCCAAACCTATCGCCCCGCAGACGTTCGTGAAGCAGGCCGAAGAGTTCCTCCCGGCCCAGCCGGCTCCCGGAGGTGTCCCATGAATGATGTCGTGCTCTGTGTGGACGACGAGCCGAGCATGTTGCTGTTCTACCAGACCTTCTTGGGACCAGCCTTCACCGTCGAGACGGCTGGCAGCGGGGAGAAGGCCCTCGCCGCCCTGGACGCGCGGGGGCCGTACGCGGTCATTGTCTCCGACCTCCACATGCCGCGCATGGACGGGATTCGGTTCTTGGCTGCGGCTCGGGAGCGGCACCCCGACACGAGCCGCATCCTGCTGACGGGACACGCGAACCTGTCGGCCGCGATCGAAGCGGTCAACGACGGACACATTTTCCGCTTCTTGACCAAGCCGATCGAACCGCCCTCTCTGCGAAGTACCGTCCGGGACGGGGTGAACCAGTACCGGCTCGTGACCGCTCAGAGGGACCTCCTAGAGAACACTCTGCGCGCGACCGTGCGAGTACTCGGCGAGGTGTTGGCGGTGGCCAGTCCGGCGGCATTCGGGCGGGCGACACGCGTGCGGCAGTTGGTCCGCGACATCGGCGCGGGTGCCGGGCGCCCCGAGGACTGGGAGGTCGATGTCGCGGCGACCCTATCCCAGATCGGGTGCGTCGCCATCCCCGATGCCGTGCTCGCAAAAGCAGACCGGGGCGAACCCTTGAACGAGAGTGAACAGCGGGCGCTGGCCCGCCACCCGACGGTCGGGTACGAATTGCTCCGGTCGATTCCACGGCTGGAGCGGGTGGCCGAGCTGGTCCGTCACCAGAACCACCGGCGTCAGACGCAAGATCCCGCCGAGGATGAAACGCCCGAGGAAACAGCCGGGGCCGGGATCCTGGCGGTGGCGTTGGACTTCGACTCGCACCTCCGCCGGGGCGATACGATGGAGCGTGCGTTGGACGCCATGAAGTCCCACACCGGGCGGTACGATCCTCATGCTCTGGCTGCCCTGGAGTTGCTCGTTCGCAAGGCTGTCCCGCTCGAACAGCGGGAGGTTCCGGTCAACCAGTTGGCTGCAGGGACGACGCTGGCCGAGGACGTCGTGGCTTCGTCTGGCGTGGTCTTGCTCCGGGCGGGTATCCGCCTGACGGAGTCGATGCGGCTCCGACTTCATGCCTTGGCCGCGGATGAGCACATCCGCGGCACGGTGAGGGTGCTCGTCACGACCGACGAGTCGCTTTCCTGACCCCGGAGCCGGCGGACGCGGTCGCGGTCCACCGTCCGCATGCCCCGGCGGCCGTGCCCGGGCACATCTCGGTGCTCCCTCATCTTCGTCGTCTCCGTATTTTTCCGCGACGCGCTGCGTAGAAGCGCGGATGGTGCGCGTTCCGGTCGTGACGAATAATTCACTTCGTTGCTCCAGCACAACCCCGAGTTGCCGGTCGCGCCCACGACCCCGTTCACCAGGAGACGACCCCGTGGCGAAGATCCTGATCCTCGACGATGACCTTGCCTGCCGTCAGTTCCTGGTGAAGCTCCTCGGCTACTCGGGGCACACGCTGCTCGAAGCCGAGGACGGCGTCGCCGGCCTCGACCTGACCCGGGCGGAGCGGCCGGATCTCGTCATCACCGACCTGCTCATGCCGATCATGGACGGCTTCGAGTTCGTCCGCCAGTTGCGCAACGACCCGGCCGTCGGCTCGACGGCAGTTCTCTTCTGTTCCGGCACCTATTCCTGGTCGGAGGGGGAGGAACTCGCTCGGGCTTGCGGGGTCTGTGCCATCCTGAGAAAGCCCGCGAAGCCGGCCGAAATCCTGCGGCGGGTCGCGGAGGCACTGGCACAAGCCGTCCCGCCGCCCCAACCCCCGTCACGGGAGGCGTTCGAAGCCCGGCACGTCGAGGTGGTCAACCGCGCGCTGCTGGAAAACGTCGGGGCACTGGAGCAGGCCCAGGCGGAGCTGATTCGGGCACAGGAGGCCCTGCTGGACGGGTGGGTGGCCGCGCTCGACCTGCGGGACAACGAGACGGAGGGGCACACGCAGCGGGTCACCGCAGTCACGGTCGCCCTCGGCCGGGCGCTGGGTCTGGGGACCGAGGAGTTGCGCCAGCTCCGCCGGGGGGCCCTGTTGCACGACATCGGCAAGATCGGCGTCCCGGACGCGATCCTCCACAAGCAAGGCCCGCTGTCTGAGGACGAGTGGGCGGTAATGCGGCGGCACCCCGAGTACGGCTGCCGACTGCTGTCATCGATCGCCTTCTTGCAACCCGCCCTGCCCATTCCCTGCTGCCACCACGAGCGGTGGGACGGGAGCGGCTATCCGAACGCGCTGAAGGGTGAGGACATCCCGCGGGCCGCCCGCATCTTCGCCGTGGCGGACGTCTGGGACGCCTTGACCTCCGCCCGGTCCTACAAGCCCGCCTGGCCCGCCGATAAGGCACGGGCGTACATCCGCGAGCAGGCCGGCAAGCAGTTCGACCCGGAGGTGGTGGCCGCCTTCCTGGCTCTGGAGCCGGCGGTCACAGACACGGCCGGCGACGCCCCGCAGTTCGACCGAACGCCCGGGCGGCCGGCTCCGGCCTTTCTGGGCGCCGCCCCGGCCTTATCGGCTCCGTAGTTTTCCCCGCCGCGCTCGGTAGAAGCGCGGATGGTGCGGGCAGCGGCCGTGACGCAGAATTACCCTGTGGTCCGAGACCCGGTCCGGGCACCTAACAGGACACAGTTCCCAGAAAGCGACTCAACCATGGCCAAGATCCTCGTCGTGGACGACGACGCCGACAGCCGGGCGTACTTCACCAAGCTTCTCGGTTACTACCACCACCAGCTGCTGGAGGCCCGGGACGGCCAGGAGGGCCTGGAGGTGACCCGTGCCGAACGCCCGGACGTGGTGATCTGCGACCTCCAGATGCCGCAGATGGACGGGTTCGAGTATGCCCGTCAGTTGCGGGCCGACCCCGCACTGCGGGACACTCTCGTCATCTTCTCCACGGCCGTCTACCAGCAGCGGGAGATCGTGTCGCGGGCGTCGGGGTGCGGGGTGCTCCTGTTCCTGACGAAGCCGGCCCCGCCGGGGGAGGTTCTGCAGGCTGTGCGTGCCGCCCTCAAGGTCTTTGATCGAGTGGACACCGGGCAGGCGTGAGTCAGGAAAACCCGTTGAGCGGTGGGATCTGTTCCCACCGCCAAATGTGCAGCCTCCACCAGGACGAACCATGGCCCGCATCCTGATCGTCGATGACCGTCCCCTGAACCGACAGCTCCTGGTGAAGCTGCTGGGCTACTACGGGCACGAACTGCTCGAGGCCGCCGACGGCGCGGAGGCCCTGGAGATCGCGCGGCGGGAGCGGCCCGAGCTGGTCATCACCGACCTCGTCATGCCGTCGATGGACGGGTGCGAGTTCATCCAGCGGCTGCACGGCGACCCGGCGACGGTCGGCACGCCGCTGATCCTTTACACCGCCTTCGCGTACCGGCTCCGCGACACCGCGAACTGGACGCCGGCGTGCAACGTGGCGACCGTGCTGACCAAGCCGGCGAAGCCGCGGGCCATCCTGGAGGCCGTCAACGAGGCACTGGGCCTGAGCTTGAGTTCGCTCAAGTCCCCCCTCCCGGTCCTCGACTCCCTCGGCAGCTCGAAGCGGGCCGGCGCACAGCCCTACGGTGACCCGACCGAGCTGAACGCCGACGGGGTGATCCTCCGCCTGGTCGGCAAAGAGTTGCTGACGGACATCGTCGGCGACTACCTCGACCTGCTGGGCACGTCCGCCGCGGTGTACGAGAAGAACGGCGACTACGCCCTGGGCATCTTCACCTCGGGGTGGTGTCGCACAATGGACGACGCCTCGCGGAAGCTCTGCGGGACGGCCGACAACCGGGAGGCGCTCCGCTGCGGGAAGTGGCACTGCCACGAGTCGTGCTGGGAAACCTCGAAAGCGTCCATCGACCGGAACGCGGTCACCGACGAGCCGTGCCAGGGCGGCATCCGCATCCACGCGGTGCCGATCCGGGCTGGCGACGAGGTCGTCGGGTCGATCAACTTCGGCTACGGCGACCCGCCCACGGACCCGGAGAAGCTGCGGGAACTCGCCGGGCAGTACAGCGTGGACGAGGGCGACCTGCTGCGGGAGGCGGCCGGGTACGAGTCCCGCTCGCCGTTCCTCGTCGAGGTCGCCAAGAGCCGGCTCGGTACGGCCGCCCGGCTTATCGGCGAGATCGTCCAACGCCGCCGGGCCGAGGAACAGGTCAAGGCCCTGAACGCCGAGCTGGAGGAGCGCATCCGCATCCGGACGGCCGAACTCGAAGCAGCCAACCGGGAACTGGAAACGGAGATGGCCGAGCGCCGGCGGGTCGATGTCGACCGCGCACGGTTGCTCGGCGTACTCCAGGAGCACACCGCCCAGATCGAGGCGGCGAACCGCGAGCTGGAGGCGTTCGCCTACTCGGTCTCGCACGACCTCCGGTCGCCGCTGCGGGCCATCGACGGGTTCTCCCGCATCCTGCTGGAGGAGCACGCCCCCCGCCTGGGGGAGGAGGGACAGCGATACCTGCGCACGGTCCGTGAGAACACCCGGCGCATGGGCCACCTCATCGACGACCTGCTCGCGTTCTCCCGCCTCGGCCGGCAGCCGCTCCAGAAGCGGCCGGTCGCCACCGCCGAGCTGGTCCGGACCGTCCTCGCCGAGTTGCGGGACGAACACGCGGGGCGGCAAGTCGAAATTGTCCTGGGCGAACTGCCCCCCTGCAACGCCGACCCTGCGCTGCTGAAGCAGGTCTTCGCCAACCTCCTGAGCAACGCCTTCAAGTTCACCCGCGGGCGGCGGGACGCCCGGGTGGAGGTCGGCTCCATCACCGCGGCGGACACCGGGTGCCCCGCGTACTTCGTCCGCGACAACGGGGCCGGGTTCGACATACAGTACGCGGCAAAGCTGTTCGGCGTCTTCCAGCGGCTGCACCGGGCCGAGGAGTATGAGGGCACCGGCGTCGGCCTGGCCATCGTCCAGCGCGTCGTCCACCGCCACGGTGGCCGGGTCTGGGCCGAGGCGGCCGTCAACGCAGGCGCGACCTTTTTCTTCACCCTCCAGGGAGAACCGTCCCGTGACTGAAACCGGCATCGAGATCCTGATGGTCGAGGACAACCCGGCCGACGCGGAACTGGCCCTGCACGCCTTCCGCAAGCACAAGATCGCCAACCGCATCCACGTTGCCCGGGACGGGGTGGAGGCGCTCGACTTCCTGTTCTGCACCGGGCCGCACGCCGGGCGCGACATCCACGACCAGCCGCGGCTGGTGCTGCTCGACCTGAAGTTGCCGCGGGTGGACGGGCTGGAGGTGCTGCGGCGGGTCAAGGCCGACCTGCGGACTCGCACCATCCCGGTCGTGATGTTGACCGCCTCCCGCGAGGAGCGGGACGTCGTCGAGTCCTACCAGCTCGGGGTCAACAGCTACATCGTCAAGCCGGTGGACTTCGAGCAGTTCACGACGGCGACCCGCGAGCTGGGCATGTACTGGCTGCTCTTGAACCAACCGCCGGTGGTGGCGTGAGTCGGTTTCCATAACCCCATTCCAGACATTCGCTTGAATAACATAATGGGGGGGGGTATTCGTGACGAACTTCCTGAGAGTGCTGATCCTCGAAGACCAGCCGGCGGACGCCGAGTTGATGGTCCACGAACTGCGGCGGGCGGGCTACGACCCCGACTGGCACCGGGTGGAATCCGAAGCGGACTTCGTGGCCGCGCTGGCACCCGAGCCGGAACTGATCCTGTCCGACTACAACCTGCCCGACTGGGATGGGGTCCGCGCCCTGCGCCTGGTCCGGGAGCGTGGGCTGGACGTGCCGTTCATCCTGGTGTCAGCTGCCATCGGGGAAGAAGTAGCCGTCGCCGCGATGAAGGCGGGGGCGAACGACTACCTACTGAAGGGCCAGCCGGCCCGCCTCGGCGTGGCCGTCGGGCGCGAGCTGCGGGACCGGTGCCAGCGGCAAGAGCGCGACGCGGAACTGCGCCTCCGCGCCCGGCAGCAGGCGGCGGTGGCCGCTCTGGGGCAGTTCGCCCTCACCGCGACCGATCTCGACGAGTTGCTCGACCGGGCCGTGCGGCTCGTCGCCGAGACGCTGGACGTCGAGCTGTGCAAGGTACTCGAACTGCTCCCCGGGGACCGGGGGTTACTGCTCCGCGCCGGGGTCGGCTGGAAGGACGGGCTGATCGGGCGGGCGACGGTCGGGGCGGGCATGGATTCGCAGGCCGGGTACACACTCCTGCGGAGCGCACCGGTCATCGTCGATAACCTGCCGACCGAGGCCCGCTTCCGGGGGCCAAGTCTTCTCTTCGATCACGCGGTGGTCAGCGGCCTGAGCACGGCCATCCCGGGGCCGAAGCAGCCGTACGGGGTCCTCGGTGCCCACACCTGCCGCCCGCGCCGGTTCACCACGGACGACACGAACTTCATCCAGGCCATCGCCAACATCCTCGCCACCGTGAGCCAGCGCCGGCGGTTGGAGGAGCAGTTCCGGCAGGCGCAGAAGATGGAGGCGGTCGGGCAGCTCGCCGGGGGGGTGGCCCACGACTTCAACAACCTGCTCACCGTCATCTCCGGGTTCAGCGACATGGTGATCGGCAGCCTGCGGCCGGACGACCCGAGCCGTCAGCTCCTCGCCGAGGTTCGGAAGGCCGGCGAGCGGGCGGCCGGTCTGACCCGGCAGCTCCTGGCCTTCAGCCGGCAGCAGGTGCTTGCGCCCCGGGTGCTAGACCTCAACGATCTGGTCGAAGACGTGGCGAAGATGCTCGCCCGCCTGATCGGCGAGGACATGGACCTGGTGACCGCCTTGGCCCTGAACCTGGACAAGGTCAGGGCGGACCCCGGGCAGCTGGAGCAGGTGCTGATGAACCTGGCGGTGAATGCCCGGGACGCCATGCCGGGGGGCGGCAAGCTGACCGTCGAGACCCGCAACGTCGAACTCGACGAGAGCTTCGCCGCCGTCCACCCCGAAGTCCCGCCGGGGTCGTATGTGATGCTCGCTGTGTCCGACACCGGCCACGGGATGGACGCGGAAACGCGGGTCCGGATCTTCGAGCCGTTCTTCACCACGAAAGGGCCAGGGAAGGGGACGGGGCTGGGGTTGGCCACCGTGTACGGGATCGTCCAGCAGTCGCACGGGTTCGTCTACGTGTACAGCGAACCCGGGATGGGGACCACGTTCAAGGTTTACCTCCCGGCGGTCACCGGCCCGGCCGCCCCGAAGCCCGCGAGTCACCCGGGGGTCAACCTGGGCACGGAGATGGTGCTGGTCGTCGAGGACCAGGACGAGGTCCGGGAGTTCGTGGTGCAGGTGCTGCGAGTGTCGGGCTACAGGGTCCTGGCCGCCGGAACGGCGGCCGATGGTCTCTCGGTGTGTGACCGGCACGACGGCCCGATCCACCTGGCCCTGCTCGACGTGGTGCTGCCGTGCATGAACGGGCGGGAGTTGGCGGAACGGCTGACAGCGCTCCGGCCCGGGGTGAAGACCCTTTTCATGTCCGGTTACACCGACACAGCCGTGCTGCGAAACGGCGTCGTCGGCCCAGAGGCCGACTTCATCCAGAAGCCGTTCTCGCCGAAGTCGCTGATCCGGAAGGTCCGCCATGTGCTGGATCGGAAGGGCGGCAGTTGCTCGCAACTCGGAGCATCCCATGCACACACCGGGTAGGTCGGTCATGAGTTGCTCCGACTGGAGCGACTCGGCGCGACAGTGGTAGCCGCCATCCGGAAGAAGTCCTGACGCACTCGGGAGACCATGGGCATTCCATTTTCGGTCCTGAACCGCCTCGACGAGGCGGCCCGGTGCCTGGACGGCCCGGCGGCGACAGCCGTGAGCGAAGCCGTCACCGACATGCGTGTCGGCCTGGAGGTGACGCGCGCCCAAGCGGAGGAACTGGCGCGGGCCCAGGCGGACGCGATCGCCCACTCCGGTCTGCTCATCGCGCAACTCCAGGAGGAACACGCCGAGACAGAACGGACACGGGCGGAGATGGAGAAGCGGATCGAGGCCCAGGCTGAGGCCGAGAGTCGCCTGCGGGAGCAGGCCGACCTCGGTCGTCTGCTCGCGGATGTCGGGGCGGCGCTCGCCCGCGGCAGAACCCTCCGCGAGGTACTCCAGGGGTGTGCGACAGCCCTGGTGCGGCACCTGGAGGCCGCGTTCGCCCGCATCTGGACAATTAACGGCGCGGGCGACGTCCTCGAACTGGAGGCCAGTGCCGGCCTGTACACGCACCTCGACGGGCCCCACAGCCGTGTCCCGGTCGGGCGGTTCAAGATCGGGCTCATCGCCCAGGATCGCAAACCGCACCTGACCAACGCGGTCGTCGGGGATCCCCGAGTCGGGGATCAGGAGTGGGCCCGGCGGGAAGGGATGGTCGCCTTCGCCGGCTACCCCCTCGTCGTAGAGGACCGCCTCGTCGGTGTCATGGCCTTGTTCGCCCGCCGCGCCCTGTCGGAAACCGTCCTGACCTCTCTCGGCTCGATCGCGGACGGGGTGGCCGTCGGGATTGAACGGATCCAGGCAACTGACAAGTTGCGCGAACGGGAGGGCCGCCTGCAGGCGATCGTCGGCACGGCCATCGACGGCATTCTCACCACCGACGCCCGTGGCGCGATCGAGTCGCTCAACCACGCCGCCGAGCGGCTCTTCGGTTATCAGGCCGACGAGGTGGCCGGTCAGAGTATCCGTCTCCTCATGTCTCCCCCGGTCCGGAGGCAGCACGACGAGACCCCGGCCCACCACTTCTGGACCGTCACCGGCACGGGCCGGGAGATGGAGGGGCGACGGAAGGACGGCACGACGTTCCCGGTCGAGGTTAGCGTCAGTGAATTCGGGGTCGATCGCCGTCGGATGTTCACGGGACTGGTTCGTGACATCAGCGCGCGCCGGCAGGCCGAGGCGGACCTACGCAAGGCCAAAGCGGGGGCCGAGGCGGCGAGCCGGGCGAAGAGCGAATTCCTGGCCAACATGAGCCACGAGATCCGCACCCCGATGAACGGCATCCTCGGCATGACCGAGCTGGCACTGGATACCGACCTGACTCGGGAGCAGCGCGAGTACCTCGGGGCCGTAAAGACGTCCGCGGTCGCGCTGCTGACGGTGATCAACGACATCCTCGACTTCTCGAAGATCGAGGCCGGCAAGTTCAACCTGGAGGAAACGGAGTTCCACCTGCGGGAGTCGGTCGGGGAGGTCATGAAGTCGCTGGCCCTGCGGGCACACCAGAAGGGGTTGGAACTGGCGTGCGACGTCCAGCCGGACGTGCCGGATGGCTTGGTAGGGGACCCCGGGCGGCTCCGCCAGGTACTCGTGAATCTCGTCGGGAATGCCCTGAAGTTCACCGAAGAGGGTGAAGTCGTGCTCTCGGTTTCGCAGGATTCGGGGGCGGAGGGCGAGCCGCTGCTGCACTTCGCGGTCCGGGATACCGGGATCGGCATCCCGGCCGCGACGCAAGGGCGGATCTTCGAGGCGTTCGAGCAGGCGGACGGTTCGACGACCCGGAAGTACGGCGGCACCGGGCTGGGCCTGACCATCTCGACGCAACTGGTCGCAATGATGGCAGGGCGGCTCTGGGTCGAGAGCGATCCGGGCGCGGGGAGTACGTTCCACTTCACTGCCCGGTTCCGCTGGCCGGAGACGAACCCGGGCCGCCCGGTCCCGCTGCCGCAACTTCGCGGAATGCCGGTCCTCGTCGTGGACGACAACGCGACCAACCGCCGCATCCTGCACGACTTGCTCGGGAACTGGGGGATGGAGCCGACCGTGGCGGAGAGCGGGCCGGCGGCGATGGCGGTGTTGCACGCGGCTGTCGGCGCCGGGCGGCACTTCGGCTTCATCCTCCTCGACGTTCACATGCCGGGGATGGACGGATTCGACCTTGCCGCGCAGATCCGGCGGTGCCCCGCGTTCGCCAAGCCGACGATCATGATGCTGACCTCGGCCAACCAGGGGGGAGACTCGGCCCGGTGCCGCGACTTGGGGCTGGACGCCTACCTGGTGAAGCCGATCCAGCAGGCGGAGCTGCTCGCCGCGATCCGCGCGGCCCTCCGGCTCTCCCACCACGGCAGCGAACAGACCCCAACGATTCCGGCGGCCGCTCACGCCGTTCGTTCGCGGCCGCTGAAGGTGCTGGTGGTCGAGGACAACGAGATCAACCAGGCCGTGGCCGCCAACCTCCTCAAGCGACAGGGGCACTCGGTACGCGTGGCGGGCAACGGGCGGGAGGGACTGGCGGCCTGGGAGCAGGAGCGGTTCGACCTGGTCCTGATGGACGTGCAGATGCCCGAGATGGACGGGTTCGAAGCGACGGTCGCGATTCGGGCGAAGGAGCGAGGCACCGGGTGTCGGCTCCCGGTGATCGCGATGACCGCGCACGCCATGACGGGGGACCGGGAGCGGTGCCTTGCGGCCGGGATGGATGGCTACGTCTCCAAGCCCATCCGGCCGGAGGATCTGTGGCGGGAAGTGGGAACCGTGTTGGGCGCGATCTCGCCCAAGGGGCCGAGGCCCGACGGCCGGGTGAACGACACGCCCACACTCGACCGAGAAACCGCGCTCGTTCGGGTCGGCGGCGACGAGCAGTTGCTCGTCGAGGTGGCGCGACTCTTCCTGGCCCGATGCCCCGATCTCATGCAGGGCATCCGGGAGGCCATCGACCGGCGCGACCCGCCGGCGCTCCAGCGCGCCGCCCACGCCCTGAAGGGGTCGGTGGGCTACCTCGGTGCGGACCGCGTCGCCGATGCGGCAGCCGGACTGGAACAAGTGGGGCTGTCGGGCGAGCTGGGCGGGGCTTCCGGAGCGTTCGCCGAACTGGAGCGGATGGTCCGTGAATTGACAGAGCACGTTACCTGGATGGCCGCCGCCGGTACTCACCCTCCCCAACACGAGGTGCTCCGATGAGAATCTTGATCGCCGAGGACGACCCCATCTCGTGCTGCGTACTCAAGACTGCCCTGCGGAAGTGGGGACACGAGGTCGTGGTCACCGTCGACGGTCGGACGGCTTCCGAGATCCTACTGGGGCCGGACGCGCCGCCCCTGGCCGTCCTCGACTGGATGATGCCGGAGATGGACGGCCTCGAGGTCTGCCGCAGGATTCGCGCCACCCAGACCGATCGGAGTGTATACCTCATCCTGCTGACCGCGAAGGGGAAGAAGGAAGACATTGTCGCGGGGTTGCAAGCTGGGGCGGACGACTACCTGACCAAGCCGTTCGACCACGGCGAGTTGTATGCCCGCATCCGGGTCGGGGAGCGGACTCTCGACATCCAGACGAGACTCGCCGACCGGGTAAAGGAGCTTGAGGAGGCGATTTCCCGAGTCAAACAGTTGCAGAGCCTGCTGCCGATCTGCTGCTACTGCAAGAAGGTTCGCGACGACAATGACTACTGGTGCCAGGTCGAGAGTTATCTCAGCGTGCACGCCGATGTCCGGTTCAGTCACGGGATCTGTCCGGGCTGTATGGCGAGTGTCGTCCAGCGAGAACTGGACGAGCACGCGGCGAGCCAGGCGAAGTCGTCGTAGTGGCAGCCCACGCCGCCAGATCGGTCAAAGAGAACCCAGCCGGGTGGAGTAGCCACTGTTGAACTTGGCGGTCGGCGCCCGCGACGCCGTCTCCACCGCGCGCCCGCGGACGGTCGGAACCGCCAACGCCGAGTTGGACGGAAGTACGCGGACAGGAGCGATTGTTGCGTCGTGCTGATATTAAGCACGCAGCGACGCGATCCAGAACGTGTCTATTGCCCGGCGACCGGCCAGGCGGCCAAGACGAGATCGTCGTGCCGGCCCGAAAACGCCCCGGACGTTTCGTTCGCGTAGGGTGTTGGTGACGCGGAAGTCGGCCAGTGGTAATCGGCGCGCAATTCGGGTTCTTCCGCCGAGTTGGTGACTGACGGTTGCT
>CAZBXY010000096.1:0-24498 GCA_964495365.1 uncultured Frigoriglobus sp. | reverse complement strand
GCTCGTGCCGCCGGGCACGATCATCCGCGACCGCGACCGCGGCAACGTGCTCAAGGACCTCGTGCAACCCGGCGACGAAGTGATCGTCGCGAAGGGTGGGAAGGGCGGTCGCGGGAACGTCCACTTCAAGAGTGCGACCAACCGCGCCCCGCGCGAGTTCGAGCCGGGCGAAGACGGCGAAGAACGCTGGATCTCGCTCGAACTGAAGGTCATCGCCGACGCGGGCCTGGTCGGGTTCCCCAACGCGGGCAAGTCCACGCTGCTCTCGCGACTGAGCCGGGCGACGCCGGAAATCGCGTCGTACCCGTTCACGACGAAATCCCCGAACCTCGGTATCGTCACGCTCGGCGGCGACAGCGGGTTCGTTCTCGCCGACCTACCCGGCCTCATCGAAGGCGCGGCGCAGGGCGTCGGCCTCGGCCACGAGTTTCTGCGCCACGTCGAGCGCACCCGCGTGCTCATTCACCTGGTCGAACCGTTTCCGACCGACGGAGCCGACCCGGTTCACAACTACCACGCGATCCGCAAGGAACTGCGTGACTACATCATTCCATTGGACACCAAACCGGAAGTCGTGTGCGTGAGCAAGGCCGAGCTGCCCGGGGCCGACGAAGTGCGCGACAAGCTCGCCGCGGATCTCGGCCGCGAGGTGCTGCTGTTTTCGGCGGTCACCGGGCAGGGGCTTCAGGTGCTGGTCGGCCGCGTGTCGCAGATGATCGCCGACGTCAAGCGCACCGAAGCAGAAGAAGCCGTGCGGAAGAAGCCGACCGAGTTTCCCACCGAAGCGGCGATTCGCACCGACGACTTCCGAACGGCCCCGGTCGCGAACATCACCCCGCCCGCGGAGGGAGGCGCTCCGTGACGCCCGACGTGGTGGTGGACATCGGCAACACCCGCATGAAGTGGGGCCGGTGCCTGGTTGGGCGAGAACTTCAGCCGGTCGCGTTTGGCTTTGACGAACAGGATTGGCAAACTGTGGCCGCGGAGTTCGGACTGACCTTTCCCGCCCGGTGGGTTGTCGCCAGTGTCAATCCGGCGGTGTCGGCGCGGTTCTCGGTATGGGCTGCGGCTCGCGGAGATACAGCACTGGTTTTGGAACGGCAACACATCCAACTGCCCGTGAACGTGGAGCACCCCGACGCGGTCGGAATCGACCGACTTCTCACAGCACTCGCAGCCAAGTACAAACTCTCACCCGGACAGGCCGGGATCGTTATTAACGTCGGCACGGCGATGACGGTCGATCTGATTGACGCCAACGGGGTGTTCCAAGGCGGAGCGATCTTACCCGGCCCGCAACTCATGTTCCGCTCACTTAACGAACACACTGCGAGGTTGCCGCTGATACGCGCCGAAGACCTGGGGCAACCCCATCCGGGGTACGAAGACCGACCGCCGGGAAAGAACACAGAGAATGCAATCGTCGTGGGAGTGGTAGCCGCCACGCAAGGTGCGGCGCAGCGCCTTGCCGCCCAGTTACAAGCTCTCAGTTCAGGCCCGACACAAGTCATCATTACTGGGGGGGCCGCCGACTTTCTTCGCGGAGCGCGGTTTGATAACGTCGCTGACGTTCGATTCGCGGAGTGGCTCACACTTGAAGGGATTCGCATCGCGGCGGAGGCGCTGCCGTGAGTGACGCCACGGTGTCGCTACTGACCGCGCCCGGCACTGGGGCCATCGCTACCGTCGAGGTCCGCGGCCCGCGGGCGTACTCTCTCGCCAAGCAGCTCTTTACGCCGGCGGGCAAGTCGCTCCCGGAATCGCCGGACGTGAACCGCTTCTACTTCGGCACGCTCGGGGCCGATGAGGTGGTGCTCGCGGTCACGGCCGCCGACGCGATCGAGGTTCACTGCCACGGCGGGCCGCGTGTCGTGCGGTGGTTGATCGAGCAGTTCACCGCGAACGGGGCCGAAGACCGAACCCTTCGACCTTCGGTCGAAGGGTTCGGTCTTCTTCAGCGCGCCCCGACGCTCCGCACCGCGTCGATTCTGCTCGACCAGCTCAACGGCGCGTTTGCGAACGAAGTTCGGCGTATCCTCACACTACTCGAATCCGATCCTGTTGAGGCCCGCGGCGCCCTTTATCAATTTGCAGAACTCGGTACTACTGTCGGCCGACACCTCATTGAGCCGTGGAAGGTCGTCGTCGCGGGGGCGCCGAACGTCGGCAAGAGTTCGCTCGTGAACGCGCTCGCGGGGTATCAGCGGACGGTCGTATCGGAGGTCGCGGGCACGACGCGCGACGCGGTCAGCGTGCGAACGGTCTTCGACGGCTGGCCGGTTGAACTGATCGACACTGCCGGGCTTCGCGACGCCGAAGGGTTGGAGGTGGAAGGGATTGACCGGGCGCGGCAAGCGGTAGCGAGCGCGGAGTTGGGGATTTGGGTTCTAGACGCTTCCGTGCCAGAACCCGTATTCCCCACGATCACTCACGGTGTCGTTGAAGGGCTTCTTTCAACGCGGTGGGTCTGGGCGAAGAACAAGTCCGATCGCTCGTTGTGGCCCGACGATTTTCCGTTCGCCGAGATCCCCGTTTCCGCACTCACAGGAGACGGCATTCCCACGCTCGTGGCACGCATCGTGAACAAACTGGTTCCTCACGCTCCGGCTGCTGGTCAGGCGGTTCCTTTCACCCCGCAGCTCGCCGATCTCATCGAAG
Source organism: uncultured Frigoriglobus sp. (assembly GCA_964495365.1). Classification (GTDB taxonomy): domain Bacteria; phylum Planctomycetota; class Planctomycetia; order Gemmatales; family Gemmataceae; genus Gemmata. Next base: position 21,840 of record CAZBXY010000096.1, on the reverse strand, counting down.
CCGCACGCTCTGCGTTGTACTTCGAGAGGCCCAACGAAGCCGCTGGGTTCCTCCGCGAAGCGCTCGCGGCCGAATAGCCTCACTTCGCTTCGCCGTTGTCCTTCGGCTTGTCCTCGAAGCCCTTCAGGTCCGCGAGCATCTTGCGGCCCAACTCCGGGTTACTCATGTGGACGAACGCCGCGTAGCCGGTCAGGCGCGCGAGCGATTCGCCTTCCTGAAGTGGTTTGCCGGTCTTCAGCTTGTGGATCGCGGACCGCAGTTGTCGGCGGAGCTTCCGCGGCGTGCGCGGGGTTGCGTCGCCGTTGACGACGAGACCGGTCACGCTCTGCCGGCCGCCCGTGCGGTGGATGCGCGTCTTCTCGTCCTTGATTTGGAAGCCTTCCGCGGCGACGATGCGCGTCACGCAGCCCATCATCGCCCCGGTTTTCGGCGGCCCCTTGTGATCCTGTGGCAAACTGAAGGTGAGGTCGTCGGCATAGCGGGTGTAGCGCCAGCCGTACTTCGTCGCCAGCCCCGCGAGCCGCCGATCGAGCCGCAGGCACAATGCGTTCGTAATCGCCGGCGAGGTCGGCGCGCCCTGCGGCAGGCACCGCGGGCCGAGTGAGACGAAATACGTTTTGCCCTCGACGGTCACGATCTCGCGCGGCGCTTCGGTGCAGATGAGCGCGAGCAGCGTGCTGATGCCGTCGCGGTAGCCGGCGCGGCGAAACACGCCCTTCGCCCGCTTCCACGTCACCGTTGGGAAGAACTCTTTGATGTCCATCTTCAGGAGGATGCGCGGGTTCTCGTGAACCTGCGCGTTCGAGAGAATCGACCGCCCGACCAGGAACCCCTGCGCCGCCCCATGAACCGGCAGGCGTTCGACGATGTTGTGCAGGATCCACCGCTGCGCCGCCTTGAGTCGTTTCTTCGGCGCCCAGATCGGCCGCTCGGTCCCGTCGCGCTTCGGAATGGTAAAGCGGACGTAATGCAAACTGGTCGCGGCATCGCGGTGATACGCCATGCCCTTCAACTGCGGGATCATCACGCCGAGCAGTTCCGCGAGTTGCTCAGGCTTGTCGATCGCCGGCAGTTCGTTCTCGGCGGCGCGTTCTTCGCTGTTCGGCGTGTCCCACTTGTCTTCTTTGAGTTCGTCGTTCCAGAAGACGCCCTCGCCGAGGTGGACGATGTGGTTCGCCTTGTACACGCCCCACGTCTCGCGGCGCAATTTCCGCCGCTCCTCCGCCTCTTGCTTGAGCGCTTTCTTGTACGAATCCTTTTCGCGGTCGGACATCTCGTCCGCGTCGCGCCGCGTGACGAGGAACCCGCGCTCGCGGAGCTGCCCGTCGATGTACGCCTTCATCCCGCCGGCCTGCACGATCAGGCGCCAGAGGGTCGCGGTGTCGGTCGGAGGAGTCGTGGTGCTCATGATTTGGCGAACGGCCGGTATGAGCCGGCCGGTGATGTCGTGTGAGTAAGCGTTCGGTTCCGCCACCGGCCGGCTTACACCGGCCGTTCGCCTATTCGGCGATCGCGTCCAGGTAACCCTTCGCGTCGAGGTCCGCGAGCTTGGCGAAGTACGCCCGGCGCGCGTCGCCTTCGCTGTTGACCCGCATCGTCTGGAGTCGCATCGTCTGACCCGACCGGCCCCAACGGTACTTGACCTTGTCGCGTTCGAGCGAGATCTGAACGACGTTCTCCACTTCGCCCTCGCGCTTGGCGAACGCCCGCGTCTCGAACTTCACCGCGTCGTCGGCCTGCGCCTTTTTGGATTCCTTCTCGGCGAACGCGAGCCGGAGTGCGATGAGGTGAACGCATGGCCCACCCTTGATGCCCTGCTTGCGGAACGTTGCGCAGGTGCAAGTGACTTTGCGCACCTGTCCCTCGTCCGCCAGCACCATCTGCGGGCGGTAGTCGCGCTTGTCCTCGGTCACGCTCACCGTGCCGGTGAGTTCCAGGCCGATGCCCGCGATGCGGTTCTCGCCGGTGATCCGCACCGCCTTGCCGCGTGTCAGGAGATCGTGCGCGACCTTCTCGCGCGTGTTGCGGAACTGAAGGCGCGCGAGGTCGAGCGGCTTCGCGGTCAGCGGGCGGTAGCGGTACACGCCGTTGGCGATGTCGAACATGATCTCGCCGTTCTGGCAGCCCACCTGCACCGCTTCGACCAGCGCCGCGCCCTTGATGCCGGTCTGCGCCGCGAGTTCCTTCGCGTCGGCCTTCCACTGGTCTGCGAGGTACGAGACGACCTTCTTCGTCGGCTCGCCGTCCTGCGTTTTGCGCGGCAGAAGCAGGTCGAAGCCGAGCGCGCTCGACCAGTTCGCGGAGGTGAACCCGGTCATGCCGAGTGTCAACGTGATGTCACCACAGCGGAACACCCAGAAACTCGGAAGCCCGCTGCCGAGCAAGTACACATCGACCGATTGCACGAACGGGAGGAGCCGCTTCATCGTCATGAGCCGCCGGCGGCCCCACACGCGCACCAGGCGTGCCGCCTTGCCGCGGAACACATCGCCGGTTGTGGTGAAGACCGTTTCCCACGGCTCCGCGACGATCCGCGGTTGCTGCGCGGGCACCAGCTCGAACCGCAGCCCGCGCTTCTTGCCCTTGCGGTCGCCGTTCATGCGCAGGTGGCGCAACACGTTGTACAGGTCCATCGGCGAGAGCTGCACGTGATCGAACGGCAGCGTCGCCGCAGACTGCACTTGCAAAAAGCCGCGGAGCCACGAGTCCGGCACCTGAATCTTCTTTTCCAGTACCTCCTTGCGACCTTCGGAAGTCGGCTTTCCGCCGTCGTGACCCAGCGCCAGCCGCGTCACGCGGTAGCCGCGAATCTGCTGTACACTTGAATATAGCGCGTCGCTGAAGTCAATGTTGGTCGTGCCGTTCTCGGTTTTCCCCGGATCGCTGAACGCGGCCCGGTTGAACGCGAGGCAGGCGTAGGTGCTCTCGTCCTTCCCGAATACCTCGAACGTGATCTGATCGGGGTGAACACTCACGACCGGATCGAGGATCGACAGCGCGGTGGGGTCGTTGCGGAGCATCCAGTCGAAGTACGCCTGCTGGGCGCGCCACACTCCGAGCGGGGCCGCGTCGCGCTTCAGCCGCAGGTACGCGATGTACTGCGTGCGGTCCTTCGGTGCGTACCGGTAGTCGCTGCCGATGACGCCGTAGAGCGCCGAGAGCGCCTCGCGGAACCGCAGCGGGTTCTTGACGACGGCGTCGAACCGCACCTGCGGCCGGTCGAGGTTGCCGTACATCTCGACCGTCGCGGCGTCACCCACGGTGAGGACGCGGCTGGCACCAGCATACGAGAGGTGCGCGCCGCTCGCCGGCGGGGGCGGCGGAGCCCCGTCGCTCGTCGGTTCTTCGATGAGTTCAGTGAGTGCCATGCGAACCCTCACAAACCCGGGGTTAGAAACCCCGGGCTATTGAACGGTGACCCCTTCCGGGTCCAAGAAAGCCGTGTGACCCTGAAAGGATCACCGTGTAATAGCCCGGGGTTTCTAACCCCGGGATTCTCGTCGTTGCCGTCAGTCCTCGTCGTCGCCCTTCGGCTTGGCCGGCTTCGCGGCCTTCGGTGCTTTCGGCATCGTCGCGAGCGTATTGGGTGCGGCGCGTTTGCGAGCGCGCTTCGAGCGACGCAGCGCCCGCCACGCGGCCTTGCGGAGTTCCTTCTCGTCGTCCTTCGCGGTGCCGATTTCGACCAGCACCGCCTCGGCCGGTTCCGCGGCCATCACGCCCAACCCCTCCACCGCGCCGAACCGTGCGGCTTCGGGGGCTTTGCGGTCACGCGCCACCGCGGCGAGCGTCGCCACGTCCTTCTCGGCGACGAACACCAGCAGCGCGACCGGTTGCGTGTGCGCGCTCATTGCAGCCGACTTCACATCCGCGGCCTTCACCGCGCCGGCGAGGACCACGCGGTTGAAGCTCGGCCGGTCGGAGAGCATCTTGTCGGAGAGTTTCGCGGCGCGCTTGGAATCAAACCGCGCGAGCATTTCCGACGACAGCACGCGCACGTCGGCGTCCGGCCCAACCGCGAGCGTTTCCAGCGTGTCGAGTACCGCGGGGGTGACCTTGCCGAGCGCCAAACACCGGACCGCTTCGAGCCTAATACCGCGGGCCAATGGGTCTTCCGGACGCGACTTGGCGACGGACGCGATCGCCTCCGTCTGCACTCCGACGCGCCCGGAGGTGAACAGCAGGCTCTCGACCAACTCCCCGGCTTTCTTCAGAGCGTCGGCCGGCGACACCTGCTTGGGGCCGCCGTAATCGTCGTCATCGTCGTCGTAGTAATCATCGTCATCGTCGTCGGTCATCGCCGCGGCGCCGGGTTTGGCGCGGCGCTCCTGCCACGTCGCCCACCACTTCGTCAGCGCCTCGCCGATCGCCTTCTTCACGCTCGCGTCGGGGTCGTGTACGCGGCCCAACAGGCGGGTCGCGAGCCGCACGGTGCCCTCGTCGGCGTGGCTCATCGACGCGACCGCTTCCTTTACAGGTAGGCTCGGGCGCGTGAGCAGCGCCGATTCCAACTGCTCCTGAATCCCCGGCGGGCAGTTCGGGAAGACCTCCATGATGCGGAGCGCGTCGCCCTTCTTCAGGACCGATTCGAGCGCGCCGTTCTCGTCGGTCACGTAGCCGACGTAGTTGCCCGCGTTTGGGTTTTGGAGCAGGTTGTAGTTCGGTTCGAGCGAGCCCTTGCCCCACAGCCGGCGGGCGCTCGCGTAAGCCGCCGTCACCATGCGGTAGTCGTCGGTCGTGCGGAGCAGCTTCGCGAGCAGGTCGCGCGTCGCGGGTTCGCCGTTGTAGCCGAGCTGTTCGGCGGCCTTCGTGCGGATCTGGTCCATGTACCAGCCGCCGCTTTTCGCCCCGGCCTTCGCGCGGATGATGTCCCACGCGCTGGGGGTGTCGAACCACCGCAGGCCGGCGAGCGCGCGCTGCGCGGTGTTGCCCTGCCCCTTCGCGTGCTTTTCGAGCAACCGGAACACCGCGTCGGCCTGCGGCGACTTCTTCAGGTGCCCGATGGCTTCTGTCGCGGATTCCTGGAGCGGGTTGCCGTCCTCGCCGGCGAGCGCGAGCAACTTATCGACCGACCGCGGGTCGCCGAGTTCGCCCAGCGCCTGCACGGCGCGGGCGCGGTGCGACTGGTCTTCGAGGTACTCGATCCCCGACAGCAGCACCTGCATCCCCTCGGCGCGCCCGCCGCGGGCCAGGCCCTCCGCCGCGAAGAACTGCGTCACCGGGTTCTTGTGCTTGAGCGCCTTCAACAGTGGGTCGGCCGCCGCGGCGCGCTTGCGGAACCGCCAGCCGTAAGCCTGAACCGCCGCGTCGCGCAGTTCGACGTTCGGGCTGGTCATGAGCGTGGGGAAGATCGCGTCCACGGCCTTCCCGAGCGCCCAACGGGCCTTTTCGAGCAGCGAACCGACGATGTAATCGGTGTTGCCCGCGGTGAACGTGCGGTCGAGCAGCTTCGCGAGGATCGCATCGTGCCGCGGGTGCTGGTCCTTCATCCACGCGGCGCGGTCGTCGGGGCGCTCGTCGTCGGGGTCGGAAACGGACTGGTCGTACCCGCTGACGGTGACGATCGCGGAGTTGAGCGCGTCCTGATAGTCCTTCAAGCGATCGAACAGGAGGAACAAACGGTCGGCCACGGCCGGAACGCGGAAGCTCGCGGCGCCGTCGATGAGCGCGTCGGTGAACGCGGTCCCACCCGGGTCGTTCTCGATCCGATCGAGGAAGGCGTCCGCGGCGCGCTTATCACCGAGCGTGATGAGCGCGACGATGATCGAGTTCTGGTGGTTCGGCTCGTGCGATTCGCGGAGGAACTTCGCGAGCGCCTCGAACGCGGCCGGGTCTTTCTTGCCGGCCAGCTCGAACGCGGCCTTCTCGCGCACCTTGCGGTAGCGCGATTCGAGCGCGGCGCGGAGCGACTTCTGCGCGTCGGCGCTGGCCTCGTACTCCGCCGCGAGCCACTCGACCGCTTGCAGTCGCATCGGCTCGTAAACGGAATCAAGCGCCTTCTGCGCGACCGGAATCTTCCCGCGGCGCTCGCGGAGCAGCTTCGCGGCCTCGATGGCCAAATCGTCGGAGCGCGCGAGCATCACGCGCTCCAGCACCGCTTCGCCCTTCTTGGCGCTGGTGCCGTCGGTGAGCAGTTCCAGCCCCTTCACGCCGAGGTCGGTGTAACCCGCTTCGAGGGCTTCCGCGCCGAGCTGCGCCTTCTCCATTCCGAGTGCTTGGAGGTGTTCAAATGCCTGCGTGCGAACCGACTGGTTCGGGTCGCCCATCGCCTGCGCCAGCACCGGTTGTGCGGAGCGGGCGTACTTCGCGTCCTTGCTCGCGATCGCAAAAATGCGTGCGAGCGCGGTCTGGCGCACTTTCGCGATCGGCTGACTGCCGCCGCTCGCGCCCTGTTCGCGCACGAGGCCGACGTACCCGCCGAATGCAAGTTCGCGGAGCTGCTCCGGCGTCAGTTTCGACGCGACCGGCACTCCGGCCTTCTTCGCCGCGTCTGCCGCCGCGCGTACTTCCGACGCAAATCGCCCCGCGTGAACGCCCCACGCCGCGTTCCATTCGGATTGTTCCTGGTTGTCGAACAACGTCAGTAGGAGCGCGGTTTTGGCCTTCAGTTGCGGCGGGGCGAACGCCAAAAGATTGGCGAAATCGTCCACCACCTCCGGCGCGACCTTCCAGGGCGTATCCTCGCCGCGGTCGTTCACTTCCTTGATGACGAACTCGCGGAACGCGGCACGGTCGGCGAACGCTTCGAGCGCCCTGGCCCCGGTGAGCCGAAACCGCGCACCCTTCGCCGCCACACACTCGATGCACTTCTCGGGCTGCCCGTCGGTGTCCTTCAGTTCGAGGAGCAGCGTCGCGAGCAGCGCGCGGTCGCGGAGTTTCTCGTCCGGGCTGTCGAGGTACACGGTTCCCTGCACCCCGGCCGCGGCACCGAGCGCGACCGTGGCGGTAAACTGCTCCGCTTGCGAAAGAATCTTGCCGCCGGCGTCGGAGCGGACGAGCGGGGCGACGGTCGCGTCACCGAGGTACGCCAAACCCAGCGCCGCGCGGAACTTCACTTCGGGATCGGAAGATTGTAGCGCCGTTCGCAGTGCGGAAGTCGTGTCGGTCTTCGCGACCCAGATCAGCGATTCGGCGGCGGCCTTACGCAACTTCGCGTGCGGACTGTCGGTGAGCGGAACGACGATCGCGAGCGCCCGCGGATCGCCGAGTTCGCCCAGCCCGCCGAGCGCGAGTGCGGTCACCTCCAGCCAGTCGGATACCCGCTCCTTCAACTGCGGTTCCGGGATCGTCGCCAGTTCGGTCAGAACGGTGTAGGCGGACGGGTCGCCGTGCTTCGCGAGCGCCGAAGCGGCCCGGACGCGAATATCGTGACGCGGGCTAGCCATCGCCTGCGCCAGCGGGGCCTTCGCGTCGTCATCGACGAGCGCGTTGACGGCCAGGAGGCGCACGTCGCGATCCGGGTCTTCGATCGCCTTCAAGAGGACTTGCTGTGCGGCCTTCGAGTGCTTCTTGATGAGCGCCTCGACCGCGAGCTTCCGCGCGTCGGGGTACCGCGACTTCAGCGCGGTTTCGAGAACGCTGATTTCCTTGTTCTTCTTCGTCGCGAACTCGAACGCCTCTTTGCGAAGGCCGGGGTCGGCGTCCTCGAAGAACGAGTACAGGAGCGGGGCGGCCCACTCCTCCTTCTCCTGCGCGGTGACCTCGGTGAGCGCTTCGCGGCGCACGTCCGGGTGAATCGACTGGAGCGCGAACTTGAGCGTGTCCGGTCCGCCACCGGCGATCTTCAGGTTCAGCGCGGCCTTGAACGCTTCCGACCGCACACCCGGTGCGCTGTCGTTGAGCGCGCGGACGAGCAAGTCCCAGCCCGGTTCGCCGGCGGCGGTCGGTTTCTTCTTCTTGACCGACTGAATCAGCGTTTCGAGGCCGCGCCGGCGCACGTCCTCGTCGGCCGCGGTGAGGCCGGACTCCGCGACCGACAGCGGGGCCTTGTCGAAGATCTTGGCGAGCGCGGTGTACGCCGCGTCGCGCACCGACGCCTCTTTGTCGAACAAGAGCGACCGGAGCCGGTTCACCGCGCGCTCGTCGTCGAGCGCCGCGAGCGCCCGGCACACATCGACGCGGGCGGTGACGCTTTCTTCTCGACTGAGTTGCAGAAGCAACCCGAACGCCCGCGGGTCGCCGAGTACCGCCAGCCCCCGCGCGCCGCGGAGACACGTATCGAGCGCCCGGCTCGCGGTCGCTTGCAGGAGCGTGTCGTAGTCGGTGTCGGAGAGTTTCTCCTTCGCGCCCGGGGCGAGTTCGGGTGCCGCTTTGTCGGCCTTCTCGCCCTTGTCCTTGTCAGCCTTCGCCGGTTTTTCGAGTTCGTTGAGCTGTCGGTGCAGTTCGGTGTCGAGCGCCCGGAGGACCGACGCCAGTTGATCTTTCGACACCACTGACAAGAGGAACGCGACCTTGCGCACGCCCGCGTCGTCGTCTTCGAGCCGCCGTCGGATCGCGGACTGCACCGCCGCGTCTTCGAGCAATTTGCGCTCGAAGACGCGCACGAGCGCGGCCGCGCGGACGTCGCCGTACTTCGACCCCAGCGCGGTGAGGCTCGCGGTGGGCGCTTTCGCGTCGTAGACGGTTTCGAGCGTTGCGAGCGCGGTCTTCCGCACGTCCCAGGTATTGGCGTCGAGCGCGTCCACGAGCCGCGTCAGCGCCTGATCGTCCTTTTTCGCCAGCGGTTCGAGCGCCTTGACGGCTTCGACGCCGACATCCGACTGCCCGGTTTTCAGCGCGAGGTCGATCGGCCCGAGGTCGGTCTTCGCGCGGTCATGCAGTCCCTTGAACGCGATCAGGCGCACGTTCTTGTCGCCGTGCCCGATCGCTTTTTCGAGAATCTTCACCACCCGCGGGTTCTGGCTCTTGACGAGCAGTTCGGCGATCGTCTCGCGAACCTTGTGGTCGGAGTCGCGGGCGAGTTGCTCGCCCAGAATCTCGATCGAGGCCGAGTCGTTCCACTCCGCGAGAACTTTGAGCGCCTTTTCGCGGCGCCGCGGGTCGTAGGTCTGGGCCAGTTCGTTGCGAATCCAGTCGGCCGCGCCGGTGACTTTGGCGTGAACGACATCGTCTTCGGGGAACTTCCCGTCGGCTTCGAGCTTCAGGAACCGGATGGAGTTGTCGTCGCACGCGACCGCGACGTGCGGCTGGTTGTACACGGTCACGACTGCGAGGCCGACGACGCGCCCGACCACGTCTTTCAGCGTGCTGGGCTTCACCGCTCCGGCGCGGGGCCAGTTCTTGAGCGTCGTATCACGCGAACCGGTGATGATGCGATCGCCTTGAACGAACGCGAGCGCGGTCAGCACGTCCTCGTGCATGTTCGCGCGACCCTTGTCCTCGGGTTCGAGGCTACCGCGGGCGAACGTGGTGTAGAGCTTGTTGTCCGCACCCGCGGAGAAGAACCGCAGCTCCTCCGGCTCGAACGCGACGAGCGTGACCGCGCCGTCATGGACTTTCGCCGCGTCGCCAGGCTCGAACTCCTCTTTGTCCTGGCCGTCGAAGACCGCGATCGTGCCCTTCACACACCCCGCGGCGAGCCACGATTGGCTCTTGTCGGTCGAAAGGCACGTCCCCTCTTCGGGCAACTCCAGCGTTTGTTGAATCGCGCCGTCCTTGTCGGAAAGGATGTCGATTTGCTTGCCGTGCAGCACCGCGAGCCGCTTCTTCAGAACGACGACTGCCGCGACGGGGTTGGCGAATGGCCCGGCGAGCGCCTTCGGGGCCTTCTTCCCGCACTCGTAGAGCCGCTTGTCGGTGCCCGCGACGTACACCGTGTTCCCGTCGGCCGCGAGCGCGACCCCGCCGCACGGCAGCGCGTCCTGCTGAAGCGAGAGCTTGTCCGCGTGCAGCCAGTAGAGCGCGGTCGGCGCGCCTTCGGGGTGAACGGTGACGAACGCGAGCGTGTCGCCGACGCCCACAACGGCCCGGATGTCGCCGCGATACGTCTGCCCCTTCCCCTCGCTCGTCTCGCCGAGCGTCTTGGGCGCCGCGGGTTCCTCCTCCGCCTTTTCGTCCTCCATCTCGGCTTCGGCGAGAACCTCTCCCTCGTCTTCGTCGTCACCGCCAGCGAGGTTCTCAACGAGTTCCTGAAGGTTGTCGAGTTGCTTCTCCAAGTTCTGAAGAAACGCCTCGCGAATTTCCGGCGCCGGGAGCGGCCCGACGGGTCCGGAGGTCTCGTCCGGGTCGGCCGCGTCCGCGAGTTCGTTCTCCAGTTCGATGTACACGTCGTCCGGGAACGACGGGAGGATGTCGTCGAGTTTCGACTGGATGGTGTCGGCCCAGTCGCTCAGGCTCTCGTCGCGCACGAGGGCGCGCACAACCGGCAGGACCGAGCGGAACGACTGGACGGGCGCGTTCCATTTCGCGGAGGCCATTACGCGTCCTCCTTCTTGAATTCGGGGTACTTGTGGCGGATGCGCGTGACCGCGACGAGGCACGCGGCGCGTTCGCTCGGCCCGCGCGACAGCATGAACTCGTCCAGGAGCGGCAGAACCCCGCCGCCGAAGTCCTTCACTTCCAATCCGAGGTCGCGCATCGTTTCGATGAGGTCGAGCTTCGCCCGGCGGGCCGGCAGCGGCTTGACGCTCACCACCTTGTCGGGCTTCGGCGCGTTGGGGTCGGTCGTGTCGGTGTCCTCCACCGCGTCGCGCGACTTTTCGGGCCGCCCCGGCGGAATCTCGAACAGAATCCGCCGCAGGAACTGCGAAAGCGTGGGCTGATCGGCGGGCCACTTCTCCGGCTTCGCCGGCGTGCCCTCGCCGCGGTTGGCCGCGGCCTTTTCAGCATCTTTCTTGGCCTTCGCCCCAACTGTTGGCTTGGGCGGGAGCGGCGGCTTCCAGTCGCGTGTGAGGCCGCGATCGCGGTAGACGGTCCAGAGCGCGCGAATCACGAACGCCCGCACCTTCCGGTCGGGGCTTTCGGTGAGCCGGAACAGTTCGTCCGGCACGCGCAGGCGCGGCTGGCGCTTGATGAGTTCCATGCCCAGCGCCCGCGTCTCCTCGTCATTGGATTCGCAGAAGCGGTACACTGCGCTGGCTTCGAGCTTCGCAGGATCGAGCCGGAACGGCCGGTTCGGCGGTGTGTCCTCGGCAAGCAGCGATTTGGCAACGAACCGGCGCACGTCCATGAACGGGATGTCGGCCATCGCCACGAGCGAATCGACGCCGGGGTTCCACCGCGCGAACTCCCAGTTCGCCAGTTCGAGGGCGAACTCGCGCAGCGGCTTGCGGCTCTCGCTAAAGAGCGGTGAGACGCGCTCGAACGTCAGGAAGGCCGCGGGGATTTCCGCGCCCTTATCAACGGGCTTGTCGGCGAGCTTCGCGCCGATGTCGGTGTGGTGCCGTCGAATGTACTCGCGCGCGAACCTGCCCACCGGGGCGTCCGCGGGACCGGGTGCGATGGCGAGTTGCCAGAGGCGCTCGCACCCGGCGCGAGTCGCGTTCCCTCCACCGGCCGCGACAGTAGGCGGGCTGGCCCCGCTCACCATCTTCAGGAACGCCGTCTCCGAAATGATGCTGATGTTCGCGCCCTTATCGTTCAGTTCCTCCGCCTTTGTCTGTTTACTGCCCTTAGCGCCTGCGCCGTACAGGGGCGAGCCATCGTCGCCGATGACGAGGTAATGGAGCTTCGGCGAGACCGACCCGGCGACCGTCCCCTTGGCGTCCTTGACTTGCTTCTCGGCTTCGTCGCGCGTCATCGAGGAGAGCTTGCCCGTGAACAGGAACGACGCGCCTTTGAGATCGATTGGTGCGGTTCCTGTTGCCTCCTGTTTTTCTCCTGTCTCCTGGCGCGGAGCGAAGTCCGCAGGGACGAACGTGCGAATCAGTCTGTTGCTGGCGAAGTCGAAGTACAGCGGTTCGCTCCGCGCCACGAGGCGCAGGAGCCAGTCCACGCCGAGGTCGGCGTTGGTGAACTTGCGCACGTCCTGGAACCACTGGAGCACGTTGCCGGCGCGGGTGTCGTCGAACGACAGTTCCTTCGCCCACTGGCCGTGCTTGGGTCGGAACTCGGCCAGCCACGGCAGCGCGTCCCAGTCCGGCGGGAACGCCAGCGCCTTCAGGAAGTCCATCCCCAGCGCCTGAGCCTTCTTCAGTTTGCCCTGATTGATCCACTGCGTGACGTAGTTCGCGGTGGGTGGGAACAGCGCCAGCCACCGCAGGAGGTCGCGGTCGAGCGCGTCCAGGTCGAACTTCGCCAGTTCGGCCGCCGCGTACTCGACCACGCGCCCGGTCTTGTTGCTCTCGTTCGGTTCCACCTTCTGAAGCAGCGTCACGAAGAACGCCGCACCGAGTTCTTTCAGGTTGTGGATCTTCGGCAAGAGCTTCTTGGCGAAGTCGTGGGCGTTCTCGCTGTCGGAGAGCAACCGCCCCTGGAACCACGCCGGCGTCAGTTCCTTCGCGCCGAAGTGTTTGGTGATCGCGTCCGAGGCGAACTTGAAGCCGTGGCGCGTTTCGAGCAACTGCCCCCACGCGTCGAGGCCGACGCCGGTTCGCGGGTCTTTCTCGCCGAGGAGGTCGGTGGCGAGTTTCCGCACGTCCTCGTTGTCGTTGTTGGCGAGTTTGATGAGTTCCGCAACCGGCAGGTCGCGGGCATGGGTCCGAGCGTACTTGGCCGCGTACTTCCGCGCGTCCCCGGAGGGCGAATCGAACAGCCTTAGCACCGCGTCGTGGAGGCCGAGCGTGCGGAACGCGCCCTGCTCGAACTTCGGCACGTTTTCGAGGAGCCACACGACGAAATCGTGAATCGAGCGACTCGGCACAGCGACGAGGCGCACCACCCACGCCGGCTCGGTGTCGCGCAGAATCTGCCGGAAGTCGGTCTTGAGGGCGGTCGTGGCAAAATCGCGCACGGAATCGGACTTCGCGCGTTCGAGCAGCGAGAACAGCGGCCGGTGCGACCGCTTCCAGGTGTCGCCGTAGGCGCGGTGCTTCAGGTTGGTCGGGTCGTTGCTCTTGTCGTTCCAGCCGAAGCGGAAGTTCGACCGGCCGTACTTTTTCGAGTCGTGGAACAGGATGTGGTTGAACACCCACGTGCTGCGAAAGTTCGTGCTGTCGGTGTAGTTGACGAGGAACTCGCACGCGACATCGGGGTACGTGGCCGGCAGGTGCAATCCGACGCGCCGCAGGTAGCGCCACGCGCGCCGGACGCAATACGCGACGGTCGCCCCGCTCACCTGCTGCCCGTACCCGCGGCCCGCGTGCGCGGCGTCCAGCCGCGCGGCGATCGCGCCGAAAATCTCCGTGTCGTTCTTCGCCTCGGATTCCTTGAAGATCTTCTTGATCGCCTTCCACGGGCCGTACACGAGTGGCACTTTGGCGATGATCCGCAGCAGGTAGTCGCGGGCGAGCGAATCGTTCGACTGCCAGAGCGTGAAAATCACCTCGTGAACCTTCAGCTTGTCCGCGAGCGGCACCTCGGCCTTCGGGTCTTCGAGGGCCTTCAGCGTTTCGATGCGGTAATGCGCCTGTTCCTCGCGCGTCTTGGTGCGGAACCGCCAGTCGCGCATCCCCTGGAGAAACTTGTCGAAGGTGAGCGCCCCCTCGCGGATGGGCGTCTCCGGGTCGGGGATCGGCTGGTTACAGAGCTGTTCGATGAGGGTGATGAGTCGCGGGTCGCGCGCGTCCCAGGCCTTGCGCACGTCATCGAGCGTCAGAACGGCCGCCATCGGAGAGGCTCCGGGTGTCTGGACTTCTGAAGACAGACGAGGGAGCGTCTACTTCCTGACCTGATTCGCGGAAGGCTCACGGCACCGCCGTCCGGAGGGTGCCCACCGGTTGGATGGAACCACGAACGGCGGGGTTGTTCCAGGCCATCCAACCGGTGGGCACCCTCCGGACGATAGCGGTGCTGGAACAGCCTTCCCCGCGCAGAGTGCAGTGGTAATCGCTCGGCTGACGCATCATCAGCCTGTGGGAAACCCACGAGCTAAACAACTCCCCCGTCTGCTTCAGAAGTGAAAACGGTTTTAAACGACCGGCGGAGGGAGTTCAAGCACCGTAGCTCACATTTTTTCAGCACCCCGAACTTCGACTCGCATTTCGCGCTGTGAGCGACAGAATGCGGGCATGATCGACCCGACCATCCTCGCTCGCATCGGTAACACGCCGCTCGTGCGCCTCGACCGCGTCGCGGCCGGGTTGCCGGTTCCGGTGTACGGGAAGTGCGAGTTCCTCAACCCCGGCGGGAGCGTGAAGGACCGTATCGCGCTGGCCATCGTCAACGACGCCGAGGCGCGCGGGGTGCTGAAACCCGGCGCAACGCTCGTCGAGGCGACCGCGGGCAACACCGGGGTGGGGTTGGCGCTGGTCGCGGCCGTTCGCGGCTATCGGCTCGCGTGCGTGATGCCCGAAAAGATGTGCATCGACAAGCGAGCGGCGCTTGCGGCGCTGGGGGCCGAGGTGATCGTCACCGCAAACGCTCCGCCGGCCGACCCGCGCAACTTCCGGCGGGTCGCCGAGCGGCTCGCAGCCGAGCGCGGGTGGTTCCCGACGGACCAGTTCGCCAACCCCGCCAACCCGCGGGTTCACGAACTCACAACCGGCCCGGAGCTCGTCGCGCAGTGCGGTTCCGACATCGGCGCGTTCGTCTGCGGGGTCGGGACCGGCGGGACCATCACCGGCGTCGGACGGTACCTCAAGGCGCACGTTCCGAAGGCGAAAATCGTCCTCGCCGACCCGGTCGGCTCGCGACTCGCGCACCTCGTTGACCCGCGGCACCCGGACCACGACGCGAGTTACGCGGTGGAAGGGATCGGCGGCAGCGAGGGCCCTGCGGTGCTGGACCTGTCAGTGATCAACGCGGCCGAGCGGGTCGCCGACGAGGAGTCATTCGCGACGGCCCTGCGGCTGATTCATGAGGAAGGGTTGCTCGTCGGTGGCTCGTCGGGTACCGCGGTTGCGGCTGCGCTGCGGGTGGCGGCGAGCGATTGGGTAAGCGGGCCGGTTGTGACGATTCTCGCCGATTCGTGGGATCGCTACCTGTCCGCGCCGTGGTTGCACGGTTCCGACGACCGTTCTTGGGGCTGAAATTGAGAAGCGAAGGTTACAACTTTGAGCACTGTACTGCGCAAGAATTCGAGACGGGCGGTTCCGAGCGGTTGATAGCGTTCGCGCGTGAGGCGAGAATTCACGCTCCGGCGCGAAGATCGCGCCGCAAAGTCACAGTTGGGTAGTGGAAATAGAAAAAGGGCGGGATAGTCCGCTGTGGATCGTCGCCCATTCAATCCACACCGGTTATCCCGCCCACTTATCTCCATGCAGCCGGTGTGCCAATCGCCGGATTTCTTGCGAGGCCGTCATGAATCGCTTCCGCCGGCTCGTTCTGGTTTTCGGGATCGCCGCGGTCGCGTGGGTTCTCCGACACGAACCTACCGGCGCCCGGGAGAAGACCGGCCCGCCCCCGGAGTCGCTCGAAATGAGGTTCGCCACGAAGGTGAAGCCGTTCATCGAGACGTACTGCATCTCCTGCCACGGGCCGAAGAAGCAGTCCGCGTCGCTCGACCTGAGTCGCGACACGACTGTAGCGGCCGTCGTGAAGAACGCGAAGGAGTGGGAGTTGGTTCTCGACAAGCTTCACCTGAAGGAGATGCCGCCGGAAGCCGCCAAGAAGCAACCCACCGACGCCGAACGCGCCGAGGTGGTCAAGTGGGTCCGCGAACTGCGCGAGCGTGAGGCCGAGAAGCACGCCGGCGACCCCGGAACCGTACTCGCCCGCCGGCTGAGCAACGCGGAGTTCGACAACACCGTCCGCGACTTGACCGGCGTCGATATCCGGCCGACAAAGGAGTTCCCGGTCGATCCCGCGAACCCATCGGGGTTCGACAACAGCGGCGAATCGCTCGCGATGTCCCCGGCGCTACTGAAGAAGTACCTCGCCGCGGCGCGGCTGGTCGCCGATCACGTCGTTCTGAAACCCGACGGGTTCACCTTCAGCCCGCACCCAATAGTGACCGACAGCGACCGAGACAAGTATTGCGTGCATCGCATTATCGACTTCTACCAGCGCCATCCGGTTGACCTCGCGGATTACTTCGTCGCGGCGTGGGGGTACAAGTATCGCGGAAAGGGCGGCAAGGGCGACTGGACCCTGAACCAGTTCGCGGCGGACGCGGGGCTGAGCGAGAAGTACCTCGCGCTCGTCTGGGACGCGCTCACGAAAGACGAAGAGGAGATCGGGCCGCTCGCGGCCATCCGCGACGTGTGGAGCCGGATCCCGCTGAACCGCGTGCGCGGCGACTGCGAAGCGCTCCGCGACCTCGTGCTGAAGCTCCGCAAACAACTCAAGCCGGACGTGCCGAAGCTGGCCGTCAACGGGATCTCGAACGGCAGTCAGCCGTTCCTCCTCTGGCGCAACCGTTACCTCGCCGCGCGGCACCGCACCTACGCCAGCGATGTCGCAACCGACGTGAAGAAGCTCGCTGAGCAAGTCAAGGACAACGCCGCGATCGCGAAGCGGCTCGCGGTCGATGAGTGGGACGCGAACACCGAGAAGCAACTCCGCGCGTCGCTGGAGCGGTTCTGTTCGGTGTTCCCGGACACGTTCGTCGTGACGGAGCGGGCGCCGTACTACGACCCCGGGTCCAGCCCGAAGGGGCGGCTGCTGAGCGCCGGCTTCCACCTCATGCACGGCCACTTCCGCGACGACCAGCCGTTGTGCGAACTGATCCTCACCGACGCCGAACGGCGCGAACTCGACGCGCTGTGGTTCGAGCTGGACTTTATTACACTCGCACCCATGCGGCAGTACAAGGACTTCATCTTCTTCGAGCGGGCCGAGCCGCCGCGGTTCATGTTCGAGGCCGAGTTCGACTTCGCCCGCTCCGAGGACAAGGACTGCACCTCCGAAGAGAAGATGACGCGCCTCGCCGAACTCTACATCGCGAAGGCGATGAAGCGCAAGGCGGGCGACGACACGCTCAAGGCGATCCGAGCGTATTTCGACGGCATTTCGGCAGAGGTGCGCCGGGTCGAGAAGGCCCGGCTCGCGGCAGAGCCTGGTCACCTCGACTCCCTGTTGAAGCTCGCCGGGCGGGCCTATCGACGTCCTCTTTCGGCCGCGGAGAAGACGGATTTGCTGGCCTTCTACAAGAAGCTCCGCACGAAGGACGACCTCTCGCACGAGGACGCGATCCGCGACACGCTCGCGAGTGTGCTGCTGTCGCCGCACGTGCTGTACCGCATGGACCTCGCGCAACCGGGCACGACCGACCGCCCGCTCACCGATTACGAACTGGCGTCGCGACTGAGCTACTTCCTGTGGTCGAGCATTCCCGACGCGGAACTGCTCGCCCGCGCCGCCGGCGGCGACCTCCACAAGCCGGAGGTGCTCGTGGCCCAGGCGAAGCGGATGCTCCGCGACCCGAAGGCGCGCGCCTTGGCGACCGAGTTCGCCGGGAACCTGTTTGACTTCCGCCGGTTCGAGGAACACAACGCGGTCGATCGCGAACGCTTCCCGCAATTCACCAACGAGTTACGTCAGGCGATGTTCGAGGAACCCGTTCGCTACTTCCTCGACGTGGTGCAGCGCAACCGCTCCGTACTCGACCTGTTGCACGGCACCGACACATTCGTCAACCCAGTCCTCGCGCGCCACTACGGGATGCCGGAGTTGGCGCCCTCTCCGCGCCCGGCTCGCGGGCGAGCCGAAATCCCGGACGAGTGGGTGCGCATCGACAACGCCGACAAGTACGGTCGCGGCGGCCTCTTGCCGATGGCCGTTTTCCAGACGAAGAACGCGCCCGGCCTGCGCACCAGTCCGGTGAAGCGCGGGTACTGGGTGGTGACGAAGGTACTCGGCGAGCGCATCCCCCCGCCCCCGCCGGCGGTGCCGGAACTGCCGACCGACGAGGCGAAGCTCGGCGAGTTGACGCTCCCGCAAATGCTGGCCCGTCACCGGGCCGACAAGGCGTGCGCGGGCTGTCACAACCGCTTCGATTCCGTCGGCCTCGCGTTCGAGGGCTTCGGCCCGGTGGGCGAACTCCGCACCCGCGACCTCGGCGGCAAGCCGGTGCAAACGACCGCGAGCTACCCCGACGCCCGCGACCGCACCGGCCTCGCCGGTCTCCGCGCCTACCTCCGCGACCAGCGCCAAACCGACTACCTCGACAACCTGTCGAAGAAGCTGTTCAGCTACGCGCTGGGCCGCGGGCTATTGCTCTCCGACCAGAAGCAACTCGACGCGATGCGCACAAAGCTGAAAGCCGACAACTACGCCTTCGGGAGCCTGGTGGAGTCGATCGTGACCAGCCCGCAGTTCCGCACCAAACGCGGTCGCGACGATCTTCGCGAGTGATTACAATGGGTTGAGTTTGGGAGGCTTGGTGATGAGTGAGCGCGAAATCAATCAGCGGCTCGCGGAGCAAATCCGCCGCGCCGAGCAGATCAACGGCGCGCGGTATCAACCGGGCGACTGGTTGGCCCTGCTCGACGGCCGAATCGTGGCGGTCGCAAAGGACGTGGGCGGCGCGCTGCGCGACTTGCGCGCAATCGACCCGGACCCGAACCGCGGGATGATCGTCGAGGCCAGTTCTTCGCTCGCGGACGTGATCCGGTGAGGTCGTTATGCCTGTTGCCTACTTCCCGTGTCTCGAACACGAAGATACCGTAGAGGTCACGTTCGTTGACCCACAGGGTGGCGAGACAAACCTCCGGTTGCTCGTCGATTCGGGCTTCACGGGTCAAAGTTCGTTCGTGTTACCGCAAAGCGCGGCCCACTTGGCCCACGCAAACGCGGCGACCGCAGAAACAACCGGAGCGTTACAGGGCGTGCAGAACCGGATCGTGGTCGTGTGGAGGATTCCCGTACTCTCGTTCCAGATGGTGGCGGTAGCGATTCTGACGGATACCGCGGGATTGTCCCTGCCGCCCGGCGTCGATGGGATGGTCGGACTGCGGTTCCTGCGACACTTTCACCGCTGGGGTGCCGAGCAGAGTGAAGGTGGGTGGCGATTCTTCTTGGAAGTGAGCGAAGCGTGATTCTCAACCCGCCATTCCGACACGCCGCGAGAGTTGAACTCCACCTGTCGGGTGGGTTGACGCGCGTGGTTCTGTTCGACCTCGTTCACGGCGACATCCGCCAAGATATCCCGACCGAAAAGATTCCGCCGCACCTGCGGCCCATCGGGTCCGAGTTCGTCGTCATCCTGCCGCGATTCCGACCGGAGCCGGCCGATTCGGCCGATGACATTCGCGCGATGCGTCAGCAGATTGAGATTGTCGAATTGAGTCACGGAGCTTGAACACATGCCCCACCTCCCTTCACGTCGAACCGTTCTTCGCGGGGTCGGCGTCACCGTCGCGCTGCCGTGGCTCGAAGCGGTTCCGCTCGTCGCGCGCGGGGCGGAGGTCGGCGCGCACCCGCGGCGGTTCGCGGCGCTGTTCATGGGCAACGGCATCAGCCCCAAGAACTGGCACGCCAAAGGCCGCGGCGCGGAGATGGAGTTGAGCAAGAGCCTCGAACCACTCACGCCGTTCCGCGCGAAACTGAATGTCATCAGCGGGCTGTTCAACAAGTCCGCAACCGGCGTCGGCATCCACCCGGGGCAGACTGGCAACATCCTCTCCGGGGCCGCGCTCCAGAAGGGCGCAGTGCTCCGTGGCGGGATCAGCGTCGATCAGGTGCTCGCGCGTCACTTTGAAGATGACACGGCGCAGCCGAGCCTCGTGCTGGGGTGCGAGCAGCCGATCACCGGCTACCACGAGACGAACTTCTCGATGGCGTACAGTTCGCATATCTCCTGGCAGGATGCGAACTCGCCGGTGCCGATGGAAGTGTACCCGTCGCTCGCGTTCGACAGCCTCTTCGACAGTCAGGGCAGTAAGCGGGCGACCAGCATCCTCGATCGCGTGAAGGACCAGACCGCGGCCCTTGAGCCGAAGGTGAGTTCTGCCGACAAGGCGAAGCTCGACGAGTACCTCACAAGCGTGCGCGAGGTCGAGAAGCGCGTTCAGAAGGCCCGCGGCGAGAAGGACCGCACCGACGGCAAGCCGGAAGCGCGGTTCGCCATGAAGCGGCCGGACAACGGGCTGCCGGAAGACCTCCGCGAGCACATGCGGCTTATGTGCGACATCATCGCGCTGGCGTTCCAGACCGACAAGACCCGCGTCGCAACGCTGCTCATGTGCCGCGACCTGTCGGGGCTGTTCTACCCGTTCCTTAACGTGCGCACCGCGCACCACCCGACCTCGCACTACGACGACTCCGACGACTACGAGCGCGTCACGCGGTACTACGTCGGCCAGCTCGCGTACCTCGCGGGCAAACTCTCCGAGATGAAGGAAGGCGAATTGACGGTGCTGGACCACTCGTGTCTGATGTTCGTCTCGAACATGTGGTCGGGCACGAAACACGATTCGAGCAAGGTTCCGCTCGTCACGGTCGGCGGGCTTGGTGGCAAACTCGAAACCGGGCGCGTACTCGACTACACCGAGAAGCCCGCGGAGAAGCGCAAGCTGTGCAGCTTGTACCTCGCGCTCCTCAACCGGATGGGCGTGAAGGCCGACACGTTCGGCGACGCGACAAGCCCGCTCGCGGGGCTGTGACGCTACTCCACCCGATACGCCAGCGCGTGCGGGGCGGCTTGCTTGAGCGCGTCGAGCGCCCAATCTTCCTTCGCGTGCGCGAGGCAATCGAGGATTGCACGCCCGCGAACGACCCGGAGCCGGTGTTTCATCAGTTCGAGCGCCGTTTCGGTTTTCGGGCTGACCGCGAGCAGTGCCCGCCCGGCCTCCTCGAACTGCGGCGGGCCGAGTTTGGTCGCCTCGTCGTCGGAAAGCGCGAGGTAATCGCGACACAGCTTTTCGGTCGCGGCGCCGGGGCACTTTGCGAGCGCCGGGAAGATCACCATCTTCACGCGAAAGTCGGTCCACGCCCGCGGGTTCTTCCACCGCGGGTCGATCACCGGGTCCAGCATCGGGTCGTCGCGCCACAGCGTAAAGCGGGCCAATTCCACCGCGTTCGGGGCGCGGAGCAAAATGAGCGTGCGGAGCGAAATCGCCCCGTCGAACCCGTGGTACATCCAGTGCCGGTGAAGGCTCCGCTCGCGAACGCGCTCCTCCAGTGCCGCGAACGCCTCCTTCGATGACGCCCCGCCGGCGAACAACCCATCCGCAGCCCGGGCGCGAACACGAATCCGCACCCCGGAGAGCAATCGACCGGGAAACGTCTCCGTCGGGCGGTTCCAGTCGTCCGCGTTCCGCAAGGTCGCAATCAGATCGGCTTCGCGGCCCGGCTTCATTGCGTCGCACTCGATCTTCTGCCGCGACACCGGCTCCTTCGGCAGCTTCTCGAACTTGCGCCCGAGCGCCACCGCAACGCCGCGCGGGTCGTCCACGATGACGTGCTCGCCGGGCTTCTTCAGTGCCGCTTCGATCACGTCAGGGAACACTTCGCCACGATCGAGGTACAGCCCGGCCCTGTACCGCTGCGGTTTGAACCGCGCGTCCTTCAGAATCACGCCGCCGGTGTCGCTGTTGGCGAACGCGACGTGGTCCCACATGTCCATCTTCGTGAGAAGCTCCGCGATCGCGACATCTTGCCCGGGCCGCTTGATGTCGAGGTGCATGAGCCCCGCGTACTGGCGGTGCAGCTCGAACACCTCCGCGAGCGTCGGGATGCGGCACTGCTCACCGAACTTGCCCGGGTCGCGGAACCGGAACCGTTGCAGTTCGGTCCAGGTGTAATCGCTCACGTCGCCGTAAGCGATGAGGTGCCGGTCGAGCATGTCGTCGTGAAAGACGACGAGTACGCCGTCGGATGCACGATGACCGCCAGCTCGACGGCGCGCACCGCGTCGGCGGCGAGCAC